>NZ_JBJQLJ010000005.1:0-208607 GCF_046486385.1 Escherichia sp. WS33 | reverse complement strand
CCGTCTTTGGTCTGCTCAATTTTGACGCCCCACATGGCATTCCACTTATCGTTGGCGTCCTTCCACTCTTTCGAAAACTCATCCAGTTTGCTGGCGTTATCCTCCGTCAGGTCGACTTTTTCCAGCAACTCCTTGCCGAGATGAGATTCGGTTATCTTGCCTTTGAAAAAATCCAGGTAACCTTCCGCATCATCGCTCGCCCGACCGACAGCCTCCACGAATGCCGATTTGCCAACGGTGTTCACACTACGAACGTAAAAATAATAATCATGGCCCGGCCTGATATTGATACTGGCAGCTATCCAGTACAGCGCCGTGCCAAGATAGCGGGCTGTGGTTTCAACCTGCCTGATATCAGCAATCCGTTTTTCCGAGAACCAGAACTCAAACTGTACCGTCGGGTCATAAACCGCAAGATGCGGCGTGGCGGTTATCTGAAAATAGCCCGGTGTCAGCTCAATCCGAGACGGCGCTGCCGGTGCGGCAATCCGGAACGATACCGATGCCGGATCGCCCTGCTGTCCCCACGCATTTACCGCCCGGACTGTCAGCCTGTAGTTCCCCAGCGCCAGTTGCGTGAAGCGGTATGTGGTTTCCGTCGTCCGGGCCGTGCTGACCAGCCGCTCACTGCCGTCATCCGCTGCCACGGTCAGGCGAAGCATAAAGCTCACCCCCTTCACCACCTTCGGCGTGTCCCAGCGCGCCAGCACCTGATATTCCCCGCTGTCTGCGGTGACTTCGGCAGTCAGGTGCTGCACCGCTGGCGGCGTGACACCATTCACCGTGCCGCTCTGGTCGCCGTCAAAGTGCGCCCCGTTATCCACGATGGCCTCTTTTTCCGGTACATGCTGCACGGCGGTGATGGCATACGTGCCGTCATCGTTCTCACGGATACTCACGCAGCGGAACAGGCGCTGGCGCAGCGTCGGCAGCTTCAGCCCCCATACGCTGTATCCGGCAACGCCGTCAGGAACACGGCTCACTTTTACCTTCACGCCGTCGGTGACGGACTGGACCTCCACGCTGACCGGATTGCCACTTCCGTCAACCAGGCTTATCAGCGTGGTACCGGAGGATGGCAGCGTGATTTCACGGTCGAGCGTCAGCGTCCGGGTCTGGCTGTTCACAGCCAGCACGCGCCCGCCGATGCGGATACCGGCATAGTCATCATCGCAGATTTCAATAACATCACCCGGCACATGGCGAAGCCCTTCGGCACCCACGCTGAAATCCACGGTCTGCGTCTCCAGCAGCTCCGTTTTAATCAGCCACAGCCCGGCGCGGTGTGCCTGCCCCCGGCTGGTACAGCCAAAGGCATCCATCTTCGTGACGTTACGACCGTAACGGGCAATGGCCTGCGTGTCCTCCACAAGCTCTGTTGCCGTCTCCCAGCCGTTGTCCGGGTCAATCCAGTTCACCTCAACGGCATTATGGCGGTCCTTCAGGGCGCTGAAGCTGTAGCGGAACGGCGCGTCATCATCCGGCATCACCACATTACTGCGGTTATAGGTCCACACCTTATCCGACGGTCGGTCCTGCACGAACGTCAGCGTCTGCCCGTTCCATACCGGCATACAGCGCATCGCCGAGCAGAAATCACTGAGCACATCCCACGCCTTTCGCTGTGTGGTCAGGTACGCATTACAGGCGATGCGCGGCTCCGTGCCGCCAAAGCCGTCCGGCACCGACTGGTCGCAATACTGGCCGATGACATACAGCGCCCATTTGTCCACATCCGCCGCACCAAGACGTTTCCCCATGCCGTAGCGCGGATGGGTCAGCATATCCCACAGACACCATGCCATATTGTTGCTGTATGCCGGTTTAAACGTCCCGTCCCAGATACCGCTGTATTGCCGCGTCTGCGGGTTATAAGTCGACGGCACCTGCAGAATACGCCCGCGCAGATGATAATTACGGCTCACCTGCTGGCTGCCGAACTGCTCCGAGTCCACCTGCACGCCGACCAGTGCCGTGTTCGGGTAGCACTGTTTCACATCGATGATTTCAGTGTATGACGACCAGAGCGTTTTGTTCTGCAGCTGGTCTGTGGTGCTGTCCGGCGTCATCCTGCGCATCCGGATGTTGAACGGGCGCGGCGGCAGGTTACCCACCACCACCGAGGCCAGATACTGCGAGGTGGTTTTGCCCTTAATGGTGATGTCTTTTTCCGTCACCCAGCCACCGTTACGTTGTATCTGAACCAGCAGGCGGACTTCCGACGGATTCCTGTCCCCCTTTGAGGTGGTTTCCACCAGTGCCTGTACACCGAAGGTAAAGCGCAGACGGTCGATGTTTGCAGACGTAATGGTGCGGGTGATCGGCGTGTCATATTTCACTTCCGTACCCAGCACCGTCTCGGAGCCGGAGGATTCAAATCCCTCCGGCCGTGTCTGCTCCTGCTCACCGGCCCGGAACACCACCGTGACACCGGCGATGTTGGTATTCCCCTCACTGTCCAGCACCGGCGTACTGTTCAGCAGCACGCTTTTTAATCCATCCACCGGACCTTCAATCGGCCCTTCACTGATGGCATCAATCACACTCAGCAACTGCGTGGATTTCAGGTTGTCCTTCGCTTCGCGCGGGGTATGCCCCTTACTGCTGCCTTTACCCATTCGTCACGCTCCATAAACGACAAACCCGCCCGCAGGCGGTTTCACATAAAACATTTTTCATCAGCGACCAATCACCACAACCTGACCACCATCACCTTCATCTGCTGTGCTGATCTCCTGAGAAACCACCCGCGACCCCACGCGCATTTCACCGTACAGAACAGGCAAAACATTGCCCTGGGCAACCATGTTATCCAGTGAGGAGAAATAGGTGTTCTGTTTGCCGTTATCCGTTGTCTGTGTACGGGGAGTTCTGGCTTTCGGTGCCAGCATCTGCGCCACACCACCGAGCACCATACTGGCACCGAGAGAAAACAGGATGCCGGTCATACCACCGGCCCCAATGGCTGCCCCCCATGCTGCAAGGGTGGCTCCGGCGGTAAAGAATGATCCGGCAATGGCGGCAGCCCCCAGGACAATCTGGAATACGCCACCTGACTTGGCCCCGGCGACTCTGGGAACAATATGAATCACAGCGCCATCAGGCAGAGTCTCATGTAACTGCGCCGTTAACCCGGACGTGCTGACGTCCCGCCCGGCAATCCGTACCTGATACCAGCCGTCGCTCAGTTTCTGACGAAACATCGGGAGCTGTGTGGCCAGTGCGCGGATGGCTTCAGCCCCCGTTTTCACACGAAGGTCGATGCGGCGGCCAAATCGTTGCAAATCCCCGTAAAGGCAGATGCGTGCCATGCCTGGTGACGCCAGAGGGAGTGTGTGCGTCGCTGCCATTTGTCGGTATACCTCTCTCGTTTGCTCAGTTGTTCAGGAATATGGTGCAGCAGCTCGCCATCACCACAGTAAATGGCGGCATGATTCGGCACCGATGAACCAAAACAGCACAGCAGCACATCGCCCGGTTGTGCTGATGACAACGGCACCTGATACAGCCCTGTGGCCTCCAGATTATCCAGATAGAGATTCTGACCGTGACGCCACCAGTCATCCTCGCGATGAAAATCCGGCATCTCAATCCCCGCCAGATGATAAGCATCCCGGAACAGCGTGTAACAGTCCGTCACCCCGTGCTCAAAGCGCCGCCCGGTGAGATGCGGCACACAGCGGAACTTATGAATCGTCCCCCGGCAGACCAGCCACCACGGCAAATCACTCTGCACCTGCAGCCGCCGGTCGGCCTCACTCAGCCAGGGCAGACCACCGGGGTGGCTGTGGACCAGCGCCACAATCTCACCCTGCATTTCTGCCTGCAGCCAGTCTTCCGGCGACATACGGAAATACGCCTCCGGCTCACCGGAGATATTCACGCAGGGGAAATATCTTTCCCCCTCCGGCGTGCTTACCACGAAGCCGCACGACTCCGCTGGCGCACATCGCCGGGCGTGCGCCAGAATCGCTGATTCTGTCTGTGTCATGGGATTTACTGCGAAAGTTTGTTAATGGAAAGGAAGCCGCCAAAGTTGCCGACATTATTGCGAAACTTACAGCCACTCAGGCATTTGCTGCATTTATCCTTCGTGATATCGGACGTCGGCTGGTCATATTCATCCGCGACCGCCGGACCGTTATAACCGCACTCATCACCGCGATAGGTCCAGGTGCAGGTATTAGCCAGCATGATGCGCCCCGGAAAAACGGCACCATCCGTTTCAGTCGGCGTGGACAGTACAAAGGAGGCACTGACCGCGCTCAGTTCGCTGCACTGCTCGATGCGCCAGCGGCTAATCACCTCCTGCTCCGGATCGGCGTCGCTGTTTCCGTTGACGAAGTTCACCGCATCCAGAAAACGGGCATAAACCTTACGCCTGACCACCGTTCCGCCGACCAGACTCTGCAGATCTTCCGCCATCCCGGTGACCATGCCATACAGGTTAGAAACCGTCAGCGTGGGGCGCGTACTGGTGCCTTTGCCATTCAGTTCGAAACCACTCCCCTGAATGGGATACGCCTGATACTGTCGCCCCTGCCAGGTGACCGGCTCACCTTTTTCGTTCTGCTCATTACAGAAAAAATAACGTTCTCCACCAACCTCTGTCAGATCGATTTCCCAGAGCACCACGCTGGCCGACTGCTCCGCACGGGTGCATTCATTCAGTGTTTCCTGTCGGATATCCTGCATCAGTTCACCACCTGTTCAAACTCTGCGCTGAACTCAACACGCAACATACTGACCCGCGACGACCATTTTGCGCAGGTCACCTTTATCTGCCGGTAGCCATAAGGCGGCGTCCACAGAAAGGATTTCCAGCCCCCGTGCTCAGCCAGAAACGACTCAAGCGCCGTGGCCTCCCAACGGGGAACAGAAAGCGTCACGCTGTACGTTTTCAGGTCGGCATTCAGCCCGGCAGGCGCTCGCTGGGAATAGCCATCACCAAAGCGCACCTTTCTTACGGAAGGGGCCGAAGCCACATCCATACCGGGTTTCACTTTCCAGCGGAAGGTTTTCATCGTCCACCTCCGGAGAACAGACCACCATCGCGCATCTGCCCGGTCACAACATCCATTGCCGCCTTACGGGCTACGTCATAAACAGCCTTCAGTGCCTGTGGCCCTATCTGACCGTTCGTGCCGTCGTTGTTAATCACCACATGGTTATTCTGCTCAAACGTCCCGGACGCCTGCGACCGGCTGTCCGCCATGCTGCCCGGTGTACCGACATAACCGCCGGTGGCATAGCCGCGCATCAGCCGGTAAAGATTTCCCACGCCAATCCGGCTGGTTGCCTCCTTCGTGAAGACAAACTCACCACGGTGAACAATCCCCGCTGGCTCATATTTGCCGCCGGTTCCCGTAAACCCTCCGGTCGCAAAATGGAATTTCGCCGCAGCTGCCTGAATGGCTGTACCGCCTGACGCTGATGCGCCGCCGCCAATGGCGCTGCCTATACTTCCGACAATCCCCACCATTGCCTGCTTAAGCAGAATTTCTGTCATCATGGACAGCACGGAACGGGTGAAGCTGCGCCAGTTCTGCTCACTGCCGGTCAGCATCGCCGCCATATTTTGTGCAATACCATCAAAGGTCTGCGTGGCTGCACTTTTTACCTGCGACATACTGTCCGTGGCGCTCTCTTCCCACTCACTCCAGCCGGACTTCAGGCCTGCCATCCAGCTCCCGCGAAGCTGGTCTTCAGCCGCCCAGGTCTTTTTCTGCTCTGACATGACGTTATTCAGCGCCAGCGGATTATCGCCATACTGTTCCTTCAGGCGCTGTTCCGTGGCTTCCCGCGCTGCCTGCCGGTCAGTCAACCCCCGGCTTTTCGCCTCAATGCTGGCCCGTTTTGCCCGTTGTTGCTGTGCGAATTTCTCCGCCTGCTGTACCAGTTCGTTCAGCCGTTTCTGGTGTTCAACCTTATCGCCAAGTTCAGCCAGCTGACGTTTGTACTCCAGCGTCTCTTTTTCATGAGCAAGAAGAGATTTTTCCTCGATACTTAGCGATTTCTTCTGTCCATCCAGAACGTCAGCAGACAACTTCTTATGCAACACGGCATACTGGCTTTCGGCTGTCCACAAATCCCGGCGCTGCTGGCTGATTTTCTCATTCGCTCCGGCATGCTTCTCCAGCGTCCGGAGTTCTGCCTGAAGCGTCAGCAGGGCAGCATGAGCACTGTCTTCCTGACGATCGCCCGCAGACACCTTCACGCCGGACTGTTTCGGCTTTTTCAGCGTCGCTTCATAATCCTTTTTCGCCGCCGCCATCAGCGTGTTGTAATCTGCCTGCAGGATTTTCCCGTCTTTCAGTGCCTTGTTCAGTTCTTCCTGACGGGCGGTATATTTCTCCAGCGGTGTCTGCAGCCGTTCGTAAGCCTTCTGCGCCTCTTCGGTATATTTCAGCCGTGATGCTTCGGTATCGCTCTGCTGCTGCGCATTTTTGTCCTGTTGACTCTGCTGTTCAGCCTTCTTTCGGGCGGCTTCAAGCGCAAGACGGGCCTTTTCACGATCATCCCAGTAACGCGCCCGCGCTTCATCGTTAACAAAATAATCATCCTTGCGCAGATTCCAGATGTCGTCCGCTTTCTTAAACGCAGCCTCTGCCTTAATCAGCATCTCCTGAGCGGTATCAGGACGACCAATATCCAGCACCGCATCCCACATGGATTTGAATGCCCGTGCTGTCCTGTCTGCCCAGGTTTCCAGCGTGCCCATGTTCTCTTTCAGGCGTCGGGTCTGGTCATCAAACCCTTTCGTTGCGGCCTCGTTCGCCGCCTGCAATGCCCCGGCTTCATCGCCGGAACGCTGCAACTGAGCAACATACGCAATCTGCTCCGCCGTCACGTTATGGAACTGGCGCGCCATCGCCGTCAGCCCCGACGTCGGGTCAGTGGTCAGCTTCCCGAAGGCTTCAGCGACCTTGTCCACCTCCACGCCGGATGCAGAAGAGAAACGCGCCACACTCTGGCTGATGGACGCAATCTGAGCCTCACCGCTTACCCCCGCCTTAACCAGTGCACTGAGTGACTCGCTGGTCTGGTTAAACGTCAGCCCTGCCGCCTGCCCGGCTCTGGACAGGACCAGCATACGATCTGCCGTCAGACCCGACTGATTACCGGAAAGGACCAGCGTTTTGTTGAAATCGGACAGGGTTGAGTTACCCTGATACCAGGCATACGCCAGCGCACCGGTCGCCACCGCCAGCGAGGTGGCCCCGACCATCGGCAGGGTGATCGCACCGGCAAGCCCCCGGAACATGGGGATCATCCCGCCGAAGGAGTCCTTAACCTGACCACCCTGTTGCAGCAGGATCAGCCACGGGCTTTGCCCGCCTGCAAGCTGCGTGGCCACGTCGGTGAACTGTGCAGGCAGCATACGCATGGCGGCTTTATACTGCCCGACGGAAATCCCCGCTTTCTGTGCAGCCAGCGCCTGTCGGCTCAGCGACTGTTCAACGACTGCCGCTGTTTTTTTCGCATCAGTTTCCGTACCGGAAAAATGACGCCTGACTCTGGCCATCTGCTCGTCAAATCTGGCCGCATCCAGACTTAAATCAACGACCAGATCGCCTACCGGTTCAGCCATACCGGACTCCTCCTGCGATCCCTTCTGATACTGTCATCAGCATTACGTCATCCTCCGTCATGTCCGCCACATACGGGGAAGCGGGGATAACTTCATTCCCGTCCGGGCCAAAACGAACGCCTCCGGCAAGCCCTGCCGCTTTCTGCATCAGCACATCATCTTCAGGCTCTTCGTCAGCCTCGCGCCGATTCAGCAGACTGAAATCCAGCGGATGCATCTCCGGATCGCTGAAAAACAGGCTGAGCACGGTGTACGTCAGCCCGGAAAAGTGCATATCCAGCAGAACATCATGAAAATAATGGGTACTGTAAAAGCGGTGCCAGTCGGCATACTCCGTGGATGACATCCCGGCAAGCATGGCGCGCCAGTCGGGTCGCCCCATCTCACGCGCCAGTTTCAGGGCAAAACTCAGCTCACCGTCGAACACTTTCCCGCAGAAACAGGCTCTGCAGGCCCGGCGTCCTCTGCCTGTTCAGGAGCATCATTCACCACAAACTCATACATACCGGACAGCCGGTACACCACGTTTTCAGCATGAGAAATTGCCTCTGTGGGCCAGGTGGTAAGCACTTCCTGCTCAATCTGTTTAACGGCTTCATTCATGGAAGGCAGCTTTGTCTTCTTCGGATGGTTATGCCACAGGGACATCGCCACCAGAAACGCGCCGGTTCTGATGGCGTCTTCCACAGTAAACCTCCGGTTGCTGTCTGACTCCGCCTGTTCTGCCTGCCGTTTCATCAGGGCGAGATGCTCAATACGCTGCAGGGCTGACAGTTCAGAAAGCGTGACGGTCACACCGTTATGTTCAAATGATTCGGTTTTCAGGAACATCGCTGACTCTCCGGATTAACTGGCGGTGACGTTGATTTCTGCAACCGCAGCAAACTCACCATTACCAGATACGACCGGAATGTTGACCTTGCCTGCAGCAACACCTTTCACGGTGATGGTCATACCACTGACCGACACGGTGGCTTTTGTTTTATCCGAAGACACCGCACGGAAGCTCTTGTCGGTTGCGCCCTCCGGCTGGAATGCCACGGTCAGCGTGGTGCTCTGCCCTTTCACTACGGAAGCACTGGCGGGTGTCACCGTCATGCCGGTTGTCGCCGTCACCGTGCTGCGATCTTCTGCCATCGACGGACGTCCCACATTGGTGACCTTCACCGTGCGGGTAATCACTTCCTTCGCCGTCACCGCCTTACCGATACTGCTGACCCAGCCACGGAACACATCGACCGTGCCGTTCGGGAAGCGGATTTTATAGGCACGGGTATCACCTTCATTAAACCACGCCAGCAGCGCCTGCTGCCCCTGCTCTCCGGGCATCCACGCCAGCGTGAAGCTGGTATCTCCGGCAGATTTCTGCCCCTGCCCGGTCGCAGTCCAGTCTGCATCTTCATCATCGAGATAGCTGTCGTCATAGGACTCAGCGGTCAGTTCGCCGGGCGTCAGGTCTTTAACTTTTGCCAGACGCGACCAGTCAACGTCTGAAAGCGGGTTCGCATAAGGGTCACCGCTCCCCTTATAAACCCACAGGGTGGTCCCGGCACCTTTCACCGGCATTGTAGGATTTGGTACAGGCATAGCGTCCTCACATTTCATAGGTAATGACATAAGTCAGATCGGCTGAACTCCACAGGCCCACATCATCGTCGCGCCGGTAGTCATAGCCACTGGCCACCATACTGGTGATCAAATCTGACAGTGCCGGGATATCGCTCATCACCGGATAAATCCGGGACTCCATCCACGAATCCAGCTCTGAATCCGGCACCTGAGCAGGCAGGAAAACTTCAATATGCAGCTCCGCCTGCCAGGTATCGCTGTCCAGCTCTTCGCCCGTGTATTCAGCGCCGGTGAGATAAACGGCAATTGCCGGAAAATCTTCCTCATCAAAAACAGCGGGGCGACCATCAAAAAGCGTCGCCCCGGTGTCATGCTTCTCCAGTGCATCCAGTACGGCTGCACGGAGTTCAGTATGTTTCATCGCTTTATTACCATTCTCAGTTGATGCTGCAGCGCATAGCCCAGCTCTTTCGGAAGACGCTCACGCCGTATCCGCTCAATATTCTGTTTAAACGCCGTGGTCAGCGGCACCGCCATCGGGATTTTCACCACATCAATGGGGTAACGGTTTTTCCCGGCCACACGCTGCATGACATGCCACCGGCCATTTTTCAGTTGCTGAATAAACGCGCCGGGAATACGACGGTTTCCCACCACAAGCACGCTGCCGCCACCTTTCAGGGATGAACGCTGCCCCTTTTTACGACGCCTGCGGCGGGACAGGACAACCCGCGCATTACCCAGCTTGATTACGGGCAAATCCCCCCGGTTAACCCTGATTCTGGCCTGCGGATTTTTGACCGTGGCCCTTTTCAGCCTGGCCCTTTCCTTTACCAGTTTCCGGCGTACCTTTGTCTCACGGGCAACCTGTGACGCAGACTGCGATATCGCGGATGACGCAACGCGGTTAATGGCCATTGCGGCGGCACCAGGCACCGCCGTTTTGCTGATACGGCTGAGGTTTTCAACGGCCTGCTCAAGACCTTTTATGGCCATACATCCCCCTTTCAGCGGCGACGGTTAACGGCAGGCGGCACGCCACGCCCAAGCCAGAGATGACAGCTTCCGCCATCATCCGGCGAAACCCGGTCTATCCAGAAGTTTTCCTCACCGATGGTCAGCGTGTCTCCACGCCGCAGCTGCCGCACCTCATCAGTCCGGACAAACAGGGACGGGCTGGAGCCTTCAACGCGCACGCCCTGTCCGGCATAGCTGATATTTTCAGGGTCATCAAAAACACCACGTATCACAGCACCGGACTGCTCACCGGATGTCATGGTGGTTGACGTTCCCATGTACCCGCGTATCGTTTCATCGGCGCGGGCAATGGCAGCATCGAACAGGTTATCGAAATCAGCCACAGCGCCTCCCGTTATTGCATTCTGGCCAGGCCGCGCTCTGTCATTTCGGCTGCCACACCGGCAGAGACACGAAACGCCGTTCCCGGCAGCACAAATGCCACAGGTTCATCCCGCGTGGCGTGAAGTGCATCAGTATGCAGCTTCACCAGTGCCACGACCGTGACCAGTTCAGACGTATCCAGAATCACGGTATCCGGCTGCGCTGATCCCACCTCATTTTCATGTCCGGTCAGCACATTTTCCCGGCTGAGAGGGGTGTCCTGACCGGCAGTTTCATCCGTGTCATCAAGCTCCTCTTCCAGCTCTGCCACACGGAGCGCCAGTTCTTCTTTCGTCCCCGTCAGGCTGACATCACGGTTCAGTTGTTCACCCAGCGAGCGGAGACGGGCAATCAGTTCATCTTTCGTCATGGACTCCTCCACAGAGAAACAATGGCCCCGAAGGGCCATGATTACGCCAGTTGTACGGACACGAACTCATCAGGGTCAGCCAGCAGCATCAGCGGTGCTGACTGAATCATGGTGAACTCACGCGCCGGATCGCCGGTGGTCACCCAGTTTTTCGGGTAACGGGCAGAGGCGTTAATGCCTTCGCGCTGTGCGTCCGCATCCTGAATGCAGCCATAGGTGCGCAGACCGCGTGCCTGAGTGTTCCCCAGCACCATCGTGTTGTCCGGCAGGAAGTTCTTTTTGACGCCGTTTTCCACGTACTGTCCGGAATACACGACGATGGCCACATCGCCATACATCCCCTTATAGGACACCGCTTTGCCCAGATCTTTCACCGCTGTCTCCAGCTCGGAATTAGAGCCACGACGGGTATCCAGCTTCTCCCTGACGGCTTTGAAGGAACGGAACAGCGCCCAGCCTTTCGGATCGAACACGATGATATTCACCACACCGCTGGCGTTCAGCGCGTAGGCTTCGATATCGTCGGTCGGGTCATACGTGGACTTGTCACGCTTGCTCCACTCCGTGCCGCCGGACTGCGTGATGTTATTCTCCTCACTGCGGCCCATATCCACCTCAACCGGATCGAAGGCTTCACCGGTCATGGTGTATTTGCCCTTAAGCACGGCAGAAACTGCCTGCATCTCTTCGACCTGAGCAATGGCCAGCTCTTCGTCACGCATGTTCTGCATGATGATGCGACGGCGGCGGTAAGCCGGGTCCGCCAGATTCTGCGGATCTTCATCCGGCAGGCGACGCAGGGTCATCTGCGGATTCACTTCATGCTTCGGCTTGACATATCCCGGCGTAAATTCAGAGGTGGAGCCGCCACGGGAACGGATAACCTCACCGGAAACAATCGGCGAAACGTACAGCGCCATGTTTACCAGTCCCGGAATTTGTGAGAGATAGACTTTCTCCGTGGTGAAGGGATAGCTCTCACGGAAAAAGAGACGCAGAAACAGCGGATCAAACTTAAATTTCTGCTCATTTGCCGCCAGCAGCTGGGCTGTTGTGTACATCGACATAAAAAAATCCCGTAAAAAAAGCCGCACAGGCGGCCTTTAGTGATGAAGGGTAAAGTTAAACGATGCTGATTGCCGTTCCGGCAAACGCGGTCCGTTTTTTCGTCTCGTCGCTGGCAGCCTCCGGCCAGAGCACATCCTCATAACGGAACGTGCCGGACTTGTAGAACGTCAGCGTGGTGCTGGTCTGGTCAGCAGCAACCGCAAGAATGCCAACGGCAGCACCGTCGGTGGTGCCATCCCACGCAACCAGCTTACGGCTGGAGGTGTCCAGCATCAGCGGGGTCATTGCAGGCGCTTTCGCACTCAATCCGCCGGGCGCGGTTGCCGTATGTGCCGAGTCACTGTTGCCCAGCGGCTGGTAATGGGTAAAGGTTTCTTTGCTCGTCATAAACATCCCTTACACTGGTGTGTTCAGCAAATCGTTAACGGCATCAGATGCCGGGTTACCTGCAGCCAGCGGTGCCGGTGCCCCCTGCATCAGACGATCCAGCGCAGTGTCACTGCGCGCCTGTGCACTCTGTGGTGCAGCTGCCAGAATGCGGCGGGCCGTTTCCACGGTCATACCGGGGGTTTCGGCCAGCACGCGTGCCTGTTCTTCGCGTCCGTGAGCCTCCTCACAGTTGAGGATCCCCATAATGCGACTGTTTTCTGCCGCAACCGCTGCGGTGATCTGCGCGTTCACGTCCGGCTGCGCAGCGCTGGCGTTCTCGCCCTCCGTCGCTTGCACCACGCCAGTAACGTCAGCCTGCGAAGCAGTGGCTGAAACAGTTGTTGATTGAGTCTCTTTGGTCATTCGCCCTCCTGAGAGACGGGATTTACGTGCATCCAGTGCATCACGCATGACGGTGATCGCATCGGTGCTGTTAACAAGTTCATCAGCCAGTCCGGCATCAATGGCCTCCTGACCGCTGTACACTGCAGCCTCGGTATCCAGCACAGCCTGCACGGACAGGCCGGTATATGCCGACACTTTCTGCGAAAATATCTGGCGGGTTGCATCCATCCGGGACTGCAGTGTTTCCCGGACGTCATCCGGAAGATGGCTGTAGGGGTTGCCATCCACCTTATGGCTGCCGCTGTAAATCAGCGTGATTTCCACGCCCTGTTTCTCCAGCGCTGCACCGTAATTGCTGTGAGCCATCATGACGCCGATGGAGCCTGTCCGGGCGGTCTGCGTGACCAGACGCCGGGAAGCGGCACTGGCAAGCAACTGACCTGCACTGCAGTTCATGTCGTTGGCAAGCGCCCATACCGGCTTTATGTCACGCACACGGGCGATGATGTCAGCGCAGTCAAATGCCCCTGCCACCATTCCGCCGGGCGTGTCCATATCGAGCAGAATGCCGTCCACCATCGGGTCGCTGGCAGCCTGTTGCAGACGGGCAATAATGCCGTTGTAACCGGTCATCCCCGAGTACGGCTGCAGCGCCCGCGTCCGGCTGACCAGCGTGCCGGACACCGGCAGCACGGCGATGCCGTTCATGACCTGATAACTGCGGGCCTGTCGTGGTCCGTCATCATCACCGGATAACGCCAGCGCCGCGGGTGCCTCTCCGGCAGTCAGGCTGTCGCCGGATACTGCATCCGTCAGGCGGCTGATCCCAAGCTGGCCTGCAAGCGCACAAAAGAAAACCCGCGCATAGGCGGGTTCAAGCATCAGCGGCTCATTAAAAGCCATGCTGGCAATATGCGGGAGATTACGCAGCTCTGCTGTCACTCTTCTCCTCCTCTGTTGATTGTCGCAGTCCGGATTCAAATGCCGCAGCCGCCCAGGCGGGTGGTTTAAGACCGGCTGCACGGCGCTCCATCGTTTCACGGACCTGCTGGGCAAAAATTTCCTGATAGTCGTCACCGCGTTTCGCGCACTCTTTCTCGTAGGTGCTCAGTCCGGCTTCTATCAGCATCACCGCTTCCTGAACTTCTTTCAGACCATCGATGGCCATACGACCGGAGCCTATCCAGTCGCAGTTCCCCCAGGCACTGCGGGCTTCCTGAAAGCTGAAGCGCGCTTTTGAAGGTAACGTCACCACGCGGCGAACGATGGCCTCTTCCAGCCAGCACAGAAACATCTGGCTCGCCTGACGGGATGCGACGAATTTTCGCCGCCCCATAAAGTACGCCCACGACTCGTTCGCACTGGCCCGTGCCGTGGAGTAGCTCATCTGGGCGTAATTCCGGGAAAGCTGCTCATACGAGACACCCAGCCCGGCAGCGATATACCGCAACAGTGACTGCTCAAACACGGAGTAGCCGTTATCCGTGTCCTGAGCCGTCTGCAGGTTCAGTGAGTCCCCCGGCATCAGGTGCGGCACTTTTGCGCCTCCCAGACGGACCGGTGCTGCGGCGTAATACGCGGCAATTTCACCAATCCAGCCCGTCAGCCTTTCCCGCTGCTCCTGACTGTTCGCGCCCAGAATAAAATCCATCGCTGACTGCGTATCCAGCTCACTTTCAATGGTGGCGGCATACATCGCCTTTATGAAAAGACAGGAAAAAATAAAATTTAAAAACAGTACATTACGAATGCTCAGACCTATCGTTTAAAGGAGTCGCAATACACACTGCAATACACGATTATTTATAAGATGAGCGGCATCCGTCATAAAGCTGGTGGATGCTTTTTCTATGCATATATGCACAGTTTTAGTGGGCGTTAATGTCGATATAGGGATCCCCATATCGAGATTGGATACCTGGCTTTTTTCCGGTTAACCTTTAATCAGGCTGGTGGGCTTTACCTGTTTTGTATGAGTGGTCATCATGACCATGTCATAACAAAAACCCCATATTCGTGGTTTTTCTGTGTCGGGCTATTCTGTCGTTGCTGTGCTGATTTGGCTGGTGGGCTGAATCATCATTACGGCGATGCAGCTATGTAGACGTTCCGGCCTCCTCAAATTGAGGATTGTGGAAGAATCAATGGGTTAGTCTTACTTTCCCGACATCCCCCAATGGGGGTTTTCGAAACAATCAATAGCTTAGGCTTACTTCTCCGATTTCCTGCATTGCAGGTTTTCGAAATAATCAATGGGTTAGGCCATCGTGCAATTTTGCACTTTGCCAGCCAGCGCAATGTCGCGTTATCAGTCCTCAGATGTGAGGGATGTAGCCAGCTTTTCCCCCAGTGGGGGATATCCAGCACCGACGGCTTAACTGTGCGTGCCAGCACAAGGTAGCCTTGAACTACTTACTGCATCCCATCTTACAGGCCGTGCCTTCCTGCTTAACTTTTTGCAATGCAACAAGTCAGCCAGCGCAATTTTGCGTTATCGGGAATATCAGCAAGTTACCGCCGCAATCGTTCCGGCTTCTTCCACTGGTAAGTGTTTTTCGCGCTCTCCCTCCGTTGTTGAGAACGGCGACGATATGCCAGCAACTCAAGGACTCTTGTTCGTATGTTGCGCATATCCACGCCGTTAAGCTCAATACCGTCACGGCGCATCACCTCAGCCACTACACGCACATAATTATCTGCGGTCACGCTGTCCGGCTGCGTGGCCTGTTCGTCATGCTGCTTGCTGATTCCACAAGCACGGCGGATTAATCGCAGTATTTCGGATTCAGTCATAGCGTACTACGTTACTTATCTTTATTCGGCTGCAACTTATCCGGTACGTTTCCGGCAGTTTCCATCAGATAATCGGATAGCATCAGCGGTATGTTTTCGTCAAGTTTTGCGCATGCGTTACAGGCTCTGATAACTTCTTTTTTCAGTCCATCCAGCATAGACGGCTTCATGTCGGGAAACTTCCTTGTCATGGCAAGCGGCAGGCTGTCCATGATTGAAGAAATCTGACTCGCCAATTTTGAAAGCACGTATATACAAAACGCGGTATCAATAACGTCGCCGCGTTCGCGCTCGTTTTTAAGCTCCTGCGCCTCTGCCTGTGCTGTCAGCAATCTGATCCTGACTCGTAGGAGTTCATCATCATCAATCTCGCCTTTGTCGTCTGTAATCTGGTTAATTGCATTGCTAACCCGATTGTCTATTACGCTGGCAACATCATAAAACGCCTCGCGGCCTTTACGTTCAACGGGAGTCACTCCCCACTTGTCGAACGCTGTCGCACTTACACGGCAGCTTTGCGCCATGTTTTTTTTGTTCATCAGGTGCGATTTCATCAATATCCCCACTTAAGTAATGTTTCAGGTTGGTGTATTGGCTTTATCTTTTCCTTTTTATTCATAGAGATAGAGCGAACAACAAAACCACCACCAGCACCCGAAAAAGGCTCATAAATAGCGAAAACCCGCGAGGTCGCCGCCCCGTAGCCTACCGGATCGCCGGAAAGGACCCGCCAGCCAGAACGGGCCCTAATTTCATCAACCAATCAACTTATAGCGACCATCCCGTGCATTGCGACGTACACGCTCAATCTTGAGGCATAGCGCCGCATCTGGCTTTTTTGGGACAGGTACGCGGCAATATTCAGAAGATCGAGGAATATTGTTTATCCAGTCGATCACTTCACTTAAATACCAGGCCTTACGCCCTTCCGTAACCTGTACGCGTTCGGGGAACTCTCCGCGAGCCTCAAGGTTTAGCAATGTGCGACGGCTAAGGGTAGTAAGTTCCATCACCTGATTCATATCAACAAGGCGTTCACTTAAACGCATTTTGTCAGCAATAGCCTTTAATTCCTCTACTGCTGGATCCGGATACATCATTTCGGCAATTGGCTTAAGGTCATTGTAATGATTCTGCATTGTATCCCCCTTTACACACGAGCCAGCGGCTGAACAGAAATACCTGAGCCAACAAACGCGGCAACCTTTGCCGACAGTTCTTTTACAGACTCAGGCCAGTTCAGAGCATCAACATTTAAAACACCTGTCTTATAAACCTGTGCCTGTGTTTTTTTCGCTGTGTCGATTTGTACAGCGGAAACATAAACCGCTTTACCTACGCTCGAACCATCCCATACCACCAGTGCACCTGTTGCATCTTCCTGCATCAGTGGCGTAAATGCAGGAATTACCCCTTTATTAGCTGAAAATATCCCCAGCGTAGTCACCAGTGCTTCAGTGCCAGCCATGAGTTCAGTGTAATGAGTAGCCATTGCTCCCCCTTAGCCAATGCGAACGGTAACAAAACGATTGATGCGGGCCGGTATTGGCTGTGGTGCTGAATGTGTCTGCACATATTCAATAGCCGGATCACCAGGCACAATATAGTTTTTCGGTGCAAGTTCGGCTTTAGTCAGCCCCATTCGGATTAGCTCCGGATCCTGAATACCGCCATAGGCGACAATCCCCTGAAGAGCCGTATTGCCAAGCACCATCAAATCAGGATCAAGGAAATGTTTTTCTGTTCCGTCCTCGTCGGTATAACGCCCGCTGTAAACAACAATCGCAACATCGCCCATATACCCTTTAAAACTCACCGAATCACCAAGGTCTTTAAGGGCCGTTTCCAGTTCGGAATTAGAACCACGACGGGTATCCAAAGCCTCTTTTATCGCTCTGAATGAACGGTATTTCTTCCATACATTACCACCCATAATGATGATATTAGTGACGCCCTCACTAAATTCTGCGTAGCTCTCAATATCATCATTTGGATCAAAAGTTTCTTTATCCTTACCTGACCACTCAGTACCGCCAGACTGAGTGATGATATTTTGTGGTTTTATATTCCAGTCCAGCTCATAACGTTCAATACCATCGCCCTCAATGATATTTTTCCCCGTTGTGATTGCCTGAACAGCAAGCCATTCAATACGTGCACGAATAGCTTTAGCCTGATTTACAATCGCCTGTTTAACTTTAATATTACGCGCCCCAAAAGCATTGTATTGCTCAGGTGACACACCAGCAGGGCGCACAGCTAACTTATTTGGATCAATGCTGCTTTTCGGCTTCATATAACCTGGACGAATTGTTTTTGATTCGTATCCCTCATCTCGTGAAACTTTACTGCCCACCATAGGAGAGCAAAACGCCGCGATCGGGATATTTGGATCGTCGATCGTATCAAGAATAATGTCTCTCGATTCAAACATTACCGAGCGAGTGAAAAACAAACTGGTAAACAACGCATTTAATTTTTTTTGCACATCTTCAGCATTAGCCACCTGCACAAGCTGTGTAGGCGAATATAAATCAACCATACTCATCCTCTTTACATTCATTACAAATAATTGTGAATATATTCTATTACCGATGTCTGCTATGCGAATACATGCAACCAAGTGCAATGTTGTATAAAATATGCCGTAACAACTTCAGTGCTGATAATTCGTGTTAATGTATTTACTTCCTTTGGTCGGGATTTATGTAGCATGCCGGAAAATCTATTTTTTTCCGGCATCTTTTTGTTTGCAGAATTTAAAACGGTATATTATCGCCGTACGGATCATCATTCCCCGACTGTTGTTTTGCCCTGTTCAGTGCGTCAGTGGCCTGCCCCTGCTGGCCTTTTTTGCCGCCCGGTCGCGCCGTTCGCGCACTGATTACGCTGTCTGCGATAACCTGCCAGCCCCGCCGCGTTTCGCCGTTCTGGCCTGTCCACTGGCTTACCTGCATGTTACCCGCCACGCTCACCAGTTCGCCTTTGTGGTGTTTTGCCAGTGCGTCGGCCTGTCTGCCAAACGCCAGGACGGATAACCACATCGTCGCCGTTCCGTCATCTGCCTGGCTGCACGGCAGGGGAACCGCCATACTCGCCATCGCCATTTGTGTCCCTTTGCTGGTGGTCTTTAACTGCGGGTCAGCCACCAGCCGCCCGTAAGCCGCTATCTGTGCTGTCATGCTGTCTGCTCTCCGGTTTTAACATTGATGGTTGTCACCTGTTCCGCTTCGGCAATCTCCCGTTCTGTCAGCGTGGCAAAGTTTGCCGCTGCTGTGGTCATGAATGCGCTTATCAGGTCGGGATGTTCCTTCGCGTATCCTGCCCGTGTGTGGTGGTCTATCGCTTTGATTGCCACCTTTAAGGAAAGCTCTGTCATGTCTAACGCTTTATATTTTGCCTGTGTTCTGTCTCTGCGAATTTTGGTCATTTGTCGCCCCTGATTCATGTTTTCGGCTGGCATGTTTGTTAAGTGATTTTTATGTATGCGCATTTATTTTCACCCCCCCTCGTTTAAAAAGTTTTTAGTTGTGCCTCCCCCCCTCTACCCATCTACCCGAATGCTCATCATGTCAGTAATGGCGCGGCTTTCAGCGGGTAGATAGCTTTTTGACTCCTCTACCTGCCGTCTACCCTGCTACCTGAAACTGATAAAATCAGGTAGAAGAGGTAGAGAGCTTTTATTAGCCTTCTACCTAGCCCTATACCCACTTATCATGTTGAATAATATGCGTTTATTTTGTTCAGGTAGATGGGGTAGATGGCTTTTACAAAAAATTATAAAAACGCGTCGCAATCGTCTGTTGTAATTGCGTTGGTCTGCGTTACTCCCTTAACTTTTCGCGTAATATATTCATGCCCGTAAACTTTCGCCGCTGGCTTCATGGCCTTGCTGAACTCAGCCACGTTTAGCGGTTTGCTCCTGCCCGCGTATGCCATAAACGCCAGATAGACGCGGTAAAGGCTGTTCCTGGTCGTGTACTTCACTGAATCACCACCGCCACCCATCATCAGGCCGCGCGCTTCCTCCAGAAAATTCAGGAACTGGCAAAACTCAATAACCGGATCCGTCTGTTGCTTTATTGCCAGTGCTTCATCACCGTCACGCTGTTCCAGTAGTAAAGCCCGTGCCTTCTCAGGGTCGGTAAAGTTCGCCAGCAATCGGCGGATAATAACGGGGATTTCAGCCGCAATCTTTTCCAGTAGCTCCCTGTCTTTTTCGGCCTCACTGACGATATTGTCGAAACGGAAAATCACGCGACGACGTGCCACACCTCCGGCCCGTTCGGTGAATATCATCGGGTTGTTGTTGGTCGCCAGCACCACCGCCCTGATTACCGCCGTGAAACGCTTTTCATATTTCGGGTTAATTTCCACGGGGTCGCCGCCTGTGATTTTCTTGATGCCCGTTCCTTCGCCTGTATATTTCGGCTGGTCAGCCAGGACGATAAGACGACTCCCGACAACCTGCGCACGTCCACCAGCATCATCAAGCGATGTCATTTCAGCGCTTACCGTGTTCTGTTTCCCTGCCAGAAGGCTGGCTATGTGTGTGAATGTACTTTTACCGCTCCCGCCGTCTCCGGTGGCCTCAATAAACATCTGCCAGTCGTACCGGTTCGCCATAATCATGTACAGCGCGGCACATATACGCATCATCTTGCGCGGGTCTTTTCCGGCTGCGTGCTCAAGCCATTTATGAAAGTTTGGCGCGTTATCGCGGATGTTCTCCCCTGGTGCTGGTGGCGTGTACTCAATGCCGTTGTGCGTGGTGATCCAGTTCTCCGGCGTGTGCGGGGAAAATTCCCCCGTTTTCAGGTCAAGCGCACCATTGGCGAACGGCAGCAAATCGCCAGACGGCTCGCCCATTGGTTCGGCAATAACTTTTAACGCTTCCACGGCGTTATTGATTACGCGCTTGCTGAAAGTGGCCCTGTGCTCTGAATAGATCGCCACCATTTCGCGGCTAAGTTCCATTGTGCTGACCGGACACCATACCCCGCCGCGCCATACGTGAACGATTTCACTTTCAGGATGTACGCAAACGCCATCAAAGCGATCGGCAAGCAACTGCGCGCGCTCACTGTCCGCCATCTGCGAAAGTTGCGCCTTTTGCTTTACCGGAAGCTCAATGACCAGACCATCAGAAAGATTCTGGCGTTCACGGGCCAGATATTCGCGCCAGTTCTGCACCTCCTGGCCGTGCATACCCTCAGGATAAAAATTTGCATCCTGTACGCCTGCTGCCGCCAGCTTCTGACCAATCGCCTTTATCATTACAGGCGCAAGATATCCGGCCCTGTATATGCGTGCTGATTTTCGGCCTTCCGGCACAATTTGCAGATTATCCAGTTCGGATAGCTGCTGCTCCCCAAGCCACACAGGAGGCTCATTATCTCCGGCCATACGCGCATCATGTTCCTGCCATTGTTTCGCGTGTGCCCAGGCATCACTACCCGCAAAAATAATGACTTCTGTTCCTTTGTGTTTTATGCCGCGTGACTGCTGTTTTACGTTCGGTGCCAGTTTCATTTTTTACCTCTGAATCCGTTAATCATGGTTTTCATTTTCTGGATATTTCCCCACGCTTTTTCCCTGCTGATGGGCTTACTGCGGGGTGCGGCATATACCAGGGAAAAATCACGCCGGAACTGATAAACAGGCATCACGCAGTCATAGCTATACCCCTCACGGCGGTAAGTGATGCGCCGTTCTGCCACGCCTTTAATCGTTACCGTGCCGCCGTATTTATCGCGGTAAATATCGCCGTTCATAAATTCAGGTCGAGCGGGGCCGCTGGCAATAAAGCCAGAATTTTTCATTTCCATATTATTTATTCCTCGACTTAACTCGACTTATTTGATAGCAGGGCACTATTTATTGCGTCATTGAGTTTTTCTGCTGATTCATCAATAAGTGACAACAGGCCATAAGCAATATTTGCATCTTCATTGTCATTTATGCAATCAAGCCACATATTTAATATTGCTTTTGCTGAATTATTTAAAGTTAATGAACTTTCTGCACATGCTAACAATTTAAAAAAGACTTCCCGTTCTGTATTCATTTAATCCCCCACCAGCTTACTTTCTTCCTCAATCAAAAAACTAGCGACACTTCCCGAAAGACGCGCCAGTAGGCTCGCCAGTGCGGATATATCAGCATCTGTAATTTTGTTCGGGTATACCTCAAGAAGGCGGCAAATAATTTCTGTCTGGTGCGCACGTTCAGCGGCTTCGTGTAATGTAATTTCCTGCATTAATGCACCTCTTTTAATTCATACACTGCTGAAATAATGACTTGTGATAAGCCATATTCTGATGATTCGCTTCTCACCGCAGCAATAGCCGTCTGAACATTAACAGCCTTCACATTCTGAGCGATACCAATTGTGTGGCCTATTGGGTTAACAGCTCGGGCAAATACACGGAAGGTTTTAAGCATGACTCACTCCCTGGCGGATTTTTGCAGCGAATACAGCAACACAACCGGACGGGCAACGGCTACGCGCTTCGCGTTCCGTCCAGGCGGTTACGTGGATGATTTGAGATTCTCCGGCACTCAGTGCCAGAAAACGCCACACAAAGGCCGTTTGTGTGTGTACAAGGTGTGGTATATGATTTACAGCAACCATAACGGCTCCTAGTTTACGTTGTTGGTTAGACGCCCCGTATGTGTTCCCAGCACTGCGGGGCGTTGCTCTTTGTATTTCAACAATCCTTTCGGTGTGTTTCATGTTATGAGCGCATGAAACACACGTCAAGGCTTTTTGTATTTCTTTTTTTGTGTATACTGAAACACACCGATGATTAGGAGTTTCAGAAATGGCAACGGCTAACAAAAACGCAAAATCACAACTGACAACTGTCAGAGTCCCACTAGATGTTATGCAAGGGATGGAATCCGTTAAGCTGGACGGTGAAAGCAATGCCGGATTTATCGTAACCGCCATGCGCGGAGAAATAGCCCGCCGCCAAGCAGAAGGCAGCGGAGAAAATCCCCTTGTGTCGTCACTGGATGCCCTGGCTAAGGTCGAACAAATCGGCATCAAAGCAGCCGAGGAGATCGGGCAACTCGTCACCGTCGCGCGTGAAGAACTCCAGCGACGCAAGGTCAAAGAGCATGAATAGCCAATATCAGCGCCATAGTTTGAGGAACGCAGGCGCATTGCTTTACAGGACAGCACCATGAGCGACACAGAATCAACCAAAACACCATCACCAACTCGTAAGAGACGACGCAAAAATATAGCGCATGAACATGAATCAGAAAGATTCGCACCTTGTTCGTTTGCTCTTGAGAAATTCCTTAAAGAGCACAGGAAAAAGCTCTCGTTGCAAACCTTGGAACGAACCAAATCTGACTGATCACATTGCCCACCAGCCGCAAATGTGGCATTGTTGGTGATGCTTTTGTTTTCCCTTGTTCCCACTGGCGACCCTTTTGCGGTCGCCTTTGTTTTGTCACTGAATGCGGTTACCAAAGTAAAACTCAGGCTGATATTCACGTATCAGCGTTTTTTCTTCTTCCTCCAGCTCACGCTTTTTGCGCTTACATGCCTGTAGCTCCCTCCCCTTCTCGCTGGCACTTATTTGATATTGCTCTTTACGGCGGGAAAAATCCTGT
Organism: Escherichia sp. WS33; assembly: GCF_046486385.1. Lineage (NCBI taxonomy): Bacteria > Pseudomonadati > Pseudomonadota > Gammaproteobacteria > Enterobacterales > Enterobacteriaceae > Escherichia > Escherichia sp. WS33. The sequence goes on along the minus strand of NZ_JBJQLJ010000005.1, from coordinate 185,415 downwards.
AATGCACCCCACGGGATACCATAAGTCCCCGTTTTTCTGATACCTGGTATCACATTTCTGAATACCCAGTTACTGAAACGATGAGCAAATGTGCCAGGCGTCGTTGCTTTGCGGCTGCGGGCTATTAGTTTGTAGAAACCTGACTCAGAGATAATTCTCATATTCTGATTTCCTCCTGGGGTGTAAGTTAAATTTACTCCCTTTTCATCATCATCAAGCATCTGCAACGCCGTACGCGAATTGGTTAGTTCCAGCGCAGCACAAACATCTTTTGCAACAAACCACGGATCGCCGTTCAGATACACCACACGAACGTTCACACTATCAAAGCGCAGAACGACGAGATCACGAATATCGCAGAATTTTTTCACTGGACGAGCGTACCCCTTGCCCGTCACGGCAATATTTTTATTCATCGCGTTTTTACCTTATAGACAAAAAACCCCTCGTGATGAGGGGCATTATTTACTGGTTATTGCTGTTTTGTTTTTCCAGGTTTCCATCCAGGATGCCACTCACCACGGATCCATGCCTGAACCTCTGAAAGTCGATACCCTGCAGCACGTTCACCGATCTTGATACGTCGCGGGAATTTACCTGCCTGCTCCATTTTCCAGCGTGTTGAGTTTGCCAGCGTGGTAAGTGCTATGCACTCTTTTTCACGAATGAACCGATCAATGTCCTTCATTGTGCGCAAATCGTTTTCATCAACAAGAGAATAAATTGCCATATCACACCACCTCTTTATTAAGCTCGATAACGTTGTTGTTAAATCCTGCTATCGTATTAAGGTAATTAACCCAAATATTAAGCACCTCAAGTTTTTTCTTTATATGCCTGCTTTTATTGTAAACACCAGCAACCCCTTTCACTTTATGACCTAAAAGAAGTTCGACAATATAAGGATCCGCCCCCATATCATTAAGCGTAGTGGAAAATGTGCGCCTGAAATCATGTATGCACCACAAGCCATTAGTATCATGACCAAGACGCCTGCATATTCTGTTTGCAGCCCCTGTTATTGTCGCCCTTTGCAAAGCACAACCGACAACATAACCGCGATTTTTTGTTTCTGCGTAAAGATTAACGATCCATTGTTTTATTCCGTCAGGAACAGGCCTTACTATAGCCTCCTTGTTTTTGCTGTGCTCTTTTGGGACTGTCCATACCCAGTTTTTTAAATCCCATTCGTCCCAGGTGGATAGCCTCGCCTCCTGCTGTCGGCAACCAAACACCAGGCAGATAACCATTATTCTTCGGTTATATATTGATGACAGAGTTAGCAAATTATTACCGTAAGCATAAGACCATACATCAGCGGTTTCATTGATATTAAGAACACGATCCCTTATACCGGATGAGCGCCCGACATAACTTACGTTAATATCTCCAAAGGGATCGCACGCGATGTATTGCCTGACGCGACAAAAACGCAACGCCTGTTTGATATCAAGAAAAATTGCACCAGACATAACAGGCGCATTTTTTTTGATCCTGTCAAAGACGGTAAGCCATGTGTGTAATTTGCACTGTTCTATAGCCATATCACCGATATAGGGGAAGATATGCTTTTCAAATCGTTTTATTAAATATTCATGCTCTTTTCTGGCTGTTGTGGCGTGATTGTCGTACCAGTAAAACAGCGCATCCCTTACGGTCACTGGTTGCATAGTTTTTTCGGCAGCAAGTTTTATTTGCCTGCGGGGGTCCAGATTTTCAGCCAGCCATTCACGGCACTGATCACGCATGCGCCTGGCCGTTGCAAGAGATATGTCAGGATAGCGACCAAGTGTAAGCCATACCGGAGGGGATTCCCTGCCACCAAGACGATAGTAAAAAACAAAGCTGATCCCCCCAACCATGCTTACACGCACAGACAACCCGCGCCCATCCGCTATTGTTTTTTGTTTGTCCTGCCGTTTTCCGACAAGACTCTTTAACAGTTTGTCACTGAGTTTGTTTTCAATAGCCATTAAAAGCCCTCAAGAGATTTGCAATACACACCCATCCCGATCGCCAATTTGCAATACACATTGCAATACACAAAACCGCGAAAAACTGGAAGGGTGATGAACGGTCATCAAAAGCATGGAAAACGACATTCCAGACGCAGCAAGGGTTTCAGTGGAGTTGGCGAACGATGCGGGCAACTACGGTGAGATGATAGACATAAATCGCCTTCACAATGGCGCTCTGCAGCTGCGTGTTCTGCAGCGTGTCGAGCATCTTCATCTGCTCCATTACGCTGTAAAACACATTTGCACCGCGGGTCTGCCCGTCCTCCACGGGTTCAAAAACGTGAATGAACGAGGCGCGCCCGCCGGGTAATTCACGGGGTATCCATGTCCATTTCTGCGGCATCCAGCCAGGATACCCGTCCTCGCTGACGTAATATCCCAGCGCCGCACCGCTGTCATTAATCTGCACACCGGCACGGCAGTTCCGGCTGTCGCCGGTATTGTTCGGGTTGCTGATGCGCTTCGGGCTGACCATCCGGAACTGTGTCCGGAAAAGCCGCGACGGACTGGTATCCCAGGTGGCCTGAACGAACAGTTCACCGTTAAAGGCGTGCATGGCCACACCTTCCCGAATCATCATGGTAAACGTGCGTTTTCGCTCAACGTCAATGCAGCAGCAGTCATCCTCGGCAAACTCTTTCCATGCCGCTTCAACCTCGCGGGAAAAGGCACGGGCTTCTTCCTCCCCGATGCCCAGATAGCGCCAGCTTGGGCGATGACTGAGCCGGAAAAAAGACCCGACGATATGATCCTGATGCAACTGGATGGCGTTGGCGGCATAGCCGTTATTGCGTACCAGATCGTCTGCGCGGGCATTGCCACGGGTAAAGTTGGGCAGCAGGGCTGCATCCACACTTTCACCCGGTGGGTTCCACGCCCGCAACTGCCCACCAAATCCGCTGCCACCGCCGTGATAACCGGCATATTCACGCAGCGATGTCATGCCGTCCGGTCCCAGAAGGGTGGGAATGGAGGACGTTTTCATACATAAAATCCTGCAGGTCCCCTGCGTCGCTGTGTCATGCCGGTCTGCACTTCCAGCTCCGCAATGTATTTTTTCAGGTCAGACACGGAAGTGGCCGTAAACTCCACTCGCCGTCCGTCTTTCTGTACCGTTGCCACCCGTTTTCCTGTCATCAGGTCATGCAGTGCCGCACGGGCAGCGGCAAGTTCTTCCTGTCGCGTCATTCATCCTCTCCGGATAAGGCACGGGCGTAATCTGCCAGTGTTTTCTTGTTGGTTGCTGCACCATCCTCTTCCTGCAGGCTCGCCAGCAGTGCACTGAGATCCAGCTGCCAGCGGGAAATACTGATGCGCAGCGCCGCCAGCGCATAAACGAAGCAGTCGAGCGCCTCATTGCGTCGCTTTTTGCTGTCCCACAGTATTTTTTTCCTGCCATCCACCCATTTTTCGACCTGCTCTTCAGCAGTCAGCTGCTGCGCTTCGGTCAGATCAAAAATATCCGGGTTATTCGGGAAGTGAACGGCACCGGGAAGCGGTTCATCCCCTTCCGGCGTCAGTGTGAAGCGGTTATAAATCTGCTCTTTCGCGGTATCCGTACCGATTTCGGTAAGGTAAACCCCGTTTTTGTTTCGCTTACGTGGCATGCTGGCCACTGGCTTTCCGTAGACGGATGCCCCTTTAATGGGGATCACCCGGAACAGCCCATGCTTTTTCGAGCGTTCATACACAATGGTCGGGTCAATCCCGCCAGTATCCCAGCAGATACGGGATATCGACATTTCTGCACCATTCCGGCGGGTATAGGTTTTATTGATGGCCTCATCCACACGCAGCAGCGTCTGTTCATCGTCGTGGCGACCCATAATAATCTGCCGGTCAATCAGCCAGCTTTCCTCACCCGGCCCCCATCCCCATACGCGCATTTCGTAGCGGTCCAGCTGGGAGTCGATACCGGCGGTCAGGTAAGCCACACGGTCAGGAACGGGCGCTGAATAATGCTCTTTCCGCTCTGCCATCACTTCAGCATCCGGACGTTCGCCGATTTTCGCTTCCCACGTCTCACCGAGCGTGGTGTTCACGAAGGTTTTACGTTTTCCCGTATCCCCTTTCGTCTTCATCCAGTCTTTTACAATCTGCACCCAGGTGGTGAACGGGCTGTACGCCGTCCAGATGTGAAAGGTCACACTGTCAGGCGGTTCAATCTCTTCACCGGATGACGAAAACCAGAGAATGCCATCACGGGTCCAGATCCCGGTCTTTTCGCAGATATAACGGGCATCAGTAAAGTCCAGCTCCTGCTGACGGATGACGCAGGCATTATGCTCACAGAGATAAAACACGCTGGAGGGATCATCCGGCATCCATTTGAGGCCAAACGGCGTCTCTTTGTCGCCAAATTTAAGGTACTGCTCCTTCCCGCAGTGCGGGCAGGCAACATGAAAACGCATAAAATGCGGGGATTCACTGGCTGCACGCTCAATCTGGCAGGTGCCTCTCACTTTGGGCGTGGAGCCACGGATGGACTTTGGCCAGACCGAGCCTTCAATACGCTTGTCGCCCAGAAACGTCGGAGAGCCTTCCTGTTCAATATCCTCATCAAAGGCAGCAAGTTCATCATAACCCGCCACATCCACTGACTTTTCACGGTAGTTTTTTGCCGCTTTACCGCCCAGGCACCAGAAGCCACGACCATTGGTGAAACGCTTCATGGTGAGCGTGTTATCCCGGTGCTTTTTGCCATACCACGGGGCCAGCGCCAGCAGCGAAGGAATATCACGGATGGTCGGCTCAACGTGAGTTTTCATAAAGTTCTCGGCATCACCATCCGTCGGCAACCAGATAAGGGTGTTGCGCTGCTTATGCTCTATGAAGTAGGCATAAACACCCAGCAGCATTTTGGAATAACCAACACGGGCAGACTTCACCACATTCACCTCGCGGATGTAGTCACTGCCCATCGCATTCATGATGGCCCGCTGAAAGGGCAGTGTTTCCCAGCGCCCTTCCTGGTATGCGGATTCTTTTGGGAGATAGTAATTAGCATCCGCCCATTCAACGGCGGTCTGTGGCTCCGGCCTGAACAGTGAGCGAAGCCCGGCGCGGACAAAATGCCGCAGCCTGTTAACCTGACTGTTCGATATATTCACTCAGCAACCCCGGTATCAGTTCATCCAGCGCGGCTGCTTTGTTCATGGCTTTGATGATATCCCGTTTCAGGAAATCAACATGTCGGTTTTCCAGTTCCGGAAAACGCCGCTGCACCGACAGGGGGATCCCGTCGAGAATACTGGCAATTTCACCTGCGATCCGCGACAACACGAAAGTACAGAATGCGGTTTCCACCACTTCAGCGGAGTCTCTGGCATTTTTCAGCTCCTGTGCGTCGGCCTGCGCACGCGTAAGTCGATGGCGTTCGTACTCAATAGTCCCTGGCTGGAGATCTGTCTCGCTGGCCTGTCGCAGTTCTTCAACCTCCCGGCGCAGCTTTTCGTTCTCAATTTCAGCATCCCTTTCGGCATACCATTTTATGACGGCGGCAGAGTCATAAAGCACCTCATTACCCTTCCCACCGCCTCGCAGAACGGGCATTCCCTGCTCCTGCCAGTTCTGAATGGTACGGATACTCGCACCGAAAATGTCAGCCAGCTGCTTTTTGTTGACTTCCATTGTTCATTCCACGGACAAAAACAGAGAAAGGAAACGACAGAGGCCAAAAAGCCCGTTTTCAGCACCTGTCGCTTCCTTTCTTTTCAGAGGGTATTTTAAATAAAAACATTAAGTTATGACGAAGAAGAACGGAAACGCCTTAAACCGGAAAATTTTCATAAATAGCGAAAACCCGCGAGGTCGCCGCCCCGTAACCTGTCGGATCGCCGGAAAGGACCCGCAAAATGATAATGATTATCATCTACATGTCACAACGTGCATCTACGCCATCAAACCACGTCAAATAATCAATTATGACGCAGGTATCGTATTAATTGATCTGCATCAACTTAACGTAAAAACAACTTCAGACAATACAAATCAGTGACACTGAATACAGGGCAACCTCATGTCAACGAAGAACAGAACCCGCAGAACAACAACCCGCAACATCCGCTTTCCTAACCCAATGATTGAACAAATTAACATCGCTCTTGATCAAAAAGGGTCTGGGAATTTCTCAGCCTGGATCATTGAAGCCTGCCGCCGAAGACTGTGCTCAGAAAAAAGAGTTTCGCCTGAAGCAAACAAAGAAAAGAGTGACATTACTGAATTGCTCAGAAAGCAGGTCAGACCAGATTGATGCAATTTAGATAATCGTGCAGACTAGGTACCCTCATATCACATGGAAGGTACTACAATGGCTCAGGTTGCCATTTTTAAACAAATATTCGATAAAGTGAGAAATAATTTAAACTATCACTGGTTTTATTCTGAACTAAAACGTCACAATGTCTCACATTACATTTACTATTTAGCCACAGAGAATATTCATCTTGTTCTTGAAAACGATAATACGGTTTTAATAAAAGGACAGGGTAAGGTTGTAAATGTAAGATTTTCAAAAAATAAATGCCTTATAGAAGCCACCTTAAAAGGATTCAAATCAGGAGAGTTATCATTTTACGAATACAGGAAAAATCTTGCTACAGCAGGGGTTTTCAGATGGATTACAAATATCCACGAAAACAAAAGGTATTACTATACCTTTGATAATTCATTACTCTTTACTGAGAACATTCAGAACACTACACAAATATTTCCGCACTAAATCATAACGTCCGGTTTCTTCCGCGCCAGAACCGGACTCGCTGGCATGATGAAATATGTGTACCCGGTAACCCCGGTGTGCATCGTTTTTGATTATTCCCGCACACTCGCGCAGAAGGAGTTCCCCGTCGGGCTACGGTCTCTGTTAATACGGGAATACGGCGACGATACAGCGCATGATGTGTCAGGCTTGAATACCTTTATCCTTTAAAAGGGATATCAGTTAAGTTATCCCGTGTAGGGTATAAGCCATTATCAAAGCCACTCTGTAGGAAGTGGCTTTTGTAATGGCAATAAAAAGCCCCGCGAATGCGAGGCTAAATCCTGGTATTTGTAATGACTGGCTCTTATCTCAACGCAGCCCCTTACCGCGCGCAAAATGCTCAATATCAAGCATCAGCAATGAGATGTTTAATCTGGATTCACTCCAGAAGTGAGCACCACCCTGTCTACAGAGCCAGATGTGAAGGATGATGAGTAAAATTATCGCTATCATCGAAGGCATTGCGTCCTGATGTATTCCTGAAGCGTTCTCAATGCTGTTTGGTCGCGGATAATTCCGTCCCGGATACCGAGAACGTTTCGTCCAGCAACTGGAGAGAGTTCGACGGTGGCATCATTGCCCATGCCGGAGGCGCTGGAGGTTTCGGCTGAGGATGGCACAGGGCATTTTCCTTTGACGAGCACCCGACCACCATTATCAAGCTTGCGCCGAAGAGCATCATTTTCAGCTTTCGCATCAGCTAACTCCTTCGTGTATTTATCATCGAGTGCATCAGCATCACGCTGGCGCTGCTGCATGTCAGTAATGGTGGCGTTCGCCTTCTCCAGTTCACTGGCCTTGTTATCGCGCTGTTCTTTGTAGGCGATTGCATTATCACGGTAATGATTAACAGCCCATGACAGGCAGACGATGATGCAGATAACCAGAGCGGAGATAATCGCGGTTACTCTGTTCATTGCTGACCCCACAAACAGATTTCACGCTCAATCTCACGACGAGTCATGAGACCTTTCCATTGCTTACCGCCAGCGTATGTCCAGCGCCGTAGCTGATCACATGCGCCTTTGATATCACCCTGGTTTATTTTGCGAAGAAGCGTCGATGTTCTGAAATTGCCAGCACCCACGTTGTAGACGAACGAGTAAAGAGCGCCGCGCGTTGTTTCCGGTATATCGACTTTGATGTACGGGTTAATTTGTCTGGCGACAGTGGCAAGGTCTTTATTCAGGAGGGCTTTGCACTCTGCTTCGGTATACGTTTTACCGGGAATGATGTCTTTTCCTGTATGCCCGTAACATACAGTCCATACACCAACTATGTCTTTGTAAGGATTATGTCTCACACCTTCCAGACCATCGTTACCACTTGGGCCAGTGATTAACACAGATGCTATAGCAATAGCCCCGCCACCAATAGCAGCAGCAACAGCTTTTCGTAATGATGGAGGCATTATTCACCTCTCGCAGCCTTGCGCTTATCTTCTTTAATCTTGAAATAAAGGTTTGTCAGGTACGTCAGCAGGCCAAATACCAGGCTACCCAGCACACCTATTGCTGCCCACTGTGAGGGCGTGACTTTATCGAGCAGCTGTAAAAACCAGTACCCGGCACTACCTGCTGAGGTGCCATAGGCGACACCCGTTGTTAACTTATCCATGGATTTCATAACCCCACCTCGCAGACAAAGCGGGTGTAAATTGAGGGAATACTACGAAACGTAACAGACTCGGAGTCAGTGAATAACTCAGGTATTGGGTTATCAGCTAATATCGAGACTCAAAAAATGGAAAAACCCGCTCGACGGCGGGTTTAAGCTGTGTGACGAAGTAACCACTCTTAACAGCATAACCAATTTTTTACGTACGTAAACCACTAAATGATATTTGCGAGAATGCTACCGAGTATTGAAAACACCACTACAAATACATAAGCAAATCTCAACAAATAACCAACAAATAATTTCCAGCGTTATTTTTAGCCAATTTAAATTGAACCTTCAAATTATAGAGCACTTATAAATAACAGCCATTAATATAAATTGGCTAATAGATTTATTTTTATTCAGCCAAGAGCCATGAATAGGATTCGATAGAAAAAAGTTCAGATAAAAATAGAGATCTACTTCACAAATTAAACGAGAAACCAAAACTTACATCTTGAAATAATCACATTGATTAGATGAATATTTATCGCGCAGTGACATCATTTTTTAATAATAGTTCAAAAAAAAGGGCTCACGATGAAAAAATTAACAGTGGCAATTTCTGCTGTAGCTGCATCAGTACTGATGGCGATGTCTGCTCAGGCAGCTGAAATTTATAATAAAGACAGTAACAAGCTGGATCTGTACGGGAAAGTTAATGCTAAGCACTACTTCTCCTCTAATGATGCAGATGATGGTGATACTACTTATGCCCGTCTTGGCTTCAAAGGTGAAACCCAAATCAACGATCAACTGACTGGTTTCGGTCAGTGGGAATATGAATTCAAAGGCAACCGCGCTGAATCTCAAGGTTCCTCCAAAGATAAAACCCGTCTTGCCTTCGCTGGCCTGAAATTCGGTGACTACGGCTCCATCGATTATGGCCGTAACTACGGTGTAGCATACGATATTGGTGCATGGACCGACGTTCTGCCAGAATTCGGTGGCGATACCTGGACCCAAACAGATGTATTCATGACTGGTCGCACCACAGGTGTTGCAACTTATCGTAACAACGACTTCTTTGGTCTGGTTGATGGCCTGAACTTTGCAGCTCAGTATCAGGGCAAAAATGACCGAAATGAAGTAACTGAAGCTAATGGCGATGGTTTCGGTTTCTCAACTACTTATGAGTATGAAGGATTCGGCGTGGGTGCAACCTATGCTAAATCTGATCGCACTAATAATCAGGTTATCCACGGTAACAACGGTCTGAATGCTTCTGGTCAAAATGCTGAAGTATGGGCAGCTGGTCTGAAATATGATGCGAACAACATCTATCTGGCCACCACCTATTCTGAAACCCAGAACATGACTGTTTTTGGTAATAACCATATTGCCAACAAAGCACAAAACTTCGAAGCTGTTGCACAATATCAGTTCGACTTCGGCCTGCGTCCATCCGTTGCTTACCTGCATTCTAAAGGAAAAGACTTGGGTGTTTGGGGTGATCAGGACCTGGTTGAATATGTTGATGTAGGTGCAACCTATTACTTCAACAAAAATATGTCCACTTTTGTTGACTACAAAATCAACCTGATTGATAAGAGCGATTTCACGAAAGCATCTGGCGTTGCTACCGATGATATCGTTGCTGTAGGTATGGTTTACCAGTTCTAATTTGATTACTAAAAGATATGTTGTGGGAGGCTTTGCCTCCCCAACATATAAGTGGCTCCCTCAAGCCACTTCCTTTAGAAGCACAACCTTGCTTCTAACTATATAAACCTTCTGTTATATATTACCCTTTATTTTTGGGGGCGTCTCAACGCCCCATTTTTAATAATTTTTAGTAAACAATTGGCATATTAATTAGAGTTATTAACAACGATATCCATCTCTAACCGGATATCTAATGCCATTAACATCCCTTCAATTATGCCCTCAGCCTTCTGTAACCTTTTCCCGATATAACCATCAGAGCAGCAATGCTTACCTGCCAGTGACATGAATGTCATACCGACTACATAATAATCTACTAATAAATCGTGCAAATCGCTGTTGTTCTTTTTCAGACGGGCCATGCACCCGCAAATGATCATCGCGTCATCGTCACAACATTGCGGGCGAGATTTTACTTTTGAAGTAATTAATCCCTTAAAACCGGCGGCAATGGACGACCAGGTCACATCTTCATGATTATTAGCCGCCCACGCTCCCCAACGCTCAAGAACCATCTGAATATCACGCATCAACTTACTCCACAAAAATCAGACCAGAACGCCAATTACAAGCAAAAATCAACAAAACAGTATTAGTTGATTGTTATCTCTGACTTCATACTCCTGCTCCTGTCAGGGTTTTGGCGTAATTCTTCAGTATTCGGTAATCGGTCAAAACAGAACCGGGGAAACGATATAAGCGCAGACGCCCCCAGCGGTGGCGAAGAAGTTCTGCCATATTAAACTCAAACATCATTCATTCCCCATTTCGGTGATGGTCAGTTCCAGCCTCCCACCTTTGGTAACAGGCATCTTCACAACGCGGTAATCAACGACCTGAGCATCATCCAGCCAGAAACCTGCTTTAGTGAGTGCGTCAAAAGCGGCTTTTTGCAGATTATCCAGGTCACGGCGACGGCGATCCGGCATGTGGCACTCAATGCGGATTTTCACAGGCATAGCCAGGCCGATATCCAGCATTGCGTTTTTAATGATTCGGGCGACGTTATCGCGGTATGCCTGCCCCTCTGCGCTGACGTGCGTGCGCCCGCGATTATGGCGGTAATAGCGATTATTGCTCGGAGGCCAGGGTAATGTGATGCTGTAGGTATTCACGCGTTAATAACCCCCTCTTTCAGCCAGATAACCTGTGTTCTCGCCATACCTTCCAGCGCGCATTCTTTTGCATATCCAGCGTCAACAAAATGCGTGCGACGGTCGATCTCATCGTGACAGGCAGAACATGCAATGGTGGCAATCAGGTCTGGCGGTTTGGTACCGGTGCCACACAATCCAGCCAGCCGGATATGTGCCAGTACAGACGTTTCAGGGTTGCCATTACATATGCCAGGGATTCTTACCTGGCATTCCCGACCACGCGCTGCTTTTCTCAAATCAGCCATGATTCCTCCTTGCTGCCAGTCGCAACCATTTTTTATCAACCAGGCTGGCGGTATACCCTAGCAGTGTTGGTATTTCGGATGGCTTCAGCTCAGGCTTACGCTTACGACGATTTGGTACTCTGTAGATGTGTCCGTTCATGACACGAATAAGCGGTGTAGCCATTACGCCTCCTGCTTGTCGCGGAGCTGCTGGAACTCGCAGCTCTGCGGAATAGTCAGGTGGCAGCCAATATTCATCGCCCAGGCTTCAACCTTACAGAGGAAGACATACATCTCTCCGGTATCAAGATCGGAGGTATGGCGTAACGACTGGATAGTGGTGATATCACCGGTTACGACATCAACCAGGTCTTTGGTTTCATAACCGAGATATGTGTGTTTGAGAGCATCTTTTACCCAAGCTGGAGTGGCGAACGTTTTACCCTTGCTGATGAGGTATTCACTGATTTCGCTGTACCACATGTGGCTGAGTGCATTCTGGGAAAGACTGCGTCTCTCGCGCCACGGTTTAAGCACCATGCGAAAGCATTTGCCGTCCTCCAGATAAGGCTGGATCTGCCGACCGATAGCGGTGAAGTTACCGCGATGCAATTTGATACCATCTTGTGGGAGGTTCACGCTTCACCTCCGCAGAGATCAAACGCTGGATGCAAAATATCGCAGGTGCATTTCTGCATCTGTGAAGGGAGAAGAGAGTTTGGATTGTATGTGCGCATAAACGTCCCCGTTTAGCGCAGAAGTCACCGGAGTTGTTCAAGCTCCAATGGCATGATTATGGCTGGTTGATTATTGGAAATCAAATGTGCTGAAAATTAGTCTGCCAAGTCTTCCTCAGTCGCAACTGGGTAATTCCAAATATCAAAAAAAGCTATAGCCTCCTGCCATTTGCTCCATAAGTTATCAAGTACTTGTGTAGGTTCCGTACTTTTAAAAACAGAATCAGCCGCATCACCGTTATGAACTTCCTCGTACAGTTCCATTATTAGCAGATTAACAAAGTACTGTTTCAACATTAATGCCTGATTACCTTCTTTCTGCTGGCTATCCTGCTTGATGAGCTCCATCGCCCGTACTAGGCACCTGATGATATCCGCTGCATCATTAACGCTCCATTCAGATCCGCGCTTATCTTTAGCTGATGAATTGGCTCTCTCAGCGCAAGCCTTTAAAGACTCATAAAGGTAAACTCTATTTTGTAGCTGCAGCGCTTTTTTTGACGTGCACCAACTTGCAAGCGCCGACCCCGCTGCGGCTAATGTGCCAAACGCAGAAATGCCTGCTGCTATTGCACTTAAGTCGGCACTGTCAAAGTTCCACATCATCGTTACACCTTATATAAACACCCCTCAGTAATATCCAATAAGGTATGTGAACAATCAATATAATTTATATCCGTATCGGCACATAGCGATTTTAATGCTACTGATAATGGTATCTTTTAGATTATATCGTCCAGTTCCAGTACCCGTATTTTATGAAATGGACTCGCACATTACCAAAAAAAATGCCAGCACTTCCGTCATCGCAGAATGCTGGCAGTATTTCTAACTAGTGACTTTATTGCAACAGATTCTGACGGAAATATGGTAACACACGACTCCACTTATCATCCTGCCACGGTTGGAATTTTACATGCGCCGTTTCTCTGGCAAGGATTTCTCGCGCCCTGTTGAGTATCCGAGGATATTCTTGTTCGATTGAAGTGAATCTACCTGCTTCGCGATGCTCTGCGACCTGAAGAAGGGGCGTAACGTTCTGGCAGGCGGTTAACATCGTATCACTTGCTCGCCATAACCAGGCGAGTGTGCAAAGTTCGTTATCAGTGAATTGTTTTGTGATTGGGGATTGTTGAACTTCTCGATCGAGAATATCCAGAACCCAGCGGCGGAATTCTTTGGCCACAGGAGTACGAGCAAACATGGCGATCAAATGGGCTCCGCGAAGGCTAAATACTCGAGACTCCTGCATTCCACGAGGGGTGGTCACTTTGACCACCCTTGTCATCATATCTGTGAATTCATCTGAGTGCCGAGAGTAAATGCGCTGAACTGCTTTATCGTCCGCATATTCCAGTGCTAAACCAACTTCAGTGGCAGTAAGCCAAATTCTGTTATTGTGGCAAATCGGGGTAAACGTCGTTTTGTGGAATGCTAATTGAGTAGTCATAGTATCACCTCATCAGGTTAACCATCACCACCAACGACGCCAATCGACTGGTGGTGAACTGTGTAAGGTTGGCGTAACCGGCTACTCAAACCCGGCGCTTCCGAAGAAGCCCTCACACAGCCCACCATAATTTGGGCATAGCCGTGCTTAGCGCACAAAAAAACCGCTTAACGCGGTATGCGTTGAGTAGTATCCCGGGACGCCAATCCCGTGTGCCGATTTTGCGGCAACGCACAGAATATAGCGCCGGATAAATCATGTCGTCAACCCCAGTAAATGGACACCATGATGATCACAGCCATAGCTGCTACAACAGTTACAACTACCTCAGGCCAAAACATAACGATTTCCATATCACCTTTAGCCGCCAGACGAATAGAGACTCCCAATTCTGGCTGTCGAAGTAAAACACCGAATGTAAAAAATCGTAGGTGCATTTCTGCATCTGTGAATGGAGATGAGAGTTTGGATTGTGTGTGCGCATAAACGTCCCCGTTTAGCGCAACCCCACCACCGGGTGTTCAGGCCGACAGTAACTATATTATTCCCTACTGATTTTTGAAAATCAAAGGTCTTTATACGTCACACGAGAGCAAATATTTCCGAAGAAGAAACCTTTCGCCTTGAAAGGATAAAGAGTTCATTTCATAAATTGAAATATTCAATAAGAATATTGCAAAAAATGAAATTATTTACTAGCGAGTCTATCTAACTGATAATTATGAAGATTGTAAGCGGTAGCAATCACCCGCATACACATTGAACAGGATTTAATACAAAACGTCTTAAATTGTCCGTAAGGAATAGCACGAATGACTCAAACTCCTCTATTACTTGCAATCATATTTTTATTGGTTGTTCTTGTTCTTTATATAGCTGCAATCAAACGCATCAAAAAAATACAATTAGAATTAAGTGATAGCAATCAAAAAAATGAAGAATACAAATCTCGCTTTGCAGATTATTTTAATGTAGAAGAAGAATGTAAGAAGCTTATTGAGAAAACAGAGCAAGAATGCTCCATAATAAAAGAAGAATCCCTAAAAGTAAAAGAAAATGCCAATAATGAACTAACAAACACCATTGAAAAAATGGATGGTATCAATAAACAAATCCAAGAGCTAAGAAGAACTTATAAAGAGAAGAAAGAAATATATGATAAACTAGTAAGGCAAATTTCTATTTATTCAGAAGATGTTGAGCTAGCCGAACTAGGATTTTACGAACCTCATTTTAATTTTGAAGATTCAGAGCAATTTAAAAACAAAATAAAATCCATCAGGGATGAACAGAAATTAATGCTGCGGGATAAAACCCACTCTGGCGCAGTATATTGTACAACCCAATGGACTGTTGAAGGCTCTCGAGCAGAGGGTAAAAAAATGACAGACAGAAATATCAGGCTAACTACTAGAGCATTTAATAATGAATGTGATGCTGCAATTAGCAATTGCACGTGGAAAAACATCACTAAAATGGAAGAACGCATCACAAAGGCATTTGAGGCCATAAATAAACTAAACGAGCAAAATCACATATATATAAACACTAAATACCTCAATAAAAAACTTGAGGAATTGTGGCTTACCCATGAATATCGTGAGCAAAAACAGAAAGAAAAAGAAGAACAGGCAGAAATAAGGGCACAAATGAGAGAGGAGGAGCGTGCACAACGAGAAATAGAAAAGGCCATGCAAGACGCAGAGGCAGAAGAGCGCCGTTATAAAAAAGCAATTGAAGCTGCAAGAAAGGAAATGGAAAAAGTTACTGGTGACATGAAGCAGCGCCTCGAAAATCGCATTGCCGAACTAGAACAGAGTTTGTCGCAGGCTGAATCAAAGCATCAAAGAGCATTATCCATGGCACAACAAACCAAACAAGGTCATGTTTATATTATTTCGAACATAGGTTCTTTTGGGGAGAATGTTTATAAAATAGGCATGACACGACGTCTTGATCCGCAAGACCGTGTAAATGAGCTCGGTGATGCATCTGTTCCTTTTATTTTTGATGTACATGCCATGATTTATTCGGAGGACGCTCCATCATTAGAAAAAAAACTACATGATGTCTTCGATAAAAAGAGAGTCAATCTTGTAAATCGTAGAAAAGAGTTTTTCTATGTTACTCTGGATGAGATCAAAGAAGCTGTTAAAAAACACTCTGATTCAGAAATTGAATTTATTGAGACAGCAGTCGCAAAAGACTTTAATGAGTCATTGGCTATTCGTAATCATGAAAATAAAAAAAGTGACAACAGCAACTCATCAATTATACCTGAGCGAAAAACCCCAGAGTTTGCAGATGCAATTTAATTAATTTGTAGTAGCAATAAAGCAGGCATCGTTGAGAATATTTTGTCAGCGATGCTTACTTCTCTAACAAAAACGGTGATTACCAACGAACTAACGGACTTCAGGTAATCATAAGACAAATGGAACGACTCTCCGGTGATTAGATCCCTGCAATAACAGTAATTTTCTACTAACTGAAAAATCTTTAACTGCCGCTCCTATTTCTAAGCTGACTGCTAGATTACATGGTGTGTTACCGATGAAAACCGTCACAGCAAGTTTAAGTTCATATCTCCATACACCGCCAACACCCGCTTCATCGCGGCACTCTGGCGACACTCCTTAAAAATCAGGTTCGTGCCCACCTTCCCTTCCCGTTCTTCCCTGGTAGCGAACCGGTAATACACCGTTCGCCAGACCTTACCATCAATGACTAAGATTCCTGCCCGCGCCATTTTAGCCGCAGCCTGATTTATGCTGGTTACTGTTGCGCCTGTTACCGCAGCAACGTCCGGCGCACAGAAGCTCTTATACATCCCCAGGTAATGAATAATTGCCTCTTTGCCCGTCATACACTTGCTCCTTTCAGCCCAAACTTCGCTTTGATTTCTGCGATCTTCGCCAGAGCCTGAACACGATTAAGCGGTCTCCCGCCCATAACAGGAAGTTGTTTTACTGGTTCAGGTATCGCCTCACCACGGTTAATTCGCGCTGTCATACAGGCCAGTTCATCGGCAGCCTTGCGCCGTAATTCCGCATCAGTCAGCGCATTGGCCCGCATGTTCTGATACAGGTTGGTAACCAGCCAGTAGTGCGCGTTTGATTTCCACGGATAAGACTCTGCATCCGGATACAGGCCACGTTTCCGGCAATACTCGTAAACCATATCAACCAGCTCGCTGGCGTTTGGCAGCCCGGCGGTAACGGATGCTTCTTCCCGGCACCAGGCAACAAACTGCCCGGGTGATGGCAGGAATGGTCGATTCTGCCGACGGGCTACGCGCATTCCTGCGTTAACCTGTTCCATCGTGGTGATCCCGTTTTCCCGGAAAGCCAGAACCCACTGGCGGCGGATTTCGTTCAGTTCGTTCTGGTCCCGGTTAGCCAGGCTCGCCGGGAAAGTTGCCAGTAACTGGCTGAACACACCATTGATGATCTGCGCTACCTGTTGTACCTGCGGCTTTTCGTCGTACTGTTCCGGCATGTTGTTGGCGATCCGGCGCATCTGCTCACGGTCAAAGTTAACCATCTGTGCGGCGATGTTTTTCATAAATCCACCCCGTAAATCCAGTCAGTGTTTGTCAGGTCGAGTTTTGATTTTCCGGCTGTCACGCCAGCCTGTTGCTTGTTACGGTTGATTTCGAGTTGGGTCCACTTGTCGCGGAGTTTGGCCGGACTTAGCACGTTACCGGACCAGAAGTTGTCCTGGCATGCCCAGCGGAACAGCACGCACATGTCGCGGTGGTTACGGCCGTCACGTTCACGCATCAGACGGATATCGTTAGCCCACCCTGCAAAATTCGGTTTTCTGGCTGATGGCGCGATGGTCTTCACCATGTCAAACATCCACTCTGCGGCGGTCAGGTCTTCTGCTGTCCCCCACTTGCTGCCGCTCTGAATCGCAGCATCCGCTTTCACCACAGGAAGGTCGTTTTCTGGCAGGTCAGAGGATTCGCCAGAATTCTCGGACGAATAAGGTTTTATATTGTCTTTTGTTAGTTTGTCTTTTGTGTTTACCTGATTCGGGTAAGTGCCTTTACCTGATTTGGGTAAACTTTTCTTACCTGATTCAGGTAAATTTACCTCTTTCAGGTAAACTTTATTTTTCTTACCTGATTCGGGTAATGTTGACCATTCACTGACCACATTATTAATGCCTATATTCCGCCCGCTCTGAATAAAAATCCCACGCTTTACCAGAGCACTTTTTGCAGCAGAACACTTGTGCGGCAATATCCCGGTTAATTCGGAAAGTTGCTCGTTGCTAACCCAATCCAGTTTTTTATTAAAGCCATATGTTTTGCGCATGACAGCCAGAAAGACCAGAAGCTGGTGCTGTGTTAATCCGGCCAGCATCACAGCTTCCAGCAACTCATTTGCAATGCGCGTATAACCATCATCGAGATCTGCCACGCGCGGCTCCTTTTGTGCCGCATCCGGCACTGGAAAATTGAATATCTCAGCAGTGTTTGCCATAATTCCTCCCGCAATGAGTGTGTTACGATTTGCACCTGAAAGTCGGTTCTGTTCCCGCAGACCGACTTTCGCCATTTTTGAACCTGTCATATTGCCCCCAGCATGGTGGTGACCATCGCCATCAATGGACCAGCCAGATCTGGGTCCACTCGAAACATCGACACAATGCCTTCACTCATCTCCTTCAGTTTCTGGTGGCGTGGTGCGTTGAGAATGACCGCCTGCTTTGCCTCACTGAGTTCCTTTTCCATTTCAGCCAGCCGAGCCATGAAGCTATCCTGCTCAACCAGGTGGCCGCGATATTCCAGCGGTAGTACCGCCAGAATTGCCGGGGTCAGTTCACGCACGTTATTTCGGTATTTTTCAGAATCGAATTTGTTATCGAGGAAGCGGAACAGCTTCTGGCGTGCACGACTGACATCATCAGGAAAATCGATGGTGCCGCCGCCCTGTGCTCGATACTCATTCACAATGAGTGCGGCAACTACATCCTGATTATCTTCAGCAGACCAGGCGCGGACGGCATCACGAATTTTTTCGTGGCCTGGCACCTGTTTTATTTGAGAACGATTTATCACCGCAGTCGGGCTAAATCCGCTAGTCTGTTGGTATGTAAGTGGTTGCATAATCATCGCCTTATCAGTTAACGCCGCAGATTAGGCGGCAGAATTACTCGCGTTAAACAATGGTGCGAGGTCGGGACGAATATCTGCTGGCTTAATCTTTCCACCAGTGGCTGAGACAATTTTCATTACATAGCGGGCATCAATTCCGCCACCGTGTAGCCAACGCCAAACAGTGGGCTGGGCTACACCGCATAGATCTGCCAGTCGTTTTTGACTACCTGTAATACTGATTGCGAGTTGAATGGTTTGATTTGTCATTATCAATTCCTATTGGTATTACAATGAATGGATAATAGCAATGCGTATTAACCATGGCAATAGCAAAACGTGTTTTGACCATCAATACGCAAGCGTATAAATTAAAACTTATGAAAAAAGAAACTCTTGCTGATCGCTTAAACCTAGCGATGGAACAATCTGGGATGTCTCAAGGCGCTCTTGCAAAGGCGTCTGGCGTAGCTCAACCCACAATCTGGAGACTGACAAGCGGCAACGCGCGCGGCTCAACAAAAATTGTTGAAATAGCTAATGCATTGGGTGTTCGAACAGAGTGGCTCTCATCAGGCATAGGCCCGATGAGAAATGACGGTCAACAATCAGGGAAGCCTACTGTCAACCATTCCAAATACTTCAAGATTGACGTTCTTGATATAGAAGTGAGTGCCGGGCCGGGAGTCATCAACCGTGAGTTTGTAGAAGTCCTACGCTCGGTTGAGTACTCGTTTGACGATGCTCGTCACATGTTCGATGGCAGGAAGGCGGAAAATATCCGCATCATTAACGTACGTGGTGACAGCATGTCAGGAACAATCGAACCAGGTGATCTGCTGTTCGTTGATATCACGGTTAAATCTTTCGACGGTGATGGCATCTATGCGTTTCTGTACGACGACACAGCCCATGTAAAGCGCCTGCAAATGATGAAGGATAAGCTGTTGGTTATCTCTGATAACAAGAGCTACTCACCGTGGGACCCGATCGAGAAAGACGAGATGAACCGGGTGTTCATCTTCGGTAAGGTTATTGGGAGCATGCCCCAGACGTACAGGAAACATGGATAATCAGTACTGTGCTGATGAGTCGTTTAGGGGATAGTAAATTTAATTAGAATTAGACGAGAGCGATTTATGGATTGTGACGCTTTACAGGATATAAAAATCTCTCTTAGGTATGACGGAAAAGATGCTTTAAATCATGAAATAGATTTGAACTGCCTAGGAGAATCCCTAAAGGGTTTTTCTAAAGTTCTCTCAACAGCAGCTTCTTTCTCTGTTACACAAAAATATAGTAAATACATTAATTATCAGGAAGTTAAGGTTTACGCACGCGAAGCAAAAGCTAACTGCTTTACTCTTGAAGCAGTTCTTAACTTCGCCACTCAGAACCAGTTGTTCTCGGGGATCGCCGCAACTATACTTGGCGCAATACTACAATATATTTTTGCGAGAAATTCTAACAAGAAAGATGAAATGAAAGCTTTGCAGCAGTCACTTGAAAAGGCCATAGAGGCACTAGGAAACAAGGATGCTGGAACCATTGATAAGTTGATCTCTTTGATTGACCGAATGGCTGTAGAGCTTCGCCCCTCTGTAAGGCAGGCAGTATCACCTATTGGTAATACTTGCGATCAGATAAGTGTTGCAACAAATGTTGACGGCTGCCTTCTAAAAGTTAACGAGAGAGATAAAGCTGAAATTGATAGGCTTGATGATGATGAAGTTCTCGGTCTTCGTGAGTATCGTGCTTTTCTTACAGAATTTGATGCACAAAATATGACAGCTAAAATAATTTTAGATGGTGATGACTCAAAAAAGAGAATCACTGCTGAAATTAGCGATCCAGCTGCAGGAAAGAAGAATAACCCGTATATTAGAGCTCTTAGTGCATATATATCAACCAAAGGTGATCCATCTGCAGTATTCACTATAACCGCAAAGGCTACTGTTAAAAAAGGCCAGATAAACAGGTTATTTATTGTAGATGCGAAATGATTTCCCCGGCCGTCGAGCCGGGTTTTCTTTTGCCTCCCCTCATCACACACCGTTCAAAAAACCACCACAACCCCCGCTTCAGTTATCGCTATGCGATGCAAGTCACAAAATTAATTCCTTTTGCTATCAAACAGTTAATATCAAAATACATCAATCAATAGCAATAAGTATTGATATCACCAATAGCAATAGCTATTATCACCATGTCGCAACAACACAACGATACGGCAACCACCTGTTTCACCGTTGCGATGACCGCTTAGATCCGCAGTTTGAATTTCAGCAGGCTTCGGGGAGTGCGAGGGGTGAAACGGACGCGTGAACGTCGGTGTGACCAGCTGAAATCAACACAACACTTTATACCTCAGTCGCTTCAACGAGGCGGCTTAGTTATGACAACCGGCGGCCATCCACCGCCTGAATACGCGCAGAAGTCTCTATATGTTCAGCAGCCCAGCTTACGGGCAGGAGTTTTTATGGTTCATCAACATTACGGAACGCAGACCGTTAATCGCGGCGCGGTCATGCCAGGAATGCTGGTCAAACACAAAGATGGTACCTGGACTGCATCAGCTAATTTACGCGGGCGGCTTTATCTGCATCGCGGCATCGAGCGCACTTATACCCGTGATTTGCTCGTAGAAGTTTTTCTCGACGGACGCGGTAACGGCCTGAATCACTAACCCCCCTTTCCTGTTTTCCTAATCAGCCTGGCATTTCGCGGGCGATTTTTTCACAGCCATTTTCAGGAGTTCAGCCATGAACGCTTATTACATTCAGGATCGTCTTGAGGCTCAGAGCTGGGCGCGTCACTACCAGCAGATCGCCCGTGAAGAGAAAGAGGCAGAACTGGCAGACGACATGGAAAAAGGCCTGCCCCAGCACCTGTTTGAATCGCTATGCATCGATCATTTGCAACGCCACGGGGCCAGCAAAAAAGCCATTACCCGTGCGTTTGATGACGATGTTGAGTTTCAGGAGCGCATGGCAGAACACATCCGGTACATGGTTGAAACCATTGCTCACCACCAGGTTGATATTGATTCAGAGGTATAAAACGGATGAGTACAGCACTCGCAACGCTGGCAGGGAAGCTGGCTGAACGTGTCGGCATGGATTCTGTCGACCCACAGGAACTGATCACCACTCTTCGCCAGACGGCATTTAAAGGTGATGCCAGCGATGCGCAGTTCATCGCATTGTTGATCGTCGCCAACCAGTACGGCCTTAATCCGTGGACGAAAGAAATTTACGCCTTCCCTGATAAGCAGAACGGCATTGTTCCGGTGGTGGGCGTTGATGGCTGGTCCCGCATCATCAATGAAAACCAGCAGTTTGATGGCATGGACTTTGAGCAGGACAATGAATCCTGTACATGCCGGATTTACCGCAAGGACCGTAATCATCCGATCTGCGTTACCGAGCGGATGGATGAATGCCGCCGCGAACCATTCAAAACCCGCGAAGGCAGAGAAATCACGGGGCCGTGGCAGTCGCATCCCAAACGGATGTTACGGCATAAAGCCATGATTCAGTGTGCCCGTCTCGCCTTCGGATTTGCTGGTATCTATGACAAGGATGAAGCCGAGCGCATTGTCGAAAATACCGCATACACTGCAGAACGTCAGCCGGAACGCGACATCACTCCGGTTAACGATGAAACCATGCAGGAGATTAACACTCTGCTGATTGCCCTGGATAAAACATGGGATGACGACTTATTGCCGCTCTGTTCCCAGATATTTCGCCGCGACATTCGCGCATCGTCAGAACTGACACAGGCCGAAGCAGTGAAAGCTCTTGGATTCCTGAAACAGAAAGCCACTGAGCAGAAGGTGGCAGCATGACACCGGACATTATCCTGCAGCGTACCGGGATCGACGTGAGAGCTGTCGAACAGGGGGATGATGCATGGCACAAATTACGGCTCGGCGTCATCACCGCTTCAGAAGTTCACAACGTGATAGCAAAGCCCCGATCAGGAAAGAAGTGGCCTGACATGAAAATGTCCTACTTCCACACCCTGCTGGCTGAGGTTTGCACCGGTGTGGCTCCGGAAGTTAACGCTAAAGCGCTGGCCTGGGGAAAACAGTACGAGAACGACGCCAGAACCCTGTTTGAGTTCACTTCCGGCGTAAATGTTATTGAATCCCCGATCATCTATCGCGACGAAAGTATGCGCACCGCCTGCTCTCCCGATGGTTTATGCAGTGACGGCAATGGCCTTGAGCTGAAATGCCCGTTTACCTCCCGGGATTTCATGAAGTTCCGGCTCGGTGGTTTCGAGGCCATAAAGTCGGCTTACATGGCCCAGGTGCAGTACAGCATGTGGGTGACGCGAAAAGATGCCTGGTACTTTGCCAACTATGACCCGCGTATGAAGCGTGAAGGCCTGCATTATGTCGTGGTTGAGCGGGATGAAAAGTACATGGCGAGTTTTGACGAGATGGTGCCGGAGTTCATCGAAAAAATGGACGAGGCACTGGCTGAAATTGGTTTTGCATTTGGGGAGCAATGGCGATGAAGCATCCTCACGATAATATCCGGGTAGGCACGATCACTTTCGTCTACTCCGTTACAAAGCGAGGCTGGGTATTTCCCGGCCTTTCTGTTATCCGAAATCCCCTGAAAGCACAGCGGCTGGCTGAGGAGATAAATAATAAACGGGGGCTGTATGACTGATTTCACCGGAAGCAATACTCCTGCCGAACATCGCGACAGCTGGCGCACACCACCAGAGATTTTTGCTGCGCTTAATGCAGAGTTCGTTTTTCAACTTGATGCTGCCGCCAGCGAAAAAAACCGACTATGTCGGCTTTTTATCTCACAGGAGCAGAACACATTAACCACTTCATGGCCTGAAGCAATGGGATATGCCTCTGGTTATGTCTGGTTGAATCCACCATACAGCAATATTTCCCCTTTTGTGAAAAAGGCAGCCACTGAAAACAAATTCAGTAGTGTGGGATGTGTAATGTTATTGCCTGCTGACACATCTGTCGGATGGTTTCATGAAGCGATACAAACCGCCAGTGAGGTCAGATTCATCACGGCAGGACGACTGGCATTTATTAACCCACTCACTGAGAAACCCGTCAGTGGAAATAATAAAGGCTCGATGCTCATTATCTGGCACCCATACCCCCGTACACACTGCCACTTTACGACTGTTGATCGTGGAGAGTTGATGGCGTTCGGCTCAAGGATTCTTGCCCGTCGGGAGGCTGCATGACAACCACGGAATGCATTTTTCTGGCAGCGGGCTTCATATTCTGTGTGCTTATGCTTGCCGACATGGGACTTGTTCAATGACACCTCAGCAGGAAAACGCCCTTCGCAGCATTGCCCGTCAGGCTAATTCTGAAATCAAAAAAGCCAGACAGCAGTTTCCGGATAAAAACGTCGATGACATTTGCCGTAGCGTACTAAAGAAGCACCGCGAAACGGTAACGCTGATGGGATTCACACCGACTCATTTAAGCCTGGCGATCGGCATGTTAAACGGCGTCTTTAAGGAACGGTGAACATGAAAAGCAAAATCATCAGGGAGCTACAGGCTCCTTTTTTATTGTTCGCATTCATCCTCAAGCGTATTAACCAACAATTCAGGGATTAATGGAAGATGGCAGACATCATTGATTCAGCATCAGAAATCGAAGAATTACAGCGCAATACAGCAATAAAAATGCGTCGTCTGAACTACCAGACTGTATCCGCAACTCATTGTTGTGAGTGTGGCGATCCGATAGATGAGCGAAGACGCCTGGCTGTTCAGGGTTGTCGGACTTGTGCAAGTTGCCAGGAGGAGATCGAACTTAAGAACAAACAATGGGGACTGTGATGGCCTCAAAGCAGCAAATTTCAACATCGTCCAACTGAGGTGTAAAAATGTTCAGAATCATTTTTCCTAACACCTGGTACGTCGACCACCACGGCACTCCCTGCAAAATCCTGCGTTCTACCCACAACAAAGTTCACTACATCCGAAAAGGCAGAACATGTATCGCCAGCATGTTCCGCTTTAATCATGACTTTGAACCTGTGAATAAAGCTGATGCAGATCGGATAGCAGAAGAGATCGAAACGGCAGAACACATTAAGAAGTTACGTGACATGCGTTCAAAAAGCAGAGGTAACCATGGAATCATACAGCCTCACACTCGATGAGGCCTGTCAGTTTCTTAAGATATCCAGACCAACCGCCACCAACTGGATACGAACAGGCCGCCTACAGGCAACACGTAAAGATCCAACCAAGCCAAAATCTCCTTACCTCACAACACGGCAAGCCTGCATTGCGGCGCTTCAGTCTCCGCTGCATACTGTCCAGGTGAGCGCGGGTGATGGCATAACAGAGGAAAGAAAATGTCACTCTTCCGCAGAAATGAAATATGGTATGCCTCGTATTCGCTCCCGGGCGGGAAACGAATTAAGGAATCTCTTGGCACAAAGGACAAGCGGCAAGCTCAGGAGTTGCACGACAAGCGAAAAGCAGAACTCTGGCGAGTAGAAAAGCTAGGGGATTTACCTGATGTCACTTTTGAAGAGGCCTGCCTAAGATGGCTTGAGGAAAAAGCTGATAAAAAATCTCTCGATTCAGATAAAAGCCGGATTGAGTTCTGGCTTGAACATTTTGAGGGTATAAGGCTTAAAGATATCTCGGAGGCAAAGATTTACTCTGCTGTAAGCAGAATGCATAACAGAAAGACGAAAGAAATATGGAAACAGAAAGTTCAGGCCGCCATCAGGAAAGGTAAAGAACTGCCTGTTTATGAACCAAAGCCAGTATCAACTCAGACAAAGGCAAAGCATCTTGCCATGATAAAGGCCATTCTCCGTGCTGCAGAACGCGACTGGAAGTGGCTGGAAAAAGCGCCTGTCATCAAGATACCAGCGGTCAGAAACAAGCGAGTCAGATGGCTGGAAAAGGAGGAAGCAAAACGCCTTATTGATGAGTGCCCCGAACCACTGAAATCTGTCGTCAAGTTTGCGCTGGCAACTGGTCTGAGAAAGTCGAACATCATAAATCTGGAATGGCAACAAATCGACATGCAGCGACGAGTTGCCTGGGTGAATCCAGAAGAGAGCAAATCAAACCGCGCCATTGGTGTGGCGCTGAACGATACCGCCTGTAAAGTGTTGCGTGATCAAATAGGCAAGCATCACAAATGGGTGTTTGTACATACCAAGGCGGCTAAGCGAGCAGATGGAACATCAACGCCTGCGGTCAGGAAGATGCGCATCGACAGCAAGACATCATGGCTATCAGCTTGTCGTCGTGCAGGAATTGAAGATTTCCGTTTCCATGACCTCAGACACACCTGGGCAAGCTGGCTGATTCAGTCAGGCGTCCCATTATCAGTGCTTCAGGAAATGGGCGGATGGGAGTCCATAGAAATGGTTCGTAGGTATGCTCACCTTGCGCCTAATCATTTGACAGAGCATGCGAGGAAAATAGACGACATTTTTGGTGATAATGTCCCAAATATGTCCCACTCTGGAATTATGGAGGATATAAAGAAGGCGTAACTGATTGAATTGTAATGGCGCGCCCTGCAGGATTCGAACCTGCGGCCCACGACTTAGAAGGTCGTTGCTCTATCCAACTGAGCTAAGGGCGCGTTGATACCGCAATGCGGTGTAATCGCGTGAATTATACGGTCAACCCTTGCTGAGTCAATGGCTTTTGATCTGGTTGCTGAACAAGTGAACGACCGCGTCTGATTTTCTGATTTATTTCGCTATAGCGGCAAACAAACACACACCGCTGCGCGTCTGAATCAAGAAAACCCGTATTTTCATGTATCAAAGTACAATTTACCGCCCTAACGGAAAATTGTCCGCTCCTATGAGACTGGTAACTATGAAACCAACGTCGGTGATCATTATGGATACTCATCCTATCATCAGAATGTCTATTGAAGTTCTGTTGCAAAAAAACAGTGAATTGCAGATTGTCCTGAAAACGGATGATTACCGCATAACCATCGATTATCTCCGAACCCGTCCTGTTGATTTAATCATTATGGATATAGACTTGCCCGGAACAGACGGTTTTACCTTCCTGAAAAGGATCAAACAAATCCAGAGCACAGTGAAAGTGTTATTTTTATCATCGAAATCAGAATGCTTTTATGCTGGCAGAGCGATACAAGCTGGTGCTAACGGTTTTGTCAGTAAATGCAATGATCAGAATGATATTTTTCATGCCGTTCAGATGATCCTCTCCGGATACACGTTTTTTCCCAGCGAAACGCTTAACTATATAAAAAGCAATAAATGTAGTACGAATAGTTCAACGGTCACTGTGCTATCTAATCGTGAAGTGACCATATTACGTTATCTGGTTAGCGGATTATCTAATAAAGAAATTGCCGATAAGTTATTACTTAGCAATAAAACAGTTAGTGCGCATAAATCTAATATTTATGGCAAGCTAGGTTTGCATTCAATTGTAGAGCTTATCGACTACGCCAAATTATACGAATTAATATAATATTAATTATAATTGATCATAAATATCGCATCCGCTTTCGCCACACCTGGCCGAACACCGCTGGCTAACGCTCGATAATTGGCAAAAAAGTTTAGTGTGACATTGCCATTTGCATCTACTTCCTCAGTCGGGCTCGCCGCTCCCAGTGCGAGCCGGGAGCGATCGCTATTACGTAATTCGATGGCGATGGTTTGCGCCATTGCGGGATCATCCAGAGCCAGCAGGTTGGTATCGGATGCCGGCGTTCCCGTAAATAAAATCGCAACTGAACCCGGAGGACATCCCTCCAGCCGCAGGCTAAAAGGGACGAGTGCCGTGGTATCGCCAGCGTTCAGTAATTGTGTCGTAGGCCATCTGCCTAAATCTACCGTCTTATCAATATCCGCAGTGTTTACGGTACAGGAGAAATCAACAACGTTACCGTGCAAATTGATATTAATCGTTCCCAAAGGGTCAGCTGCCCATCCACTGGAAATCCACAGTAACCCGCAGAAACAGCTAAAGAGTGCTCTTCTCATTCTCCGTACCTCATTGATAATCGACGCGTAAATACCCCAGCGCGCTAAACGGCCCTTCGGTCGGTTTTTGACCGGTAATACTGATAGGCCAGGCGCGAAGTGTGACATTGGCTGCCGCAGCTGCATCCAGACGGAAAGGAATAACGCTATTGAGATCGTTAGGCGTGATCGGCGTATCGTTCTGATCGGCGACAATAAAACCTAAATCCTGATTGTCCGACACCATCGCCTGACCAGAAACGGCACTGGCTTCCAGACGCATTGTTAAATAAGCCTGCGCAGCAACATTCGTACATTTGACCGCAATGCTCTTGGTTTGCGGCATGACACCAGCAGGTCGATTACCCGGCCCTGCCGCACTAAATAACGATGCGCCGATATCACCAAAATCAAATTCAACAATCTGCCCGGCATTTAATTCGCAGTTTTGCGGTACTTCAACCCGGCCACCAAAACTAATGGTATAAACAGGTGTAACCAACGGATCGTAAGGCGTTGATGTCACATACACGGTAAACATCACCTGTCTGGGGATCTCCACCATGTTAATAAAGGGACGAATAACCTTTAAACGAAATATTAAACGAGAATCCATCACCCCGAATGGAAGGTTTTGTGAAACGTTAGGATCTGTTCCCATCCGAATATAATTTTGCGGGGGGAACTGAATATCCATCACACTATCAACCAGACTCATCGCACCTAATAGATAATCATTTAATTGCATATATTTATAATTATCGATAGTTTCCTGAACAATAAAGTTGGTGACATAACTACGGTATGTATAATTCACCAGCGTGCCGGGTGGACAAATTGCTGACACACCTACCCAGCCGGATTTTTCCGGTAAAACAACAATCTGCCCTGGCTGGTTATTGGTGCTATTAAAGATATTT
Organism: Escherichia sp. WS33; assembly: GCF_046486385.1. Lineage (NCBI taxonomy): Bacteria > Pseudomonadati > Pseudomonadota > Gammaproteobacteria > Enterobacterales > Enterobacteriaceae > Escherichia > Escherichia sp. WS33. The sequence goes on along the minus strand of NZ_JBJQLJ010000005.1, from coordinate 156,723 downwards.
GAGAGATCATAGTGTTCATCTTCTGCTACGCCAGTACTATTTGCACAAACAGTAGCCCAGGATATGTTTGCCAGACACAAACATGCCATCGCCAATAATAATCTGCAGATTATCTTCATTGATAATTTCCTTTATGAGCCAGGATGTGTGCAAACTGCCGAAATAACAGTGACGGCTTGCTGTAAGCTTTGCTTCGGCAATACATAGTGCGCAATGCAGCGTGAGTTCGCGCCGTCTCCCCACTGAACCAGTAATTCACCAGACAATGGCGCACCACTTAAATAAACTTGCCCGTCATCACCCACCATACTGGTTATTCCGGTACTGTTTTCCCGTACCAGTGATCCAAACGGCACCGGTTTTCCGCCCTGGGTAACGGTAATGAGCGCCCGCACGCCTATGCGGGTATCAAAATTGGCACGAACCAACGCGCCTTGCGTCGGCACAACGCTGCTAATATTTTTTTCAACATCGATGGAATTCCCCATCGTATTGGTATCAAGCGCGATACGGTTATACCGATAAACCGTGGCATACGGCATCACCGCATAGCCGCGCCAGTCGGTTAAAATGCCAGTTTGATTTTCAATGCGTACACCGCCTGCGCCAGGCGCTTTAATCAAAACATTGGTATCCCCTAAAGGCTGGCTCAGCGTTATGCCATTTTCGTGCCCGACCACACCGCCAGACAGCTGCCAGTTAACGTCATGTTGATCGCGGTCGTAGTTATACCCGACCCCCAGCGTACCGTAAGTGGCCTGCCAGTTTGCCGTGGCGCTGCCCGTATACCCATTATTCGAGGTATCACCCTGGCTTACGTGATAACTCAGGTTGTGGCCTTCCAGTAAGGTCCCACCTACACCTGCCAGCCAGCTATTTTGCCCGTTGCTGTTACGGTTGGCGTTAAAGGAGGCATAAGCGCGGTCGAGCGCATTTTCCCGGGTGTAGCGACGTTTGGTCAAAACATTGAAAGGCACTGAAACATTAAGTCCGACAATACGTTCGTTATCGGGGATCCCTACAGATTCATTCCACGAAAATGAGAGCGAATAACTGATGCCAACCCAGCTGCTGGTATACCCCACCTGATACCAGGTATCTGAATCCGAAGTATTCCAGTATTTTTGATGGGTACCAGAGATATAAAGCGAGCCAAAGTCATTAAGTGATTGTGAAATATTTAACTGCAAACGGTCTTTACGGCTAAAGCGTAAATTGTGGTAATTCACGATTATCGGTTCATCGCGATGCTCACCGTCGTAATCGTAATCATATTCGTACCCCTCCATTCGACGATACGCAACATCATCAAGGGTATAAAAACCTTGTGTCGAATAGCGGTAACCCATTAACTGAAAATTGGTGCCGAAGGTGTTCATCGATTTCGCATAGAGGAAGCGAATGGAATCCCCCTCATGACGACTGTCGTCGGCTAACTGACTGCGCGCATGGGTCACATCCAGCGACACTGCCCCCCAGTTCCCGAGGTTGCGCCCCAGCCCTAATAAAAAGGCGGTGTAATTGGCAGATAATTGCGTCCCGCCGTAGGCAGTAAATTCCTGTGGTAAACCGCCGAGTGCCGTGCCCTGAAAAAAGAAAGGCGATGATTGCTGACTATTACCGCTACGAAAATCGCCCGCCGTCAGGTCAAATTTGAAACGCCCTTCGCGTTGTAAAATTGGCACTGTTGAATACGGGATAGTGTAATTCTGCTGATTACCATCGCGCTCGTCGATGGTGACGTCCAGATCGCCATTTGAAGATGTCGGGTGCAAATCTGTAATTTCAAAAGCGCCGGGGGAAACATAGCTTTGATAGATAATAAAACCATTTTGCCGAATCGTTAGCTGGGCCGCCGTACGGGCAATCCCACGTACCGTTGGGGCAAACCCTTGCTGGCTATCAGGATACATATTATCGGAAGAATAAAGCCGTACACCACGAAATCCAACACCATCGAAAATATCACTTCCTGTATTGCCGTCTCCCATTACCAGTTCACTTTTCAGCGGAATAATGGCGCGCTGTACCCAGGTGCCAATATTATTCCACTGTTCTGAATGATATCCATTTCCGCGAAAATAGTTCCAGGAACCATTGTTGCGTAAACGCCACGGGCCAATATTAATCCCGCTGAGCTCACTAAAAAAATAGCTATCGTTACCATTACCTCTGTTACCGGTGAAATTATAATTCAGGAGTAAAGCAGGAATACCTTCATCCCACTCTTCAGGCGGAATGTAACCGTGAGCGCTACTCAACAACGTTATCTGAGGAATAGTGATGTTCAGGCGCATCGCTGCAAAATCAAAGTTAATTGTGGCATCAGGTACAGCTTTCAGTAAATTGATGCATTTATTGTTTTGCTGCTGGGCTAACTCGGGAAATGCACTGCTATTAAGGCCAATTCGTTCAAGGAGTACCTGGTTAAAACAGGGCATTAACCCACCTGATTTATCACCTGTATTTTCTGTTGTCGATTCAAATACGATATCCTGTGAACCAATGAACTCATCATTACGCCAGAGATCCACCCGATACACTCCCGCAGGTTGATGATTGCCTCTCTCAAAGCGCGATAAATCAGCAACGGATGTGCCATTCTCTAATAAAAATGCCGGGTTGAAATAACTTTCCGCATAGCTTAAAAAGGAGGGTAAAATGGCAAGAGATGAATAACAAATTCCGGCCAGACACCAGGTATACCTCTGCGGAATATCCGTAGTAGTGGGTATTTTCATAATTAGCTCTGATATTGTCAGATGATTCGGTTAGTTTAAGTTCACTTCTCTGACCGGGGTTACTGAACCATAATCATTAACGGTCTGAAATTTCAGCTTTCCCTGCACTCCTGAGGGTAAGGGAATTTGTGAATTAACTCTGGGTGCAGCCATAGCATTCCCCAACTTTTGGCTGCCCACTTGTAAGTTAACCAGGGTGACATAAAAAGGTGAGGGATTATGAACATTGATATAGTTACCGGATCGCGAAAACTTGAGTGTGTCCGGCGCTTCTGCGGGTAATTCTTGTAATTGAATTGGACGGAGAAATAATTTCATGCGCGATAAAATCGCCAGTTGCAAAACATTCCTGCCGTTCAATGCATTTTTATCTACCGAAGGGATCGTCTTAACATTCATCCAGAACAGAGACTCACGATCTGCCGCCAGCGGTGGACCGGTGTAAATAATACGCAAGGTATTTTCGCTTTTGGGTTCACTAACAAACAGTGGCGGTGTAATGATGAATGACTTTTCTTTTACACCGCTGCTGTTTTCAATCCACGAATTGACCAGAAAGCGCTCATTGGTATGGCTATTTCTAATCCATACCGCAGTCTGTTGAGCATCAGCGGGATAAATAATACGCGTGGCACCTAATGCGATCCCTCCGGCAGCATGGGCGCTGGCCGAAATGATTAAATAAAATATAATGAGCATCAATAACTTTATTTTAGTCATCATAGTTAATACGCCTTGTGTATTCCTGACGGCAAAAATAAGAAATATAAAGAAATGATTGCTTTGGTTTCTTACAACACATCATTCCCTTTTCATTTAATAAAGCGGCATGATACAAAGTGAACATGATTTCGATTTACATTGCCACCATACCGCTTCAGACAACCGGTACATTACTTTGTTATAAGACGTGATATATAATTCAAAACAACGTGGTTTTGATTATTCGTATCTCATAATAAAAGTCGCGTCAGCATTTGCTTGCCCTGCTGATGCACTTGTACCGGTGCCTTTATAACGTGCAGAAAAATGAAGAACGTTGGTCCCGGGGATCAAGTTCTGGTTGGTTGAGAAGCTATTCCCATCAGGTTTGAGAATTGCGGATGTATTATCAAGTATTTCAATACCGACACCCGTTGCTGTTGTTGTATTGGTACTGGATGCAATGGCCAATAAATTATCATTGATTGCATCAGCCTGACCAGAAAATGCAACGGCAGCATTAGCGGCAACAACAGGATCGCAGTCGTTCAACTGAATGGTGAATGGAATTAATGCAGAGGTATTACCAACAGCATTGAAAATATCGATACGATATTGACCGAGTGTGACAACCTGGTCTGCCGAGTCAGTATTCACTGAACAGGCAGCATTCACCAGTTCGCCTTCAAAGTGAATTGTACCGCCATCTACAACGGCAGCATAACTACCCGTAGCGGCGAATAGTGCGGCAGCCAGCGCAGACGAAATAAATCTTAATTTCATATATATTCCTTCAATCTCATTTATCGACTCCACATCCGTATATAACCGATTACTTTATTTAAGACACTGATAGTAGTAAAATTCCTTTTTATCCTCTAAGAATGTCTTAATTGAAAATATGCACTCTATTCTAAAAAATAGAGAGCCCCGTTAGATGAATACTTCCGCGCAAAATATATTCAACACAAATATAGACCTGAAGCGGTAAATTACCAGGCTGAAAATTCTTTTTATATTGTCAGGTATTTCTTAAATTATCTTAATCCTTAAACAAGGAAATAAATCAGTTCCAGATTTACAACGCCATCATGGACGAAAAATGAAGCTTTCAATCTCAGCGACCTCAGCGACGGTGCGCCTAACCTTCGCAAGAGGTCGCTTCACGCGATAAATCTGAAACGAAACCTGACAGCGCGCCCCGCTTCTGACAAAATAGGCGCATCCCCTTCGACCTACGTAACAGATGGAATCCTCTCTCTGATGGCAGCAAAGATTATTGACGGTAAAACGATTGCGCAGCAGGTGCGCTCTGAAGTTGCTCAAAAAGTTCAGGCGCGTATTGCAGCCGGACTGCGGGCACCAGGACTGGCCGTTGTGCTGGTGGGTAGTAACCCTGCATCGCAAATTTATGTCGCAAGCAAACGCAAGGCTTGTGAAGAAGTCGGGTTCGTCTCCCGCTCTTATGACCTCCCGGAAACCACCAGCGAAGCGGAGCTGTTGGAGCTTATCGATGCGCTGAATGCCGACAACACCATCGATGGCATTCTGGTTCAACTGCCGTTACCGGCGGGTATTGATAACGTCAAAGTGCTGGAACGTATTCATCCGGACAAAGACGTGGACGGTTTCCATCCTTATAACGTCGGTCGTCTGTGCCAGCGCGCGCCGCGTCTGCGTCCCTGCACCCCGCGCGGTATCGTCACGCTGCTTGAGCGTTACAACATTGATACCTTCGGCCTCAACGCCGTGGTGATTGGCGCATCGAATATCGTCGGTCGTCCAATGAGCATGGAACTGTTGCTCGCAGGTTGCACCACTACCGTGACTCACCGTTTCACTAAAAATCTGCGTCACCACGTAGAAAATGCCGATCTGTTGATCGTTGCCGTCGGCAAGCCGGGCTTTATTCCTGGTGACTGGATCAAAGAAGGCGCAATTGTGATTGATGTCGGCATCAACCGTCTGGAAAATGGCAAAGTTGTGGGCGACGTCGTGTTTGAAGACGCGGCTAAACGCGCCTCATACATTACGCCTGTTCCCGGCGGCGTTGGCCCGATGACGGTTGCCACGCTGATTGAAAACACGCTACAGGCGTGCGTTGAATATCATGATCCACAGGATGAGTAACATGGCGACATTTTCTTTAGGTAAACATCCGCACGTTGAGCTGTGCGACTTGCTGAAACTGGAAGGCTGGAGCGAAAGCGGCGCGCAGGCGAAAATCGCGATTGCCGAAGGCCAGGTGAAAGTCGACGGTGCGGTTGAAACGCGCAAACGCTGCAAAATCGTCGCCGGTCAGACAGTGAGTTTTGCAGGTCACAGCGTACAGGTTGTTGCCTGATCCCTTTCCCGGCCTGTATCAACAGGCCGGTTCTCTTTTCAGACTTTTGCCCTCTACGCCCCGTTCATCCATGCTGATAGCATCGACATTTTGCCGAAGCGACCATCATGCCAACCGTTATTACGCACGCCGCTGTTCCCCTATGCATTGGTTTAGGGTTGGGTTCGAAAGTCATCCCTCCGCGTCTGTTATTTGCCGGAATCATCCTGGCGATGCTGCCCGACGCCGACGTATTGTCGTTTAAATTTGGCGTTGCTTACGGCAATGTTTTTGGTCATCGCGGGTTTACCCATTCGCTGGTGTTTGCGTTTGTTGTCCCGCTGTTATGTGTGCTGATTGGACGCCGATGGTTCAGGGCTGGGCTGATTCGCTGCTGGCTGTTTTTAACCGTCTCGTTGCTATCGCACAGCTTGCTGGATTCGGTAACCACTGGCGGTAAGGGCGTTGGCTGGCTGTGGCCGTGGTCAGATGAACGCTTTTTCGCTCCCTGGCAGGTGATTAAAGTCGCGCCGTTTGCATTGTCTCGTTACACCACGCCGTACGGGCATCAGGTGATAATTTCTGAATTGATGTGGGTGTGGTTGCCGGGGATGGTGCTTATGGGAATGTTGTGGTGGCGCAGGCGATAACCGGATGCGAAAACTCGCATCCGGCAACAGCGCAATTACTTACGACGCCAGGTGGTCCCTTGCGGGCCATCTTCCAGCACGATCCCCATCTCGTTAAGACGGTCACGCGCCGCATCTGCCGCCGCCCAGTCTTTCGCTTTACGGGCATCCAGACGCTGTTGAATTAACGCTTCAATCTCAGCCACTTCGCTGTCGTCTGCCTGCGCGCCGCTTTGCAGGAACGCTTCCGGTTCTTGCTCCAGCAGGCCCAATACAGCGGAAAGTTTACGCAGGTGAGATGCCATTGCATTCGCCGCTGCCATATCTTCTGCTTTCAGACGGTTTACTTCACGCGCCATATCAAACAGTACGGAATAGGCTTCCGGGGTGTTGAAATCGTCGTCCATCGCTTCAATAAAGCGCGCTTCAAACGCTTCGCCACCGGCAGGCGCAACGGTTTTATCTGTGCCGCGCAGCGCAGTGTAGAGACGCTCCAGCGCCGCACGCGCCTGCTTCAGGTTCTCTTCGCTGTAGTTCAACTGGCTGCGATAGTGGCCCGACATCAGGAAGTAACGCACGGTTTCCGCGTCGTAGTATTTCAGCACATCGCGCACGGTAAAGAAGTTACCCAGCGATTTGGACATCTTCTCGCGGTCAACCATCACCATCCCCGAGTGCATCCAGTAGTTCACATACTGGCCATCATGGGCACAGGTGGACTGCGCGATTTCGTTCTCGTGGTGCGGGAACATCAGGTCTGAACCGCCGCCGTGGATATCAAAGTGGTTACCCAGCTGCTTGCAGTTCATTGCCGAACATTCAATGTGCCAGCCTGGACGGCCCGCGCCCCACGGAGACGGCCAGCTCGGTTCGCCCTCTTTCGACATCTTCCACAGAACGAAGTCCATCGGGTTGCGTTTGTCGTCGACCACGTCAACGCGCGCACCTGCCTGCAGCTGGTCGAGATCCTGACGCGACAGCACGCCATATGTCGGATCGGTCGGGACGTCGAACATCACGTCGCCGTTGTCCGCCACATAAGCGTGACCTTTGGCGATCAGTTGTTCAGTGAGTTCAATAATTTCTGCGATATGGTGCGTCGCGCGCGGCTCCATATCCGGGCGCAGAATGTTCAAAGCATCAAAATCTTTGTGCATTTCGGCGATCATGCGATCCACCAGCGCCACAAAGCTTTCGCCATTTTCATTGGCGCGTTTGATGATTTTGTCGTCGATATCGGTAATGTTGCGCACATACTTCAGTTTATAGCCGAGGAAACGCAGATAGCGCGCAACCACGTCAAAAGCAACAAAGGTACGCCCGTGACCGATATGACAGAGATCGTAAACGGTGATTCCACACACATACATGCCGACTTCCCCGGCGTGAATAGGCTTAAATTCCTCTTTTTGGCGTGTCAGAGTATTGAAGATTTTTAGCATCGAAGATTCCGTTTAGACATGTGTGGGTAATTGAGTTGCGTATAATACCCATATTTCCCGCGCGAATCAGCATACATTGCGTGATGATCCGATCGTGCGGTTATGCTATAACACCACCCTATATATGACCCGAACTGGGTTGAAGCACCAATCAAACGGAACAGGATGCAAAAATGGTTACTTTCCACACCAATCACGGCGATATTGTCATCAAAACTTTTGACGATAAAGCACCTGAAACAGTTAAAAACTTCCTGGACTACTGCCGCGAAGGTTTTTACAACAACACCATTTTCCACCGTGTTATCAACGGCTTTATGATTCAGGGCGGCGGTTTTGAACCGGGCATGAAACAAAAAGCCACCAAAGAACCGATCAAAAACGAAGCCAACAACGGTCTGAAAAATACCCGTGGTACGCTGGCAATGGCCCGTACTCAGGCTCCGCACTCTGCAACTGCACAGTTCTTCATCAACGTGGTTGATAACGACTTCCTGAACTTCTCTGGCGAAAGCCTGCAAGGTTGGGGCTACTGCGTGTTTGCTGAAGTGGTTGAAGGCATGGACGTGGTAGACAAAATCAAAGGTGTTGCAACCGGTCGTAGCGGTATGCACCAGGACGTGCCAAAAGAAGACGTTATCATTGAAAGCGTGACCGTTAGCGAGTAATCGTGGCGACACTCTTTATTGCAGATCTTCATCTCTGCGTGGAAGAACCGGCGATCACCGCCGGTTTTCTGCGTTTTTTAGCGGGGGAAGCCCGCAAGGCCGACGCGCTGTATATTCTTGGCGATCTGTTTGAAGCATGGATTGGCGACGACGATCCCAACCCACTCCATCGCCAGATGGCGGCAGCGATCAAAGCGGTGTCCGATTCCGGCGTTCCCTGTTATTTCATTCATGGCAACCGTGATTTTCTGCTCGGCAAACGCTTTGCCCGTGAAAGCGGCATGACATTATTGCCGGAAGAAAAGGTGCTCGAACTTTATGGTCGCCGGGTGTTGATTATGCATGGCGACACGCTGTGCACCGATGACGCGGGTTATCAGGCTTTTCGCGCCAAAGTCCACAAACCCTGGCTGCAAATGCTATTCCTCGCCCTGCCGTTGTTTGTGCGCAAACGCATTGCCGCGCGAATGCGAGCGAACAGTAAAGAAGCCAACAGCAGTAAATCGCTGGCGATCATGGACGTTAACCAAAACGCGGTAGTCAGTGCGATGGAAAAACATCAGGTGCAATGGCTGATCCACGGACATACCCATCGCCCGGCGGTACATGAACTTATCGCCAACCAGCAACCTGCTTTTCGCGTGGTACTCGGTGCCTGGCATACGGAAGGTTCGATGGTGAAAGTCACGGCGGATGACGTTGAGCTGATTCATTTTCCGTTTTAAAAAACCCGCAACTTTGCTGATTTCACAGCCACGCAACCGTTTTCCTTGCTCTCTTTCCGTGCTATTCTCTGTGCCCTCTAAAGCCGAGAGTTGTGCACCACAGGAGTTTTAAGACGCATGTCTTCCCGCAATAATCCGGCGCGTGTCGCCATCGTGATGGGGTCCAAAAGCGACTGGGCTACCATGCAGTTCGCCGCCGAAATCTTCGAAATCCTGAATGTCCCGCACCACGTTGAAGTGGTTTCTGCTCACCGCACCCCCGATAAACTGTTCAGCTTCGCCGAAAGCGCCGAAGAGAACGGTTATCAGGTGATTATTGCGGGCGCAGGTGGCGCAGCGCACCTGCCAGGCATGATTGCCGCCAAAACGCTGGTGCCGGTGCTGGGCGTGCCAGTACAGAGCGCCGCACTGAGCGGTGTCGATAGCCTCTACTCCATCGTACAAATGCCGCGCGGCATTCCGGTGGGTACGCTGGCGATTGGTAAAGCTGGCGCGGCAAACGCGGCATTACTGGCAGCACAAATTCTCGCGACTCACGATAAAGAGCTACACCAGCGTCTAAATGACTGGCGCAAAGCCCAGACCGACGAAGTGCTGGAAAACCCGGACCCGCGAGGTGCGGCATGAAACAGGTTTGCGTCCTCGGTAACGGGCAGTTAGGCCGTATGCTGCGTCAGGCAGGCGAACCGTTAGGCATTGCTGTCTGGCCGGTCGGGCTGGACGCTGAACCGGCGGCGGTGCCTTTTCAACAAAGCGTGATTACCGCTGAGATCGAACGCTGGCCGGAAACCGCATTAACCCGCGAGCTGGCGCGTCATCCGGCCTTTGTGAACCGCGATGTGTTCCCGATTATTGCTGACCGTCTGACTCAGAAGCAGCTTTTCGATAAGCTCCACCTGCCGACCGCGCCGTGGCAGTTACTTGCCGATCGCAGCGAGTGGCCTGCGGTGTTTGATCGTTTAGGTGAACTGGCGATTGTTAAGCGTCGCACTGGTGGCTATGACGGTCGCGGTCAATGGCGTTTACGCGCCAATGAAACCGAACAGTTACCGGCAGAGTGTTACGGCGAATGTATTGTCGAGCAGGGCATTAACTTCTCTGGTGAAGTGTCGCTGGTTGGCGCGCGCGGCTTTGATGGCAGCACCGTGTTTTATCCGCTGACGCATAACCTGCATCAGGACGGTATTTTGCGCACCAGCGTCGCTTTTCCGCAGGCCAACGCACAGCAGCAGGCGCAAGCCGAAGAGATGCTGTCGGCGATTATGCAGGAGCTGGGCTATGTGGGCGTGATGGCGATGGAGTGTTTTGTCACCCCGCAAGGTCTGTTGATCAACGAACTGGCACCGCGTGTGCATAACAGCGGTCACTGGACACAAAACGGTGCCAGCATCAGCCAGTTTGAGCTGCATCTGCGGGCGATTACCGATCTGCCGTTACCGCAACCAGTAGTGAATAATCCGTCGGTGATGATCAATCTGATTGGTAGCGATGTGAATTATGACTGGCTGAAATTGCCGCTGGTGCATCTGCACTGGTACGACAAAGAAGTCCGTCCGGGGCGTAAAGTGGGGCATCTGAATTTGACCGACAGCGACACATCGCGTCTGACTGCGACGCTGGAAGCCTTAATCCCGCTGCTGCCGCCAGAGTATGCCAGCGGCGTGATTTGGGCGCAGAGTAAGTTCAGTTAAGCAGGTGCTCATTTGATTGCCGGATGCGGCGTAAACGCCTTATCCGGCTTACCGCTCCGGTACCCATTGTAGGCCTGATAAGACGCGTCAAGCGTCGCATCAGGCATGGTGCACCGATTGCCGGATGCTCTCATCACTACAGCGAAATACAGGTCCCTGCTTCGCCCGCCAGCGTATCTTCAATCCGCGATAACGCCCCAATCCACGCGGGTTTACCACGGCTTCTGACATAACCACTCACCGCCGTTACCTTCGGCCCCATCGAACCATCGGCTTTGGCAAATGGCGCTAACTCATCCGGTGTGGCATGGCGAATGGCGCGTTGCTGCGGCGTTCCCCAGTTTTCATATACCGCATCAGCATCGGTGAGGATCACCAGCCCATCGGCGTTAATCTGCTCGGCAAGCAAGGCAGCGGCGAGATCTTTATCAATCACCGCTTCACTCCCTGCCCCGTCTTCCGTCACAGGCACACCGCCGCCGCCACTGCAAATCACCACATGCCCCTCTTTGAGCAACAACTCGATGGCTTCGCTGTCGAGAATTTTACGCGGTTGCGGAGACGCCACCACCCGGCGCAAATATTTACCATCACGTTTCATCTGCCAGCCGTAAGCCGCTTCCAGTGCCTCTTGTTCTTCTGGCTGATAAACCGGACCAATAAATTTCTCTGGCTGCAAAAACGCCGGATCATCAGGCGAAACCTCAATGCGCGTCAGCACCGTCGTAACAGGCGGCATCTGCGGCTGTGCGCTCAAGCTCTGCGCCAGCATATAGCCAATCATCCCCTGGCTTTCCGCCACCAGCACATCCAGCGGATACGGTTCTACCTTTTTCCACGCCAGATTCTGTAACGCCAGCAGCCCCACCTGCGGCCCGTTGCCGTGAACAATCGCCAGCCGATAAGAACGGGCCAGGCGTGCCAGCGCGGGTACAGCACTGGCGATATTGCGATATTGATTTTCCGCCGTCAGCGCCTCACCGCGCTGGAGTAAGGCGTTGCCCCCAAGAGCTACAACCAGTGTTTTCATGGTTTTCCTTGTAATAATTGTTGGCCAAGCCAGAACCCCAGCAGCGTATCTGCCCCTGACGTATGCCCCAGCGCCAGCAGCGAATCAATCGCAACAGCGGTACGTTTCGGGCAACTCAGAGCATGGACAAAGTGCAGGAGTGGCGAGGCGAAATATCCTTGCGCGGCATAACGTAAATAACTGACGCTCACCGCTGTGGTAACGAGTTGAAGATTGTCGGAACAGGCAAAAAACGGGCGACCGGCGCGCGCATCTAAAGCGCCATAATACCAGGCCGCCAGCAGCATTCCGCTCAACGTGTCATCATGACTTGGCGTTAATCCGGGGCCTTTACCCAGCCAGTGCCGCCAGTCGGTCTTAACGCCATTGAGCGCGGCCTGAAAACAGTGACGAAACTGGCGTAATTCAGCGGGCAGCGGATCGCTTGCCGCCATCGCCAGTGGTCCGAAAAGTCCGGTTTCCTCCGCGCGTTGCATCCATGCAGCTGCAAGCGGTTGAGGATGCGAAGGCGGCGTAATACGCAGCAAACAATAACGCTGTGGCTGTTTAACCGTGAAACGCCCGAGGCGAATCCCTTGAGCCACAACCTGTGGTCGTTCATTGCCGCATAATCCACCGCATAACGCATCGAATTGCGCGCGGCGAAGCACCCATCCTCCGGGGCCGAAACCACTACCCTGACGATGCAGCGTTAACAGTTCGCCGCTTTCCGTCATCAGGTTAATCGCCCGTCGCCACACTCCCGCTAACCGCCAGGACTGGCGATAATTCGGTGCACTACGGCTGGCAAGCAGAGGATGGATGATCGTCATTGCGCGTTCCTCAACCAATCCCCATGCTTTCAGCCAGTGCTTCCAGCGCCTGTTCAAAACACGCCAGCGGTGCTCGCACAGTGCCTGCGCCAATCTGCCCGATCCCCGCCTCTTTATGGGCGATACCGGTATTGATGAGTGGCGTAATGCCGGTTTCTACCACGCGACGAATGTCCAGTCCCAGGCACGCGCCCTGAAAATCCCAGCCTGGGATCTGCAACTGCATATTGCGCTCAAGGTAAATTTCCGCCATCTCTTCAGATACCGCTCTGGCCGCTTCCATGCCACCCGCACCGACAAAGCGCGTTACGCCAGGCGCTGCGATCATTGCCGCACCTCCGATACCAAAGGTTTCGGTAATCGCGCTATCGCCCATATCCGGGTTCGCCTGCTCCTGCGAGAAGCCGGTGAAAAACAGACCTTGCGGAGTGTTTACAGGCGCAGTAAACCAGCGTTCGCCCAGCCCGCTTACCCGAATCCCGAACATATTGCCGTTGCGGGTCATTGCCGTGACGATGCTGCCTGCGCGGATCATCGCGCCAGCATCCATCGCCGCCTTGCAGTAAGCCATCGCGAGGTTGAGGAAGAACTGATCGGTCACGCTGAGGAAATCCATCACTTCGGCGATGTGCTGTTTATCATGATCGAGGCGAGCAATTTGTGGGGCCAGCGCACGCATTAACAGTGCAGAGGAAGCAATATTGCGTTGATGGAACTCATCGCCCATCGTAATGCCCTGCGCCATCATCGCCGTGAGATCGATACCGCGCTCCATGCGCCCCAGCGCCGCGCTTAATACTGGCATTAACACATCGCGCATCCAGCGATGGCGAGTCAGGACATCTTCGCCGTAAGCGCCAAAACGCATCACTTTGCCGATACCTTCGTTGAGGTTGCAGTACGCCCGGTTGCCGTCGGTCACGTTCTCGACCACCAGCATCGGCATACTGGCAGAAGTAATGCCGCCCATTGGCCCGACGGCATTCACATGGTGACAAGGAATGAAGTTCACTTCCCCCTGCTCCAGTATTGCCAGCGCCTGCGCTTCATCTTTCGCCCAGCCTTCGAACAGACATGCGCCCACGCACGCCCCTTTCATGGGTCCGGTCATCTCCTGCCAGCGCATTGGCGGCCCGGCGTGAAGCAGTGTTTTGCCCTCGTTTAGTTCGCTGATAAGTGAAGAAGCCGGTTGCACATCCAGCCAGTGTGGACGAGCGCGACGAATTTGTTCGATAACCGCAGCATTGGCTTGCGCCACTGATGTAAACATGGGAACCCCTTATTGCAAACGTTCTAATAAACGAGCCAGTTTTTTATTGCCGCCGGCGACTGGCGACCATTGGTAATGCACAACCGGTTTGCTGGCGCTTTGTAGCTCCAGCGCAAAGCTGCGTAATCCGATGTTAATCACGGCGACGTTTTCCAGTAATGACGGTGTGTGTTGCTGAGTGGCAGGCGAAAGCGGACGAATCAGTGCCGCCGCCAGCAAGGTGGCTTCCGGCAGCGAACTCACTACCGCGATCCCTGCATCTTCCAGCGTGGCGATTTGCTGCGAGCGGCATTGCGGGTCACGTTCAGTGCCTGTCACCGTGGCAATGGCATACAGTGGTTGATTGTCTGAACGCGCGGCACATGCTTTTTGCCAGGCGCTTACCAGCGAGGCGGCTGGATCGGCGGTCGCACCGAAGCCAATCACGACATCAAGCAGCAATACGCGCACTTGCGGTTTAGCGCCGAGATCGGCAATTAACTGATTGCGTAAGGCTGGGTCGATCATCGGATGGGGACGCCCGACGGTGTAGAAATCATCGCCGAGGTCAATAATCTGGTGACCATCGGCGTCGAGCATCATGCCGTGATGATGGGTATCGTCGGCTTCCACGCCAAGGTGTCCAGCAAGTAATCCCGCCGCTTCGGCAGCCAGCGTACCGCCGGTATACAAACCGCAAATAAATCCGCTGCTGGCAGGCGTTATCGCGTTACGTCGCGCCGTAACGCGTGAAAGCAGGCAAGCCAGGCGTGCGGCCTCATCCAGCGAGGAGGCAAACCAGACATTCTCGTCGCGTGCCACCGCCGGGGTATAACCTAAAAACAGCGCCACCGTCGGTTTGCCGGTTGCTTTCATGGCATTAACAATTTTCAGACGCACAGCTTCGGCAGGTGGTTTTGAAACAAATGCCAGCACTTCGCTTTTCTCGTCTGCACTGAGCATTTCCAGCGCTGTTAGCGCACTGATGCCGCCCACTTCACGGCTGAGGTCGCGCCCGCCAAGGCCAATCGCGTGAGTAATTCCCTCCCCTGCCAGCGCAATCTGCGAACACAGCTCCTGAATCCCGGTACCGGAAGCGCCAATGACGCCAATATTGCCTTCTGGCATCACGTTAGCAAAAGCCAGCGGTGTGCCGGCAATCATCGACGTACCGCAGTCCGGCCCCATCACCAGCAAGCCTTTTTCCCGCGCGCGGGTTTTAAGTTGGATTTCATCTTCCAGCGTGACGTTATCGGAGAACATCATCACGTTGAGGTTGCGATCCAGCGCCTGGTTTGTCAGCTCCGCCGCATACTCGCCAGCCACTGAAATCAGCGCCAGATTGGCATCGGATAATTTCTGACAGGCACTGTCCCAGCGACGCACCTGCGTCAAGGACTGGCTGCTGCCTGACCCCTGCGCCAGTTGTTTTAGCGCCTCTTCAAGCTGCTGCATAATCGCCTGCGCGATCCCCGCATCCGCCGCTTCGCTACGTATTGCCACGCAAATATCGTTCGGCGTGGCGTTATTAAAATCGTCATGCCAGAAACCTGTGGTATCTAATAACGCTTTATTGGCGGGCGTACCCATCATTACGGAAACATCATCAACATTTTCTGATTCGCTGAGTTTTCGTGAAATAATCATTAAACTGACCGAATCCTGAAAACACCCTTTTTTAATAAAGGCGTGGATCATAACAACTCCTTAAAAATTGCACCCATGGCAATTGCACGAGCAGTGTTAATGTGGCGATTACGGTATCGATGACAACGGATAAATAAGGTGATGAATATCACACAGGGATTATTAACAAAAGAATTCAAATAACCGCCATGCTATTACGTGTTATTTTTTAATAAGCGTGGTTGTTTTAAAAACCAGGTTAAAAGCGAGCGGATTATCAAATAAATTCTAACTATATTTTTTTGCCTGTCTGGATCACATAATCCAGATATTTTCCCTGTATGTTAATTGCAGTCATGCTTCACACCGTCGTTAAAAAGGAAGACAGATGAAAATCAGTCGGGAAACACTCCACCAGCTAATTGAGAATAAACTCTGCCAGGCTGGGTTAAAACGTGAGCACGCTGCAACCGTGGCTGAAGTATTGGTTTACGCCGATGCCAGAGGGATCCACTCTCATGGCGCGGTGCGCGTGGAATACTACGCGGAACGCATTTCAAAAGGCGGCACCAACCGCGAACCGGAGTTTCGTCTTGAGGAAACCGGGCCGTGCTCGGCAATTTTACATGCCGACAATGCCGCCGGACAGGTCGCGGCGAAAATGGGTATGGAACATGCCATCAAAACCGCCCAGCAAAATGGCGTTGCGGTGGTCGGTATCAGCCGGATGGGTCACAGCGGCGCAATCTCTTATTTTGTGCAGCAGGCAGCCCGCGCCGGATTAATTGGTATTTCGATGTGCCAGTCCGATCCAATGGTGGTGCCGTTTGGCGGCGCGGAAATTTACTACGGTACTAACCCACTGGCCTTTGCCGCGCCGGGAGAAGGCGACGAGATCCTTACCTTTGATATGGCGACTACCGTACAGGCATGGGGAAAAGTGCTCGACGCCCGCTCGCGTAATATGTCTATCCCGGATACCTGGGCGGTCGATAAAAACGGTGCACCAACAACCGATCCGTTCGCGGTACATGCTCTGCTCCCCGCCGCCGGGCCAAAAGGGTATGGCCTGATGATGATGATTGACGTCCTCTCAGGCGTCTTACTCGGCTTACCGTTCGGGCGACAGGTTAGTTCGATGTATGACGATTTACACGCCGGGCGTAATTTGGGGCAATTACATATCGTTATTAACCCGAACTTTTTCTTCTCCAGCAAATTATTTCGTCAACATCTTAGCCAGACCATGCGCGAATTAAATGCCATTACCCCCGCGCCCGGTTTTAATCAGGTTTATTATCCCGGACAGGATCAGGATATTAAACAACGCAAAGCCGCCGTCGAAGGCATCGAAATTGTTGATGATATTTACCAGTATTTAATTTCCGACGCGCTTTATAACACGTCATACGAAACGAAAAATCCCTTTGCGCAATAATTATTGAGACAGGACTTTCTTATGATTACACATTTTCGTCAAGCCATAGAAGAAACGCTGCCCTGGCTTTCCTCTTTTGGCGCTGACCCAACGGGTGGTATGACCCGTTTACTTTATTCGCCGGAATGGCTGGAAACTCAGCAGCAATTTAAAAAAAGAATGGCAGCAAGCGGGCTGGAAACACGTTTCGATGAAGTGGGGAATTTATATGGTCGCCTGAGTGGCACCGAATATCCACAAGAAGTGGTTCTGAGCGGTTCGCATATCGATACCGTGGTTAACGGCGGTAACCTCGACGGGCAATTCGGCGCGCTGGCGGCGTGGCTGGCAATTGACTGGCTGAAAACGCAATACGGCGCGCCGCTACGTACGGTCGAAGTGGTGGCGATGGCAGAAGAAGAAGGCAGCCGCTTCCCGTATGTCTTCTGGGGCAGTAAAAATATCTTTGGGCTGGCGAATCCTGACGACGTGCGGAATATCTGTGATGCCAAAGGAAATAGTTTTGTCGATGCGATGAAGGCTTGCGGATTTACTCTTCCGAACGCCCCACTAACTCCGCGTCAGGATATTAAAGCCTTTGTTGAACTGCATATTGAACAGGGCTGTGTGCTGGAAAGTAATGGGCAATCAATTGGCGTGGTGAATGCAATTGTCGGGCAGCGTCGTTATACGGTAACGCTGAACGGCGAATCAAACCATGCAGGCACCACGCCGATGGGTTATCGTCGTGATACAGTTTACGCTTTCAGTCGCATTTGCCATCAGTCGGTCGAAAAAGCGAAAAGGATGGGCGATCCGCTGGTTCTGACCTTTGGCAAAGTAGAGCCGCGCCCGAATACGGTAAATGTGGTGCCGGGTAAAACCACGTTCACCATTGATTGTCGTCATACCGACGCTGCCGTGCTGCGCGATTTCACCCAACAGTTAGAAAACGACATGCGGGCGATTTGCGATGAAATGGACATTGGTATTGATATCGATTTATGGATGGACGAAGAACCCGTGCCGATGAATAAGGAGCTGGTCGCCACCCTGACAGAATTGTGTGAAAGAGAAAAACTGAATTACCGGGTGATGCACAGTGGTGCCGGGCACGACGCGCAAATTTTCGCGCCTCGCGTACCAACCTGCATGATTTTCATTCCCAGCATCAACGGGATCAGCCATAACCCGGCGGAACGCACCAATATTACCGACCTTGCCGAAGGGGTCAAAACGTTGGCACTCATGCTTTATCAACTTGCCTGGCAGAAATAAGGAGTCATAAATGGGATATTTAAATAACGTCACCGGTTACCGCGATGATTTACTGGCTAACCGTGCGATTGTTAAACACGGTAATTTCGCACTGTTAACCCCGGATGGTCTGGTAAAAAATATTATTCCGGGCTTTGAAAATTGTGACGCGACAATCCTCTCCACGCCAAAGCTGGGTGCCTCTTTTGTTGATTATCTGGTCACACTGCATCAAAACGGTGGCAACCAACAGGGCTTCGGTGGCGAAGGCATTGAAACGTTCCTGTATGTGATCTCTGGAAATATCACTGCCAAAGCCGAAGGCAAAACATTTGCCTTAAGCGAAGGTGGCTATCTTTATTGCCCACCAGGCTCCTTAATGACGTTTGTTAACGCCCAGGCCGAAGACAGCCAAATCTTTTTATATAAGCGTCGCTATGTTCCGGTAGAAGGCCATGCACCGTGGCTGGTTTCTGGCAATGCCAGCGAACTGGAACGCATTCACTATGAAGGTATGGATGATGTGATCCTGCTGGATTTTCTGCCCAAAGAGTTAGGTTTTGATATGAACATGCATATCCTCTCTTTTGCACCAGGTGCCAGCCACGGTTATATCGAAACACATGTTCAGGAACACGGTGCCTATATTCTTTCCGGTCAGGGGGTTTATAACCTCGACAATAACTGGATCCCGGTGAAAAAAGGCGATTACATCTTTATGGGCGCTTATTCTTTACAGGCTGGTTATGGCGTAGGGCGTGGTGAAGCGTTCAGCTATATTTACTCGAAAGATTGCAACCGCGACGTAGAGATTTAAGTCATACCACTCGCCTGATTATTTTTAGCTATGTTGGATTTTGCCACGGTTTATACCGTGGCTTTTTTTGTAGTAAATTCAGGTAAAAAAAGATGCGAAATAAATCGCATCCGCTTTAAAGGTAAGGGTCAGTTTTTAATTCCCTGACCTATTTTAATGGCGCAGGCAATATTTCGCGCGCTGTTGAAGAGATTGGTTTCACCGCTGGCGAGCACTTCGGCTAAAGGTGCCAGACGAGGCAAAATGCTGAATACCGCGTCAATGCCGTACTGGTGCACCACTTCCACGCCATCACCCAATACGCCAGCAATCCCAATCACCGGGACATTAAACTGCTTCGCCACCGACGCAACGCCCAGCGGCGCTTTACCGCCTGCCGTTTGCGAGTCAATGCGCCCTTCCCCGGTGATCACCAGTGCTGCGCCCTGCACCGCCTGCTCCAGGTTGACCGCCCGCAGTACAATCTCAATACCCGGTTTAATATCCGCATTGAGGAATACCGCCGCCGCAATACCCATACCGCCCGCAGCGCCGCCGCCCGCCATCTGGCAGACATTAATTTCAGTTTGCTGTTGTAAAACACGGGCGTAATTTTGCAGCCCCTGTTCAAGTTCTTCGACCATCTCCGGCGTTGCCCCTTTTTGCGGGCCAAACACCGCCGCCGCGCCGCGTGCCCCTACCAGCGGGTTATCAACGTCACATGCTACTTCAATATGGCAATTCGCCAGACGCGGATCGCATTCATCCATCTCAATGCTTGCCACGCGCGCTAAATTACCGCCGTTAGCCGCCAGCACCTGGCCGTCGGCATCAAGGAAACGCACACCAAGCGCCTGAGCCATGCCCATACCGCCGTCGACCGTCGCACTGCCGCCAATGCCGAGAATAATATGGCGAATGCCGTTATCCAGCGCATGACGAATTAACTCCCCCGTACCAAAACTGGAGGCCAGCAACGGATTACGCTTTTCAGGCGCGACCAGCATCAGGCCACTTGCTGCCGCCATCTCAATCACCGCCGTTTTCCCGTCGCCGGTAAGGCCATAAAAAGCATTCACTGTTTCGCCCATCGGCCCGCAGACTTCAAGCGTCACGATGTTGCCGCCCGTCGCGGCGACCATCGCATCCACCGTCCCTTCGCCGCCATCCGCTATCGGCAAACAGATATAGTTCGCATCGGGAAAGAGGGTCGAAAACCCGGCTTTAATTGCCTGACAACATTTTTCTGCACTTAAGCTCTCTTTAAAAGAGTCTGGCGCAATGACAATCTTCATTATCAATCCTTTTTCAACAAATTATTCGATGCGTTCCCACGGAATAAGATTATCCATAAGAACAGCCAGTAAAATTCCGACCAGTAAGCCGTTACTGAGCAGAGGACGCAGCGTTAATGGAAGGTCTTGCAGATACACAGGCGGTAATGCCATTAAAAATATGCCGACAAATAACGGCAATGCGAGTCGATAAATATTGCGAGCGGTAAAGGTTATTTGCTGGCTAAACACCAGCGCGGAAAAGAGTAAAGGCAGATAAGAAACCAGCATGACCGCGCTACTCACGGGTAAAGGGATACTGCAAAACAGTCGTGTGAGTGCCGGAACCAGCGCCACCAGCAGGCAAATAACGCTGCCATAAATAAACGAACGCCGCGTGTAATCGCCTGTCTGGGTTAATAAACCAATGGATGAAACAAACGGTGAAAATGGAATTACCGCCAGCGGTACGGTTATCAGCGTCATAAATCCGGTCGCCACAAAGCTGCGACGATAACGCGTATTCCCCGCGCCCTGCTGCGGATAAAAAACATCCGTGCCCCGAATCGCACCGTAGGTATTGCTGATATTCACCAGACCTGTAATCACCGCCGTCAGAATAATTCCCGGAGACAAAGCACCTCCACTGCCGAGCGGGAACCACTGCCAGTGCAACTCACCGGAGAGCGAGTGCGAAGAAGGAAAGCAAAAGTACCACAACAACCAGCCGGTTATGGTGCCGACCAGCAGGCCATAACGGGCAAAACGTTGCGGCAGGAAGATAATCATCCCCAGTACCAGGCACATCACCGCCACCGAGAGCGCGAACGGCGGTAACTGAATTTTAAAATTTGGGTCGGCTATGCCAAACGGCAGCCCGAGCATACCTTTGAAAAAGATAGTGGTCAGCTGCGCGCCCAGCATCAACATAAACAAGACCATCACCGACGGCGTAAATAACCGTGCCAGGCGATGGCCTAATCCGCTAAAACCAATCAACATCGTCAGCACGCCGGAGAGCGCAATCCCCACCGCCAGGCTGGTAGCGATATCGTTGATCGGTGTCCCGCGCGATGCTTCGCCAAGGGTGATAGTAAGGATGGTTCCCCACCACAGGCCACCCGGCCCTTCCATAATAGCGCGACGATGACCGCAGAACGCCTGAGCGAAGCAGGCCAGTGCGGTAGCAAGAAAAGCATATTGCGTGAGCGTAAGCAGGCTACTTTGCGGCAACTGAAAAGCAGAAAGTAGCGTAGGAGGAACCACAACCGTGTTGCAAAAAATAAAGAAAAACCACTGAAATCCTGATAACAGGCTTTCGCGGCTCACTGCAAAATTGAACATAAACACACCTTAACCGGAGAATGCCCGCCGCAAGGACGGGCATTGCAGGGGCCAGATTACTGCTGATGTTTAAGGATAAATTGACCTTTCGGCGCAACAGGGAAGCCCTGTTCAATGTCGTAAATCACATCACCACGTAAGATGGTTTTCGTGATACGCGCGCCAATGGTACGGCCAACATACGGGCTGACTTTGTGGCGATATTCCAGATCGTCATTGGTAAGAACATAGCTGCTATTCGGCTGAATGAAGACGAAGTCGGCATCTTTTCCTGGGGCGATACGGCCTTTTTGCTGCAGACCGAAAATATCTGCTGCGTTAGTCGCCATTAATTTGCCGAACATTGGCAGAGACATTCCGCGTTTCTGTACCGCTTCATCGAACATCACGTCCATACAGTTTTGCAGACCGGCAATACCGCCCCATGCTTCCATGATGTTGCCGGCTTTCATTTCCGGAGGGCATGGTGAGTGGTCGGAAACCAGGCAGTCGATTTCACCGTTAAACAGTTTTTCCCACATGCCTTTCTGGTTTTCCAGATCGCGGATCGGCGGTGAACACTTCGCCAGAGTGCCGATTTCTTCGAACTGATCGGTATCCAGTACAAAGTAATGCGGGCAGGATTCACAAGTAACGTCCTGACCTTCCTGACGTGCACGAGTCACTTCTTCAACGCCTTCCGGGCTGCTGATATGGCAAACGTGCAGACGGCAACCGGCAACTTTCGCCAGATACAGCACGCGGCGAATCGCTTCCACTTCGGTAAATACCGGACGCGAAGCCACATAGTCATGGGCAGTTACGCGACCTTCACGTTTCGCTTCTTCGCCCAGTGCGTCACAGATCAGCGCGTTTTCGCAGTGCACCAGCACCGGCTGCCCCAGTTCGCCCAGCTTCTGCGCACCTTTGAAGAACTGCCAGTCGTTTACATCACGGAAGTCGTTGTCGATACCGCGATCGCCACAGGTCGCAACGAAGCATTTGAAGCCGACAACGCCCACTTCATCCAGCTCATGCAGACGGTCGATGTTGTAAGACACTAGGCCACCGAGTTGTGCCGCATCGATAGTCAGCTTGCCTTTAGCGGCATCGAACTTCAGTTCAATTGAAGCGCGGTCAACCGTTGCAGGCAGCTGGTTGAGCGGCATTTCGATCATGGTGGTGATACCACCTTTTGCCGCTGCGCGAGTACCGGTTTCATAACCTTCCCAGTGGCTACGACCCGGTTCAGAAATATGGGTGTGCGCATCAACCATGCCCGGCGAAACCACCAGACCAGACGCATCCATAACTTCTTTTGCATCGCCCAGATCCTGACCGATAGCAGCAATTTTCCCGCCTTTAACGGCGATATCTACAACGCGAGCTTCGTTTTCTAAAATAACGGTGCCGTTTTTAATGATTAAATCAAAAGACATAACAAACTCCTTGTAAAATACAGATTGGTTTTTAACTCAATGTTCAATATCGGGATTAATTAACCTATGGTTTTTTGCTCTCCTGTTTTTTCTGCTGTTGTACGTTTCTTTAATAAGGCGTAGGCCGCAAAGGCGACGATGACGCCGACAAACCATGAAACACGCGATAACGGTTCCATAAAGGGAATAAACTTACCGCCAAGAGATAAAATAACGGCCACCAGAGTTACTGAAAACGCGGTGAGGTTAAAACCGTTATCGTAATATTTATAATCGCCAGGTGCGGTGTACAGTTCATCAAGATTAATTTGCCCACGCATCACCACAAAATAATGTGCCATCATGACACCAATTACCGGACCCAGCATTCCGCCGATGATATCGAGGAACAGATAAATACTGTCCTGATTTTCCATTAATTTCCACGGGCAGATCAGCAGGCTGATAATACTGGCAATCAGTACGCCGTTTTTATAGGTCAGTTTTGTCGGTGCAATGGCAGCAATCTGATAACCGGCCGGAATAATATTACCGGTGGCGTTAGTGGAAATAGTCGTCATCAGAATAACCAGTACCGCAAAGAACGAGGCAAACAGGCTGTCCCAACGCTGAACAATATCCAGCACGTTCCAGGTGTCAGCGCCGTAGTGAATACTGGCTCCGGCAATAATACATACCCCAGCGACCGCAAAAAGAATATAGGCCACAACTAAACCCAGCGTTTGCCCCAGCGCTTGCTCACGAAACGAGTGGGCGTTTTGCGTAAAGTCGGATGCGCTCACCGCCGGTGCCGCCCAGACCGCAACTACCGCGTTAATCACCACCAGGAACAAGAATCCACTGTTTTCTGCTTTCTGAATACCGCTCGGAATGTAGTCAAAGATTGGACCGAGCCCGACCAGCGAAATCGCCCAAATCGCCATACCGCCGAAAACGATATAGATGCACGGGTTAAGAATGGCAGTGAATTTATTTAAAACTTTGCCACCGCCAAAACCTATACCAACGTTGACCAGCCAGAAGAGTAAGAAAGTAATTAAGCCCGGTAGAGAAAGCCCTAACAGCGTGAAATCACCACCGAGAGTTAAAAATCCCGGCCAGATTTTGCCAATCAGAATCAAGCAGGCCAGTGACCCCGCGTAACATTGCAGGCCAAACCACATAATGGCAGCAATACCGCCTCTTAATAATCCGGGAAACAGTGCGCCACGTACGCCGTAAGAAGCACGCAGGATCATGGCAAACGGTACGCCGTATTTACTGCCCGCAGCGCCGTTTAATACCATTACCGCGGCAATGAAAAAGGCGCTGAGGATAATTGCCAGCATAATACTAAAGGTAGACAAGCCGAGAATAAAAAAGCCGCCGACCATCACATAATTGGGAACGTTATGAACCGAACCCATCCATAAGGTAAAATAGTTAAATGTTTTCCAGGTCCGCTGGCTTTGCGTTTTCGGCAATAGATCTTCGCTATAGCCGCGTTGCTGGAATAGTTTTCTCTGATGTTCCATAAATCCCTCTTAATTTCACGTATCGAATAACGTTGTTTTAATCTAGCTATGAGGAACAAATAAAATAAAAATATTATTTTTAATACTGAAGCAACATCTTTGGCTGCTTTCTTTTTTAATATTGCTGGCCGATTCATTTTCTGATATCGGCCATTTTTATTGCGGGTATCAGGCCAGTTTATGGTTAGCCATTAATTCCAGCGCCTGCACTAACGCAGAGTGATCCAACTGGCTGCCACCGTTTGCCGCACAGGTATTAAATAACTCCTGGCAGGTCGCAGTGTTTGGCAGGTTCAGCGCAAGTGCTTTCGCACTTTGCAGTGCCAGGTTGAGATCTTTCTGGTGCAGAGCGATTTTGAAGCCCGGATTAAAGGTGCGTTTAATCATACGCTCGCCATGAACTTCCAGAATACGTGAGGAAGCAAAGCCGCCCATCAGCGCCTGGCGCACACGTACCGGGTCCGCACCGGCTTTTGAAGCAAATAGCAGGGCTTCAGAAACCGCTTCAATATTGAGCGCCACAATAATCTGATTTGCCACTTTGCAGGTTTGGCCGTCGCCGTTACCGCCCACGAGGGTGATATTTTTACCGAGCAGTTCAAACAGCGGTTTAACACGTTCAAATACCGCTTCATCACCGCCAACCATAATCGACAACGTCCCTTCACGCGCACCGATTTCACCGCCGGAGACTGGCGCATCGAGATAATCGCCGCCCAGTTCATTCACCTGACGAGCGAAACGCTTAGTTTCAATCGGGGAAATGGAGCTCATATCAACAATGGTTTTGCCCTTCAGCGAGGCTTTGGTACAACCATTTTCACCGAACAGAACTTCTTCAACCTGTGGTGTATCTGGCACCATAATAAAAATGATGTCCGATGCTTCCGTTACCTGGCGCGCAGTTTCAACACTGACGGCACCCAGTGACAGTAATTCATCAGCAACCGGTCCAATGGTTGTGACATGCAGTTGATGACCGGCACGCGCCAGATTAATGGCCATCGGTGTACCCATAATGCCTAAGCCAATAAATCCCAGTTTCATAATTAACCTCTTTTAAATTTCGCTTTTCCTGAATTCAGACAACACGATCCCCTGCCAACTTAGCGGCCTAAAAAAGCATTGCCTGAACAGCGTTACGTTTTAACGGTACGGATCCATCCAGCGTAAACCGGCTTCCGTGGTGGTTTGGGGTTTATATTCACACCCAACCCAACCGTTGTAGTCAGAATTTTCGATTACCTTAAAGAGATAATCATAATTAATTTCTCCGGTCCCCGGTTCGCCGCGATGCGGATTATCAGCAATTTGCAGGTGGCCAATTTTATCGGCCCACTGAGTCATGGTGTTGGTTAATTCACCTTCCATCCGCTGCATGTGATAAATGTCATACTGAATTTTCAAATTGCAGCAACCAACATCATCAATCAATTTCAGCGCCTGCCGAGTTCCGGTGAGATGGAAACCAGGAATATCAAAATGGTTAATAGGTTCAATCAGTAATAAAATATCTTCTTTCATCAGCATATTCGCGGCATAACGCAGGTTTTCTACAAGCGTTGCGTGAATCTGTTCACTGCTGAAACCAGCCGGCGTTTTACCGACCAGACAGTTAATTTTTTTATTACCCAGCGCACGGGCATAACGAATCGCTGCTGCTACGCCATCCCGAAACTCTTCTTCACGGCCAGGAATACAGGCAATACCGCGCTCCCCCGCCGCCCAGTCACCCGCCGGTAAATTGTGCAGCGTATGTTCGAGTTTATTACTCGCCAGCACCTGTTTTAATTCTTCAATGTCGTAGTCATAAGGAAACATAAATTCAACGCCGCGAAAACCACACTGCGCAGCTTTCTCAAAACGGGCGAGAAAATCATATTCTCCAAATAACATCGATAAATTAGCAGAGAAACGTAACATTATTTATCTCCCTTATTCATAGTGCATGAAGCAGGTTTCAGTCGGTGCGTCCGCTGCGTTATCGGCGATATCTTCAAATTCCATGACGTTATCCAGTTCGCTGCCCATCGAAATATTGGTCACACGCTCGAGAATAACTTCCACGACTACCGGTACCCGATATTGCGCCATTAAGGCTTTCGCCTGTTCAAAGGCTGGCGCAATATCTTCCGGTTTGAAGACGCGAATCGCTTTACAACCTAAACCTTCCGCTACTTTTACGTGGTCAACACCGTAGCCATTCACTTCACTGGAGTTGATATTCTCGAAAGCGAGTTGCACGCAGTAGTCCATATCAAACGCGCGCTGCGACTGGCGAATCAGCCCCAGATAAGCGTTATTGACCAGTACATGGATGTACGGAATGTTGAACTGTGCGCCAACAGCTAACTCTTCAATCAGGAACTGGAAGTCAAAGTCGCCAGAAATCGCCACCACATTGCGTTTCGGATCAGCGGCACAAACCCCTAGCGCAGCCGGAATCGTCCAGCCTAACGGACCAGCCTGACCACAGTTGATCCAGTGGCGGTCTTTAAAGACATGCAGCATTTGTGCCGCAGCGATTTGTGACAGACCAATGGTGGTGACATAGCAAACATCGCGACCAAAGGCTTTGTTCATCTCTTCATACACGCGCTGCGGTTTCACCGGCACGTTGTCGAAATGGGTTTTGCGCAGCAAAGTGCGTTTGCGCTGCTGGCAGTCGGCGACCCATTCTTTACGACACGGCAGACGACCCGCTTTTTGCATCTCCTGCGCCACTTCAACCAGCAGTGTCAGCGCCGCTTTAGCATCAGAGACAATGCCGAGATCCGGACACAGCACGCGACCAATTTGCGTCGGCTCAATATCGATATGAACGATTTTGCGCCCTTCGGTGTATTTCTCTACCGAACCGGTATGACGGTTAGCAAAACGGTTACCGATACCAAACACCATGTCGGACGCCAGCAACGTTGCGTTACCGTAACGATGCGCGGTTTGCAGACCAACCATCCCGGCCATCAGTTCATGATCGTCCGGGATACAGCCCCAGCCCATCAGCGTTGGGATCACCGGAACGCTGGTCAGTTCAGCAAACTGTTGTAACAGTGCAGCTGCGTCAGCATTAATTACCCCGCCCCCGGCAACAATCACCGGACGTTCGGCCTGGATTAACATTTCTACAGCTTTTTCGATCTGCATACGGCTGGCAGCAGGTTTGTAGACCGGCAGCGGTTCGTACATGTCAGGATCAAACTCGATTTCCGCAACCTGAACGTCGAACGGTAAATCCACCAGTACCGGACCCGGACGACCAGAACGCATCAGGTGAAATGCCTGTTGCAGCACGCGAGGCACCAGCGCCGCTTCACGAACTGTAACCGCCATTTTGCTGACCGGTTTAGCAATTGCTTCAATATCTACGGCCTGAAAATCTTCTTTATGCAGACGGGCGCGCGGTGCCTGGCCGGTAATGCACAGAATAGGAATGGAATCAGCAGAAGCGGAATAGAGCGCGGTGATCATGTCCGTGCCCGCAGGACCGGAAGTCCCCAGACATACGCCGATATTTCCTGCCGTTGCGCGGGTATAACCTTCCGCCATGTGCGAAGCACCTTCCACATGACGCGCCAGAATGTGACGAATACCGCCGTGCTTACGCATCGCTGAGTAGAACGGATTGATTGCAGCTCCCGGAACACCGAAGGCGGTGGTGATACCTTCTTTCTCCAGCACATACATTGCCGCGTCAACGGCTCTCATTTTTGCCATTTTATTCCTACCTCTATTTATTGGAAAATTTTTCCAACTTTCAAATTTTGTCAAAAAAACCCGCTCCGCAGAGCGGGATGCGACAGACATTATGGATGTGCTTTCAGTCCCAACGCCGTGCTGATATCGCGGGCGGTGTCTCTGACCAGCTCACCCTGACTGACAAAACGATCTTCTGTCAGTCTTGATGAAGGCCCGGAGATGGAGATAGCGGCAACAACACTACCGACATCATCGTAAATTGCTGAAGCTATGCAATTCAGACCTACAACATGCTCTTCTTTATCTACGGTATAGCCCAGTTCACGCGCTTGTTCCAGGTCCTTCAGCAAGGTGGGCATATCCACAAGCGTAGTTGGCGTAAACTGCTGCAAACCGGTTTGCAGAATGATGCTCATCAACTCCTCTTCCGCCAGCGGATAAAGCAGCGCTTTGCCCGCACCGGAAGCATGCAGCGGCAGACGACTGCCCAGTGGCGCACACATCCTGACCATCGATTTACACTCTAACTGACCAATTAATACTGCTTCATTGCCGTTACGGATCGCGACATTGACCGTTTCGCCGGAAAGTAACATCAGGCGGCGCATAAACGGCCCGGCGACGGAGAGGACATCGCGGTTATGGATGTACGCTGCACCGACGTTAAAGACACCTAATCCTATATGCCACCAGCCTAATTGACTGTCCTGATAGACAAAATCCGCTGCTTGTAAAACCTTCAGCAAGCGAAAGGTCGTGGAGAGCGGCAAATCCAGATTGAGAGAAATATCGCTAACCGACGAACTTCCCCCACTTTTTTCCAGATATTGCAGAATCGCAATTCCCCGCTCTAACGCCTGTGCGCCCTTCTGTGCCACAGGCTCCGCCTGTCCTGGCCTGCCGCGCCGTCTAACTTCCGTCATACCTACGTTAACTCCGACCTACAAGTGAGCATAAACAATGAACAATTAGTTTATCTTATGCAAGTCGGTTGCAGGCGTCACGCAAAACAGAGTTCCTGTTCAGGAATACTTTCAACATCACAGTTGTCACTGCCGCCGCGATCGATGGTCAGAAAATCGGTGACGCGCTGCCAGGCGAAAAGTGGGTGATGCCAGACGTTACGATGGTAATTCACTCCCTGTTCGCCGTTGGTGATAAACGCCCGCAGCGTTGACAGGTCTGGTTTGTCGTCGCCTAACGCCACGACCACCACAAACACTTCACCTTTCATCGGGATAAAGGCCTGAGTGCCCAGCGGATGACGTTCGAGTTCGTGAATGGTCAGCGGCAGATTCGCCGGTTGCGCGCGGTTAATGCTGATAAGCGTACGGTCTTGCTCAAGAATCTCAACCAGCGCCAAATCGTGGTAACGCTCCACCAGGCCATTGTTAATATGGAAAAAATCCCGTTGCTGAGTTTCGATTACGTCGCCATAAGCACTAAAGGCTTCCTGACTTAACGGTAATACCTGAAGTTTCATCTTTTTGTCCTTGTAACATAATTCCGTTCAACCATCGCCGACCGGTCAGCTTGGTTTCAATAACAGGCAATCTAAAACCTTAAGAGAACAACATCAATACAAAAGTTGGAATATTTTTCCAAAACTAGATTTAGTCCACAAATTGAACAGGGTTATCATGTAAAAATACTGATAAATCAGAGGATAAGAAAATCACGCAACTTGCGGATTTAAAAGGGGATACCTGAAGATGTTCGATCCAGAAACCTTGCGGACTTTCATTGCGGTTGCTGAAACAGGAAGTTTTTCAAAAGCGGCAGAACGATTATGTAAAACCACGGCGACGATCAGTTATCGCATTAAACTTCTGGAAGAGAATACCGGAGTAGCGCTGTTTTTCCGTACGACTCGTAGCGTGACGTTGACAGCGGCTGGCGAGCATCTACTTTCCCAGGCCAGAGACTGGCTGAGCTGGCTGGAAAGTATGCCAAGCGAGCTGCAACAGGTGAATGATGGCGTGGAACGCCAGGTGAATATTGTCATCAACAACCTGCTCTACAACCCCCAGGCCGTCGCCCAGTTGCTGGCGTGGCTGAATGAACGTTACCCCTTTACCCAGTTTCACATCTCCCGACAAATCTATATGGGCGTCTGGGATTCGCTATTGTACGAAGGTTTTTCACTGGCTATCGGCGTCACGGGAACCGAGGCGCTGGCAAATACCTTTAGTCTTGATCCCTTAGGATCGGTGCAATGGCGCTTTGTCATGGCGGCGGATCATCCGCTGGCGAACGTTGAAGAGCCGCTAACAGAAGCGCAGTTGCGGCGCTTTCCGGCGGTCAATATTGAAGACAGCGCCCGCACCTTAACCAAACGCGTCGCCTGGCGATTGCCAGGGCAAAAAGAGATTATTGTTCCTGATATGGAAACGAAAATCGCCGCCCATCTTGCGGGCGTTGGCATTGGTTTTTTGCCAAAATCGCTTTGCCAGTCAATGATCGATAATCAACAACTGGTTAGCCGGGTAATCCCAACGATGCGCCCTCCTTCGCCATTGAGTCTGGCATGGCGCAAATTTGGCAGCGGCAAAGCGGTAGAAGATATTGTGACCTTGTTTACCCAGCGCAGGCCGGAAATCAGCGGATTTTTAGAAATTTTCGGCAACCCACGCAGTTAAAAATCAAGTTTCCTTGCGCGTTGGCGCGTAAAATAGCGCGCAAGCTGATTTGAGGTTCACTTTTAACTATGCAAGAGAGACACACGGAACAGGACTATCGTGCCCTGCTGATTGCTGATACGCCCATTATTGATGTTCGCGCCCCTATCGAGTTTGAGCAAGGCGCAATGCCCGCCGCTATCAATCTGCCGTTAATGAATAACGATGAACGCGCCGCCGTTGGCACCTGCTATAAACAGCAAGGCTCAGACGCAGCGCTGGCGCTGGGGCATAAACTGGTGGCGGGTGAAATTCGTCAGCAGCGCATGGACGCCTGGCGGGCAGCGTGCCTGCAAAATCCGCAAGGTATTCTCTGCTGCGCCCGTGGCGGTCAGCGCTCACATATTGTGCAAAGCTGGTTGTATGCAGCGGGGATTGATTATCCGCTGGTGGAAGGCGGTTATAAGGCACTGCGCCAGACCGCGATTCAGGCGACTATTGAACTGGCACAAAAACCGATAGTGCTGATTGGCGGTTGTACTGGCAGCGGTAAAACGCTGTTAGTGCAGCAACAGCCGAACGGTGTTGATCTGGAAGGGCTGGCGCGCCATCGCGGTTCGGCGTTTGGTCGCACGTTACAACCACAACTTAGCCAGGCGAGTTTTGAAAACCTGCTGGCTGCCGAAATGCTGAAAACCGACGCCCGTCAGGATTTGCGCCTGTGGGTGCTGGAAGACGAAAGCCGGATGATCGGTTCGAATCACCTGCCGGAATGTCTGCGCGAGCGAATGACTCAGGCGGCGATTGCGGTGGTAGAAGATCCGTTTGAGATCCGTCTTGAACGCCTGAACGAAGAGTATTTCTTGCGTATGCATCATGATTTTACCCACGCTTATGGCGACGAACAGGGCTGGCAGGAATATTGCGAATACCTGCATCACGGACTTTCGGCGATTAAGCGTCGGCTGGGGTTACAGCGCTATAACGAACTCGCTGCCCAGCTGGATACGGCGCTGACAACGCAACTCACCACCGGCAGCACCGACGGTCATCTGGCCTGGCTGGTGCCGTTACTTAAAGAATATTACGACCCAATGTATCGCTATCAGCTTGAGAAAAAAGCGGAAAAAGTTGTCTTTCGCGGTGAGTGGGCGGAAGTGGCGGAATGGGTTAAGGCGCAGTGATGGGCGGTATTCTGAAACGGCGATTGTCGTGAGAACAGAATGGTTGCACCAGAATACAGATATAAAAAAACCGACATGACAGTCGGTTTTTTTATTTTTTCCGCCCAAGACTTGGTGGTTCCGGGCAGAAATGAAACAGTCCTCATCTAGCAAGCGAATTATAAGTCAGGATGCCTACATATTCAAACAGCTATGTTGGCGATACAATCCCGACGCTAGTAGTGATACTGCCTCAAGGGATTACCGCAGTGCGGAAAAGTACTTTTAAGTCCTGGTCAGGATACAGGTGGTGCTGATTCTGGTGCTCTAATTTGGAGAGAGGCAGTCCTCATCTAGCACATGAAGAAAATCATAGTTACAGGCAACGTAAGGGTAAGCTGTGATTGTCTTTCTCCCTTAAGGGAGCAACGGATGAAAACTTTTCTCGATAAAGTTCTCATCGTTCTTAAGGCGCTAATCGCGCTGCTGGAACTGATCCGTCAGTTTATTGAATAACTGAGGAAACGTAGCTAAGGCCGAAGGTTTACCACCTTCGGCCTTTAAAAAAACCGACATGACAGTTGGTTTCATATTTATTGCCAAAATGCACACTGTTCATGCCGGATGCGGCGTAAACGCCTTATCCGGCCTACACAATCTTGCAAAATCAATATATTGCACGATCTTCGTAGACCAGATAAGCGTAGCGCATCAGGCAATCTAACGCCTGTCATCACCCCGCAAACTGCCTGAACAGCGCCTTACCCTTAACCAGTCTCGCGCCCAGCCAGCCGCCGAAAAGCGACAGCAGCAGCGCACCGCTGCACGGCAGCACAATCCACAATCGCCAGTCTGGCTCCCACGGGAAATCAAACACTTTCGCCTGCAACACTGCCAGTGCCGTTTCCGCACCAATTGCGGCCACCAGGCCGGAAACAAACCCAAGCATGGCGAACTCACACCACAATGTCGTGCGCAGCAGTTTTTTCCCCGCACCGAGTGTGCGCCATACCACCAGCTCCTGATGACGCTGGCGCATTCCCACCTGCACCTGTGCCAGCAACAGCAACATACCGCAGGCGGTGACCAGCACCACCATCACCTCCAGCGCCCGACTTACCTGCTCCAGCACCTGACCGACCTGTTTTAAAATCGCGCCAATATCTAACAGGCTAATGGTCGGGAACTGGCGGTTGAGTTGTGTCAACATGCCGTTGCCATTCTCCCAGCGGAAACTGGTAAGCCAGCTCTGCGGTTGCCCGTCTAATGCCCCTTCAGGGAAAATAAAATAGAAATTAGGCCGCAGACTTTCCCAGTCCACTTTGCGCAGGCTGGTCACTTTAGCGCGGAACTCCTGGGTATCGCCCATAAAAGTCACGGTATCACCGAGGGCAACGTTTAAGCGTTTCGCCAGCCCCTCTTCCATCGACACTTCATCGGCTTTTGGCGGCCAGTTACCGGCGACAATCGGATTATGATCGGGCCGCGTATTTTGCCAGGTAAGATTGAGTTCGCGATTAAGCGCCTCATCTTCATTACCTTCTGTCGGCTTATCGTTAATCGCCGTCAGCCGCGCCCGCACTACCGGATAAAATGATTCCGGGACTATATGATGTTCCGCGAGGAACGCTTTTAGCGGTGCTACCTGTTCTGTGGCGATGTTAATTAAAAAGTAGTTCGGGCTTTCTGGCGGTAGCTGCTGCTGCCAGCGGTCGAGCAGATCGCCACGCAATACCAGCAACAGCGCCAGCAGCATAAAGGAGAGCGAAAATGCCGAAAGCTGGCTTAACGTTGACCACGGCTGACGTAACAGGCGGCTAACCGCCAGGCGCAGAGGTAGCGATTTCAGCGTCATGCGGCGAAGTACATTCAGCTGCATCCAGCCCAGCACACCGCACAGCAAAGCCAGTACTACCGCGCCCGCCAGCACCGCCCAAAGCAGCATGCTGCCACCCATTAATCCGGCGAGCAGCAGCACAACCACCACACTGACAATCGGCAGATAAAACTTCAGCGGCCAGACGTTCGCTACCACATCATTACGTAATACGCGTAAAGGCTGCGTTGCCAGCAACAAGCGGTATGGTCGTAGCCCCACCAGCAGCGAGATGACCGTCATGGTGCCAAGCGCCCACAGCCACGGCCAGAGGCTGGCTGGCGGTAGTGCAGCAGGCAGAACGGGCTTGAGCAGCACCATCAACACGTTTTCGAACAACAGGCCTATGGTCCCACCGGTAACGGCTGAAAGCGTCAGCACCATCAACCACTGACCGACAATTAGCTTACGCAGTTGCGCTCGCCCTGCCCCCAGCGTTTTGAGGATCGCCACCAGATCGTAGCGACTGCGACAGTAATGATTCATCGCTACCGCCACCGCTGCCACTGCCAGCAGCAAGGTCAGAAGCGCCGAAAGCAGCAGGAACTGTTGCGAGCGTTCCATCGATCGCCCCAGCGCGCCTTCGTCCTGTTCCAGACCGTACCAGCGTTGTTCGGGTTTAAGCTGGGGTAACAACCATTTCTCATAGCCGTCGAGCTGGTTCTCGTTGCCGCCGAATTTATAACGCCAGGTGACCCGACTCCCCGGCTGCACGGCTCCGGTTTTATCGACATCCGCCAGATTCATCATCAGACGCGGAGCCATCTGGAAGGGGTTAAAACCGGAATCCGGTTCCTGAATCACTTCTCCGGCAATCCGCAAGGTGGCATCGCCCACGTCAATGGTGTCGCCCGTTTTCAGGTTAAGTAGTGCCATCAGGCGTGGGGCCAGCAATACGCTGCCCGCCTGCGGTTTCAGGCCAGGGGGATTGGTTTGCAGATCGCCATACATCGGATAGATATCATCCACCGCTTTGACGTTCGCCAGCTGCGGTGTGTCGCCTGCAAATGTCATGGTGGCGAAAGTCAGCTGCTTGCCGACTTTCAGGCCGCGCTTTTGCGCTTCCTCCAGCCACGCTTGCGGCACTTCGCGCGAACTGCGCAACGCCCGATCGCCCGCCATAAACTCCCGGCTTTGCTGGCTTAAGCCCTTCTCCATGCGATCGCTGATATTGCCCAGCGCCAGCACGCAGGCCACCGCCAGGCTTAGCGCCAGCCAGACAATTAATAGCGACGGCGAGCGCCATTCGCGCCAGAACCAACGTGCAATCATGCTTCCTCCTGCAACTGCCCGTTCACCAGCCGTAAGCAGCGGTCGCAGCGTGCCGCCAGTTGCAGGTCGTGGGTCACCATAATCAACGTGGTGCCATGCTCACGGTTGAGGGAAAACAGCAAGTCGGCAATTTTATCGCCCGTCTGGCGGTCAAGGTTGCCGGTGGGTTCGTCGGCAAACAGCACATCAGGTCGACCATTAAAGGCTCGCGCCAGCGCCACTCGTTGCTGTTCGCCGCCGGAAAGCTGTGTCGGAAGATGATCAAGACGTTTACCCAGCCCTAACTGTTCGAGCAACGCTTTCGCCCCGTTACGACTTTCCGCGCTACTCTCACCGCGCAGCAGCGCCGGAAGCTCGACGTTTTCCAGGGCGTTAAGGGTAGGAATTAACATAAATGACTGAAAAACAAAGCCTACGTGCTTCGCGCGCAACTTTGCCCGCGCTTCTTCGTCCATATTATGTAGCGGTTGTCCCACCAGACTCACTTCGCCACTGCTGCCGTCATCCAGCCCGGCGAGGATCGCCAGCAAGGTTGACTTACCCGATCCCGACTCGCCCACCAGTGCAATGGTCTCGCCACGTTTGACAACCAGCTCAACTCCGGTGAGGATGGAGAGTTCATGCTCCCCCTGACCGACGGACTTCTTAAGATGATGAACTTCAACAATGTTTTCCGCTGGCATTTGCCCTTCCTGTTCCTGGTCCTGTTAACCTTCCGTGCCGCCGCAGCGGACACGTTATTGATTCTGGGTGATAGCCTGAGCGCCGGGTATCGAATGTCTGCCAGCGCGGCCTGGCCTGCCTTGTTGAATGATAAGTGGCAGAGTAAAACGTCGGTAGTTAATGCCAGCATCAGCGGCGACACCTCGCAACAAGGACTGGCGCGCCTTCCGGCTCTGCTGAAACAGCATCAGCCGCGTTGGGTGCTGGTTGAACTGGGCGGCAATGACGGTTTGCGTGGTTTTCAGCCACAGCAAACCGAGCAAACGCTGCGCCAGATTTTGCAGGATGTCAAAGCCGCCAACGCTGAACCATTGTTAATGCAAATACGTCTGCCTGCAAACTATGGTCGCCGTTATAATGAAGCCTTTAGCGCCATTTACCCCAAACTCGCCAAAGAGTTTGATGTTCCGCTGCTGCCCTTTTTTATGGAAGAGGTCTACCTCAAGCCACAATGGATGCAGGATGACGGTATTCATCCCAACCGCGACGCCCAGCCGTTTATTGCCGACTGGATGGCGAAGCAGTTGCAGCCTTTAGTAAATCATGACTCATAAAGCAACGGAGATCCTGACAGGTAAAGTTATGCAAAAATCGGTCTTAATTACCGGATGTTCCAGTGGAATTGGCCTGGAAAGCGCGCTCGAATTAAAACGCCAGGGTTTTCATGTGCTGGCAGGTTGCCGGAAACCGGATGATGTTGAGCGCATGAACAGCATGGGATTTACCGGCGTGTTGATCGATCTGGATTCGCCAGAAAGTGTTGATCGCGCAGCCGACGAAGTGATCGCCCTGACCGATAATTGTCTGTATGGGATCTTTAACAATGCCGGATTCGGCATGTATGGCCCCCTTTCCACCATCAGCCGCGCGCAGATGGAACAGCAGTTTTCCGCCAACTTTTTCGGCGCACACCAGCTCACCATACGCCTGTTACCCGCGATGTTACCGCACGGTGAAGGGCGTATTGTGATGACATCATCGGTGATGGGATTAATCTCCACGCCGGGTCGCGGCGCTTACGCGGCCAGTAAATATGCGCTGGAGGCGTGGTCAGACGCACTGCGCATGGAGCTGCGCCACAGCGGAATTAAAGTTAGCCTGATCGAACCCGGTCCTATTCGTACCCGCTTCACCGACAACGTCAACCAGACGCAAAGTGATAAACCAGTCGAAAATCCCGGCATCGCCGCCCGCTTTACGTTGGGACCGGAAGCGGTGGTGGACAAAGTGCGCCATGCTTTTATTAGCGAGAAGCCGAAGATGCGCTATCCGGTAACGCTGGTGACCTGGGCAGTAATGGTGCTTAAGCGCCTGCTGCCGGGGCGCGTGATGGACAAAATATTGCAGGGGTGAGTTGAAGCGCGCGCTTAAGCCCCCATGTCAAAGAAAATATCGACAACAGAGAGCGACTCCATGTCCGTAGAAAATATTGTCAACATTAACGAATCTAACCTGCAACAGGTTCTTGAACAGTCGATGACCACTCCGGTGCTGTTCTATTTTTGGTCTGAACGTAGCCAGCACTGTTTGCAGTTAACCCCAATTCTGGAAAGCCTTGCGGCGCAGTACAACGGGCAATTTATTCTGGCGAAGCTGGACTGCGACGCGGAGCAGATGATTGCCGCCCAGTTTGGTCTGCGCGCGATTCCGACCGTGTATCTGTTCCAGAACGGGCAACCGGTAGATGGCTTCCAGGGGCCGCAACCGGAAGAGGCGATCCGCGCCCTGCTGGATAAAGTGCTGCCGCGCGAAGAAGAGCTGAAAGCGCAGCAGGCGATGCAACTGATGCAGGAAGGCAATTACACCGATGCCCTGCCATTGCTGAAAGACGCCTGGCAGTTGTCGAATCAGAACGGGGAGATCGGCCTGCTGCTGGCAGAAACGCTGATTGCGCTGAACCGTTCTGAAGATGCGGAAGCGGTGCTGAAAACCATTCCGTTGCAGGATCAGGACACCCGCTACCAGGGGCTGGTGGCGCAAATCGAACTGCTGAAGCAGGCGGCTGATACGCCGGAAATTCAACAGTTGCAACAGCAGGTGGCGGAGAATCCAGAAGATGCCGCACTGGCGACGCAACTGGCTCTGCAACTGCACCAGGTTGGGCGCAATGAAGAGGCGCTGGAGTTGCTGTTCGGGCATCTGCGTAAAGATCTCACCGCCGCAGACGGTCAGACGCGTAAAACGTTCCAGGAGATCCTCGCTGCGCTGGGTACGGGTGATGCACTGGCGTCGAAGTATCGCCGCCAGCTGTATGCATTGTTGTATTGATATTCCGTTGATCGGCACATGAACCACAACGCCGGATGCGATGCTGCGCATCCGGCATCGCATCATTTCTTCTTCAATTGCGTCACCACCAACTGGTGGCGCGAATTATAAAACTTACGATAGGTTAAATAGCAGGCAATAATGGTCGACAAGCTGGCGGTTGAGAGCAGCATAAAGGTCACCATAATCTGATATTTAATCGCCTTCACCGGATCAATCCCGGCAAATATCAGCCCGGACATCATTCCTGGTAAACTCACTAAGCCAACCGTTTTTGCTGAATCGACCGTCGGAATTAAAGCCGCGCGAATACTGTCGCGAATCAATATCGCTGAAGCCTGCTTCGGCGTCGCACCAAGACTCAGTTTCTCCTGAATCTGTTGCTGTTCGCTAATGACCCGTTGCCCTAAATTGTTGTAACACAACCCCACCGCTACCATGGCGTTACCGGCAATCATCCCGGCGATAGGGATCACCTGCATCGGGATAAATTCAATCGACCCAGAGAGAATCAGCACCGCCAGGGTAATTCCCGCCCCGACCGTAATGGCAATAAACGATGAGATAAAAGCTTTAGCAATATATTTACTGCGTTTTTGCGCGTTCCACGCCGCATTAAAGCAGATAAATAACACCATCAATAATGTCAGGCTGGCATCATCCACGCTGAAAATATACTTCAGCACATAGCCGACAATAATCAGCTGAATTATCGCTCGCCCGACGCTCCAGAAAATATCTTTCTCCAGCGCCAGTTTTTCTTTATGGCTAATTAAGATTGCCACCACCACCAGCATTAATGCCAGTGCCAATGATTCGTTAGTAATATTATGCGAGTTCATAGCGTGCTTCCTGCATTTCTCCGGCATGCGGTTGCAGTGTAATCACTTTATCCGCATGATTAATTTCGTCTTTATCGTGTGTCACCCACAGCACGGCAATATTTTGCTCGCGCACATAACGATGGATCATCTCATTAACGTTATGTTTATTACTTTCATCCAGCGCACTGGTGATTTCATCCAGCAATAAAACCTTCGGCATAAATTGCAGGTTACGAATCAGTGAGATGCGTTGTTTTTCACCACCAGATAGCTCGGCGATATTTTTCGTCAAAATGCTGTCCGGCAAAGCGAAGCGTTCGAGAAAATCGAGAAAAATGGCCGGGTCAGGCTGCTGGTTACGGATCTGCCAGGGAAAGATCAGATTATCGTATACCGTATCGCCAAACAGCGTCGGCGTCTGGGCGCAGTAAGAGACTTGCTGGCGGTAGATTTCTGGCTTTAGTGTGCTGACATCCTCACCTTCAAACAGTAACGTTCCGCTGGTTGGGCTGATCAATGAAGCAACTATTTTTAGCAGCGTACTTTTGCCACAACCGGAAGGACCGGTAATTAACTTAAATTCGCCAGCACGCAGCGAAAAATTGATGTTATTAAGAATCTTCGCATCACCCGCCAGATATCCTACGTTTTGTAGCTGAAGCAAAGGACTATTTTCCTGCATCACTGTTCCCTTTTTCTGATTTTTACTAAAAACAGTTTATCCTTCGCAGGAATAAGGGGGAACTCTCTTTCAGTAATCAGGTATAATTTGTTTAATCAAGCAGCAATTTTGCTGATTATGGACGGTACAACAGGAGGTTTTTCCGATGCTTATCTTTATCCCGATTCTCATTTTTGTCGCGCTGGTCATTGTCGGCGCGGGCGTCAAAATCGTGCCGCAGGGCTATCAATGGACGGTAGAACGTTTTGGTCGCTATACCAAAACGTTACAGCCGGGGCTCAGTCTGGTGGTGCCGTTTATGGATCGCATTGGTCGCAAGATCAATATGATGGAGCAAGTGCTCGATATCCCTTCCCAGGAAGTTATCTCGAAAGATAACGCCAACGTTACCATCGACGCAGTCTGTTTTATTCAGGTGATTGACGCGCCGCGCGCGGCTTATGAAGTCAGCAATCTGGAGCTGGCGATCATCAACCTGACCATGACTAACATCCGTACCGTGTTGGGTTCAATGGAACTTGACGAAATGCTCTCTCAGCGCGACAGCATCAACTCACGCCTGCTGCGTATTGTCGATGAAGCCACCAACCCGTGGGGGATTAAAGTCACCCGTATTGAAATTCGCGACGTGCGCCCACCGGCAGAGCTTATCTCTTCAATGAACGCGCAGATGAAAGCGGAACGTACCAAACGCGCTTACATTCTTGAAGCGGAAGGGATCCGTCAGGCGGAAATCCTCAAAGCCGAAGGTGAAAAACAGTCGCAAATCCTGAAAGCGGAAGGCGAACGTCAGTCGGCGTTTTTACAGGCTGAAGCGCGTGAACGTTCCGCTGAAGCAGAAGCCCGCGCCACCAAAATGGTGTCTGAAGCCATCGCCTCCGGTGATATTCAGGCGGTGAACTACTTCGTAGCGCAGAAATACACCGAAGCGTTACAGCAGATCGGTTCCTCCAGTAACAGCAAAGTAGTGATGATGCCATTAGAGGCCAGCAGCCTGATGGGGTCGATTGCCGGGATTGCCGAGCTGGTGAAAGACAGCGCCAACAAACGGACTCAGCCATGATGGAGTTAATGGTCGTTCATCCACATATTTTCTGGCTCAGTCTCGGCGGTTTGCTGCTGGCAGCCGAGATGCTGGGCGGAAATGGTTATTTGTTGTGGAGCGGCGTGGCAGCGGTGATTACCGGCCTGGTGGTCTGGCTGGTGCCGCTGGGTTGGGAGTGGCAAGGGGTAATGTTTGCCATCCTGACGCTGCTCGCCGCCTGGCTGTGGTGGAAATGGTTGTCGCGGCGGGTGCGCGAACAAAAGCACAGCGATAGTCATTTAAACCAGCGCGGGCAGCAGCTGATTGGCCGACGTTTTGTGCTGGAATCTCCGCTGGTCAACGGGCGCGGTCATATGCGCGTCGGTGACAGTTCATGGCCTGTCAGCGCCAGCGAGGATCTCGGTGCAGGTACGCATGTTGAAGTCATTGCGATAGAAGGGATAACCCTACATATCCGAGCCGTCTCGTCTTAATCACCCTGCCCGATGATGACAGCAGCCGGAGAGATTTTCGATAATCGGGCAGTCGGCGCTGTCATCGCCAGGGCAGGCATTCGCCAGTGCCAGCAGCTGGTCGCGCATGGATTGCAGCTCCTCAATGTGTCGTTCGATCTCCGCCACCTTCTCCAGCGTGCGCCGTTTGACGTCGGCGCTGTGCCGCTGCGGGTCGTTAAACAGATTCACCAGCTCGCCGCTCTCTTCCAGGTTAAAGCCCACCTGCCGTGCCTGGCGCAGTAAGGTCAGTTCGTTGAGATGCTGCTGCGTGTAGGTGCGATAACCGTTTTCGCTGCGCATCGGCGGCGTCACCAGCCCCTTCTCTTCATAGAAGCGAATGGCTTTGCTGGTCAGGCCGGTAATTTTTGCTACATCGCTGATGTTCATCGTTCGCGCAACGCCTCCTGTGCTTTGTTAAAGGGTTTCAACAGATATTCAAGCACGTTTTTTTGCCAGTGCGAATATCGACCGCCACCACAATAATACAGGAAGTACTGCGCACAGAGAGATGTTATACGGTTTTATTGCGCTTCATGACCATTGCCACAATAAGGCTGAGTAAGAGTGAGCCAATAATCCATATCAACGCACGGCTACCCTGGGACCACAGACTGTAGATAAAGCCAACGATCACCAACAACATCACCAACGTACCAACGATAAGAATCGGCAACGAGGCGTGAATATCATGACGCAGGCGGATCGCCACCACAAACACCGCCAGGTAGCAAATCAAAAAGGTGGCGCTGGCAACACTGGCGAGTGAGCCTAAATTTAGCGCCGCCGTCATCAGCATAATCAACACCACGACAATGATGTTGCCCCAGGTACTCTGCCGCCACAGGGATTTATTCATTAGCTTCGGCAGTTCGCGTTCGCTGCCCATGTTGTCCATGATGTTAAACACGGCGAACAGGTTCGCGTTAATGGCTGAAGCCGTCGCCAGTAAAGCGCCGATGACGACGATCACATAACCCACATGTCCGAGCAGCGGAGAAGCAGCCTGCGCTACGGCGGTATCGGCATATTTTTCTAACTCTAATGCCGATACATCGCTAAGCAAAACCAGTGCCAGCGAGATATAAAGCAACGTGGTAACGCCAATCGCCACCAGAAACGCCCGCGGCATAATGACCTGCGGATCTTTCACTTTATCCGCCGCGTTCGCCATCATGCCAAAGCCCGCATAGGCAAGGAAGGTTATCCCGATACAGGAGAAGAACGCACCGGAGCTGGGGGGCGCAGAGACGGAAATATGCGCCGGTTGCAGCGACCAGACACCGGCAATAATCAGCAATAACAGGATCATCATTTTAATGCCGACGAGGATCACTTCCAGCCGCCCTACCGCATGGTTGCTTAAGGAGTTGAAAAGCGTCATCACCGCAATGATCCCCAACGCGTAGAGCAAAATAAGGTGCTCCTCCTGGCTGCCTTCATGCAAAAACTGCACGGCATAAGCGCCAAAAGCACGGGCGACCATGGCGATGCTCACCGCCAGCGTCAACAGGTACAGTAACGAGAGCGCCAGCGAAAAGACGCCGTTGCCTAATCCGCGACGAAAGAAGTCGATAATGCCGCCATTGCTGGGATAGCTCGCCCCCAGACGCGCATAGGCA
Source organism: Escherichia sp. WS33 (assembly GCF_046486385.1). Taxonomy (NCBI): domain Bacteria; kingdom Pseudomonadati; phylum Pseudomonadota; class Gammaproteobacteria; order Enterobacterales; family Enterobacteriaceae; genus Escherichia; species Escherichia sp. WS33. Next base: position 113,782 of record NZ_JBJQLJ010000005.1, on the reverse strand, counting down.
TAACCGGAAAACATCGCCACAATACCGCCAAAAGCAAAGGCGACCCAGGTCGAGGCTTCCATTAGCAACGCAGCCTGCCCCAGCAGCGCGAAGATCCCCGCCCCCACCATTGCCCCAATACCGATGGAAACGACATTCCATAGACCGAGGGGTTTGTTACCGTTATTACCTTCCGTGTTCATCATGATCAGCCCTTAAACACGTTATAGCCGAGTTGCTTAGCGACCGATGCCACCATTTTTTGACCGCGAACACTGTTGCCTTCTTCGTCCAGCGGTGGTGAGAACGCGGCAATTCCCATCACACCAGGGACGACCGCCAGAATACCGCCACCTACACCGCTTTTGCCCGGTAAACCAACGCGATATGCCCACTCACCGGAGCGACCATACAGCCCTTCCATCATCATTTCGGCCAGAATGTACGGCACGTTATCGGCCTGAAGAACGCGTTTATGCGTCAGCGGATTCACTCCCCCCGCCGCCAGCGTCGCGCCAAGTGTTGCCAGTTCAACAGTATTGAGGAGCGTGGAGCACTGACGGGTGTACACGTCACAGGCTTCCATTGCATCACAATAGAGATATCCGGCGGAGTACAGCAGCCAGGCAATGGCCCGGTTATGGAAGTTGGTTGTTTGTTCCGACTGGTTGACTTCGTCAGAGAGCGCTACCTGCTCACCAGCCAGTTGCTGTTGGATATGTAAAATTCGCTGCCAGCGTTGTTCAACATTTTCAGCGTTAATCAGGCTGGTGGTGGCAATGGCGCCAGCATTTACCAGTGGCGAAAGCGGTTTGCCGCCATGCAACTCTAAGGCGATAACTGAGTTAAAGGGCAATCCGGTCGGGTCAGCGCCAATTTTGTCCTGTACCGCCTGCGGGCCGACATCCTCTAACGCAAGGGCTAACGTACAGACTTTCGAGATGGATTCCAGCGCAAAGCGGTAATCACTGTCACCCGCACTATAGACCTTGCCATCGCAGGTCACGATAGCCACTGCCGCCAGTTGACCAGGCACATTCGCCAGAAAGGGAATGTAGTCGGCATTTTGACCGCCGTTAAGTGAGTGAAATTGGGTGTAAGCCTGATCCACTGCCTGCTGTAATTTGTTTGCATCTAACATCTTTTGTTAACTCCTTTTTATAGATGCGGGAGGTAATTCCTCACCCCGGTGCCGATTTTGAGGCATCCTGATTTAACTTAGCACCCGCAACTTAACTACAGGAAAACAAAGAGATAAATGTCTAATCCTGATGCAAATTGAGCCAATTTTTTAATCTTTACGGACTTTTACTCGCCTGGTTTATTAATTTCTTGACCTTCCCCTTGCTGGAAGGTTTAACCTTTATCACAGCCAGTCAAAACTGTCTTAAAGGAGTGTTTTATGTCACAAATTATCGACCTGACCCTGGACGGCCTGTCCTGCGGTCACTGCGTTAAACGCGTGAAAGAAAGTCTCGAACAGCGCCCGGATGTGGAACAAGCGGATGTGTCTATCACTGAAGCGCACGTTACCGGGACTGCCAGTGCAGAACAGCTGATCGAAACCATCAAACAAGCGGGTTATGACGCATCTGTAAGCCACCCAAAGGCTAAACCGCTGGCGGAGTCATCAATCCCGTCGGAAGCACTGACAGCGGTTTCTGAGGCGCTTCCGGCAGCGACCGCCGATGACGATGACAGCCAGCAGTTGCTGCTGAGCGGCATGAGCTGCGCCAGCTGTGTCACCCGCGTACAAAATGCGCTGCAAAGCGTACCGGGCGTCACTCAGGCACGGGTAAACCTGGCGGAGCGTACTGCGCTGGTGATGGGCAGTGCCTCCCCACAAGATTTAGTGCAGGCGGTGGAAAAAGCGGGCTACGGCGCGGAAGCGATTGAAGATGACGCGAAACGCCGTGAGCGCCAGCAGGAAACCGCCGTTGCTACGATGAAGCGCTTCCGCTGGCAGGCAATTGTCGCACTGGCGGTGGGTATCCCGGTGATGGTCTGGGGGATGATTGGCGATAACATGATGGTCACCGCTGACAACCGCAGCCTGTGGTTGGTTATCGGCCTGATAACCCTGGCGGTGATGGTTTTCGCCGGCGGCCATTTTTACCGCAGTGCATGGAAAAGCCTGCTGAACGGTGCAGCGACGATGGATACGCTGGTGGCGCTGGGTACTGGCGTGGCGTGGCTCTATTCGATGAGCGTCAACCTGTGGCCGCAGTGGTTCCCGATGGAAGCGCGACATCTTTATTACGAAGCCAGCGCGATGATTATCGGTCTGATCAATCTCGGCCATATGCTGGAAGCACGCGCACGTCAGCGTTCTTCTAAGGCGCTGGAGAAATTACTCGATTTAACCCCACCGACGGCGCGCCTGGTTACTGACGAAGGTGAAAAAAGCGTGCCTCTGGCGGAAGTGCAGCCAGGTATGTTGCTGCGCCTGACGACCGGCGATCGCGTGCCGGTAGATGGCGAGATTACCCAGGGCGAAGCATGGCTGGATGAAGCGATGCTGACGGGCGAACCAATCCCGCAGCAAAAAGGCGAAGGCGAAAGCGTCCATGCCGGGACAGTGGTACAGGACGGTAGCGTGCTGTTTCGTGCCAGTGCGGTTGGCAGCCATACCACGCTGTCACGGATCATTCGCATGGTGCGCCAGGCCCAGAGCAGCAAGCCAGAAATCGGTCAGCTGGCGGATAAAATCTCAGCCGTATTTGTACCTGTGGTGGTGGTGATTGCGCTGGTCAGTGCGGCAATCTGGTACTTCTTTGGTCCGGCACCGCAAATTGTTTATACCCTGGTGATTGCCACCACGGTACTGATTATCGCCTGTCCGTGTGCGCTGGGGCTGGCGACGCCGATGTCGATTATTTCCGGCGTCGGGCGGGCGGCTGAGTTTGGCGTGCTGGTGCGGGACGCCGACGCGCTGCAACGCGCCAGTACACTCGATACCGTCGTGTTCGATAAAACCGGGACGCTGACCGAAGGGAAGCCGCAGGTTGTCGCAGTGAAAACGTTTGCTGATGTTGATGAAGCGCAGGCATTGCGTCTGGCGGCGGCACTGGAGCAAGGTTCCAGCCATCCGCTGGCACGGGCGATCCTCGATAAAGCAGGTGATATGCAGCTGCCGCAGGTCAACGGTTTCCGCACATTGCGCGGGCTGGGCGTGAGCGGTGAAGCTGAAGGTCATGCGTTATTGCTGGGCAATCAGGCGCTGTTAAATGAGCAACAGGTTGGTACCAAAGCTATCGAAGCGGAGATTACTGCTCAGGCATCGCAAGGAGCAACGCCTGTGCTGCTGGCGATTGACGGGAAAGCAGTAGCCCTGCTGGCTGTACGCGATCCGTTGCGTAGTGATAGCGTGGCGGCGCTGCAACGCCTGCATAAAGCGGGATATCGTCTGGTGATGTTGACCGGGGATAACCCAACCACCGCCAATGCGATCGCCAAAGAAGCTGGAATTGATGAAGTGATTGCCGGAGTGCTGCCGGACGGTAAAGCCGAAGCGATCAAACGTCTGCAAAGTGAAGGACGTCAGGTGGCAATGGTGGGCGACGGCATTAACGACGCGCCAGCGCTGGCCCAGGCGGATGTCGGCATTGCGATGGGTGGCGGCAGTGATGTTGCCATTGAAACCGCGGCGATTACCCTGATGCGCCATAGCCTGATGGGCGTTGCGGATGCGCTCGCGATTTCCCGCGCAACGCTGCGCAACATGAAGCAGAACCTGCTCGGTGCCTTTATCTACAACAGCATCGGTATTCCGGTCGCCGCCGGTATTTTGTGGCCGTTTACTGGAACACTGCTTAACCCGGTAGTTGCCGGAGCGGCAATGGCGCTCTCGTCGATTACCGTAGTGAGTAACGCCAACCGGTTGCTGCGGTTTAAACCGAAGGAATAAGTACGTCATTGCGGATGCGCTGCTTTAGGGCGGCGCATTTGGCATCGACGCATGACTGCCGGATGCGGCGTAAACGCCTTATCCGGCCTACGAGATGAAGCGATGTTTTGGCCTTACGCGACCTTTTTTGCACGCTCTTCACGGCGTGCCAAATATTCAGCCACTGTTTCAATCCGTCCCAATTCTTCCTGGGTGCGCATGTTGTTTTCAACTTCCCAAAGATCAACTGCCGCCTGGAGGTTTAGCCTAAAATCGACTGTGGTATCAAAAACTTTCGCCAGACGGAATGCCATCTCAGTGGTGAGTTTACGATTGTTATTGATCAGTGCACTGACGCTATTACGATGAACATGCAGCAACTCTGCTAACTCATTGATTTTCAAATCGAGCGGTTCCAGATATTCATAGAGAAGAATATCTCCGGGTGTCGTCGGTTTTCTTGTTGCCTGTTTCATGGTTTTTAACTGTTGCTTCCCTGTGAATAGCGATGCAAGAACATACTGAATCATACAAACACATTAAACAAGTCCCCAACTCCATTTGCGCCATCCCTCACCGCGCGCTAGCATGATATTTCACAAAGGGAGGTCGTATGGATCTGTTGTACCGGGTAAAAACGCTTTGGGCCGCGCTGCGCGGTAATCATTACACCTGGCCTGCCATCGATATCACCCTTCCCGGCAATCGCCATTTTCATCTGATTGGCAGTATTCATATGGGTAGCCACGATATGGCTCCCCTGCCCACCCGTTTGCTCAAAAAGCTCAAAAACGCCGATGCGCTGATCGTCGAGGCGGATGTTTCCACCAGCGATACGCCTTTTGCTAATTTGCCTACTTGCGAGGCGCTGGAAGAGCGCATTAACGAGGAGCAACTCCAAAATCTGCAGCACATTAGCCAGGAGATGGGCATTTCTCCGTCGCTCTTTTCTACTCAACCGCTGTGGCAAATCGCGATGGTTCTTCAGGCGACGCAGGCACAAAAACTGGGGCTGCGGGCAGAATACGGTATCGATTACCAGTTATTGCAGGCGGCGAAGCAACAACATAAACCCGTGATTGAACTGGAAGGGGCTGAAAACCAGATTACCATGTTGCTCCAGCTCCCTGACAAAGGACTGGCGCTGCTGGACGATACGCTGACCCACTGGCATACCAACGCACGGTTGCTGCAACAAATGATGAGCTGGTGGCTGAATGCACCTCCGCAAAATAATGATATAACGCTGCCCAATACGTTCAGTCAGTCGCTGTACGATGTGCTGATGCATCAGCGAAATCTCGCCTGGCGGGATAAATTACGCGCCATGCCGCCGGGGCGATATGTGGTCGCGGTCGGTGCACTACACCTGTATGGAGAAGGGAATTTGCCGCAAATGTTGCGCTAAAAAAATGGCCAATATCGCTATTGGCCCGTCAAAGAGGAATTTCATTTTTTTATTATTATGCCGTCACTTTAAGCGACGGTGTAACTCGATTGTCGCTCAATCTCACCATCCTGCCAATACTCTTAGGCAAGATGACTCTTTTTTTTGGACCGCCATCAGGCGTATGCTTGCTTCGTTTTTTTGTTTAAGGCAGGAAAATTACCATGACACCCGCAGTTAAATTACTCGAAAAAAACAAGATTTCGTTTCAAATCCATACCTACGAGCACGATCCGGCTGAAACCAATTTTGGCGATGAAGTCGTCAAAAAATTAGGTTTGAATCCGGATCAGGTCTACAAAACGCTGCTGGTGGCAGTGAACGGTGATATGAAACACCTTGCCGTGGCCGTTACGCCGGTCGCAGGTCAACTGGATCTTAAAAAAGTAGCAAAAGCGCTGGGTGCCAAGAAAGTTGAGATGGCCGATCCGATGGTCGCGCAGCGTTCGACGGGATACCTGGTTGGGGGGATTAGCCCACTGGGGCAGAAAAAACGTCTGCCAACGATTATCGACGCCCCCGCACAAGAATTTGCCACTATTTATGTTTCCGGCGGCAAGCGCGGACTGGATATCGAACTGGCGGCAGGCGATCTGGCAAAGATCCTCGATGCCAAATTTGCTGATATCGCCCGCCGCGATTAAGCATTGTGCCGGATGCAAACATCCGGCACTTTCGGATTACTGCCAGCTCACCTCACCTTTCGGTTCATAAACACTCACATCCAGCGGCGAGCTTTTCTGGATATACGCTTTCAGCACTTCGGCATCAATAAAGCCGGTATTCACATAGCCCGGTTTGTTATCAAGGCGCGGATATCCATCACCGCCGGTGGCATTGAAGTTTAATGTCGCCATACGGTAAGTTTTCGCCGGATCGACCGGTTCGCCTTTGATTTTAAGGTCGTTCAGTTTGCCGTCTTTCGCCACAAAGCTAACGTTGGCAAATTGCGGGTAGGCACCTGAATCTGGCTTCATCTGCGCGACGGCGGTCAGGTAATCAATCACCTCTTTACCGGTCATGTCGGCATACACCACCACATTGCCGAATGGCTGCACTTTCAGCACGTTTTTATAGCTGATATCGCCTGCTTCGATAGAATCACGAATTCCGCCTCCGCTCATCACCGCAAAGTCGGCACCAGTGCGATCCATTTGGGCTGCCAGAATCAACCGCCCCATATTGGTCTGTACAAAACGCACTTTGTCACGATCGCCTTCCAGACGACCATTGGTTTCGCCTATTTTCACTTCCAGCTGCGCTTTGCCTTTGTTCTGGAACGGTGATAACAGCGAGATCATTTGCTGGTTTTCAGCGATTTCAGGAGTGTAAAGCACGCGCTCGCTTTTCCCGTCTTCCCAGGTCACTTTCTTCTTCAGGTTCACCGGAATCAGCTGGTAGTTAACCATTTTCATTTCGCCATTACGAAACTCAAAATCAGCCCGTCCCACGTATTTGCCCCACTCATGCGCCTGCACAATCCAGATGCCGTTTTGTTGATCTGGCTTGCATGGCGTACCCGGCACGTAATCGACCTGTTTTTTGTTTTCTGCCGCCATGCAGACCGGATCTTGCGAGTGACCACCGACGATCATCGCCAGCGATCCGGCAGGCAGCGCGCGTGCCATCTCCACATCGCCCGGTGCGTTAGAGCCGTGCTCACCATTATCGTAATGCCCCATATGGGTCGCCGCGATAATAATGTCTGGCTTTTCTGTCTGTTGCAGCTCCTGAATCACCAGCTTCGCTTCATCGGCGGGCTTACGAAATTCGACATCAGTGAAGTATTCCGGGTTACCAATTTTTGCTGTGTCATCGGTTGTCAGCCCAATGACGGCAATTTTCAGATCCTGACGCTTAAACAGCGCCCACGGTTTAAACAGGCGCTCGCCAGTACTTTTCTGGTAGATATTCGCGGAAAGCAACGGGAACTTGGCCCACTTTTCCTGCTGGCGTAATACGGTGAGCGGATTATCAAATTCATGATTACCGATCGCCATCGCGTCATAGCCCACCAGATTCATACCGCGAAAATCAGGTTCGGCATCCTGTAAGTCAGACTCGGGCACGCCAGTGTTAATGTCGCCACCGGAAAGTAGCAGCACGCTACCGCCTTCAGCCGCAACCTCTTTGCGGATACCATCCACCAGCGTTTTTTGCGCCGCCAGACCATATTCGCCATATTCATTGCGCCAAAAATGCCCATGATGATCATTGGTATGCAGAACTGTAATTTTGTAGGTTTTATCCTGCTCATACGCCAGAGCAGTTTCACTCGCCAGTGTAAATGTGGTTAACAGCGCTAACGCCACGCCCCGCTGCAATAATTTCATACTTCTCTCCCTGACCTGATTTCAACGTGTTGAAAAATAGTATGACGCGACATCATAGACAAGTCTGCGTCCGGTGAAGATAAATCTGCATCCAGATTAGAAATTCTGTATTCGGCGTTGAGACTTCCTTCAGGCGACGCATACAGGTATGTTAGTCGGGTAATAATCACAAATAAGATCATTCTTTACATCGCAACCCTGAAAAAGTGACTTTCCTATGGCAATGAGTGAACAACCCCAGCCTGTGGCGGGCGCGGCTGCGTCAACGACCAAGGCCCGAACATCGTTTGGTATTTTAGGTGCTATCAGCCTCTCACATCTGCTGAACGACATGATCCAATCGCTGATTCTGGCGATTTATCCGCTGCTTCAGTCAGAATTTTCTCTGACATTTATGCAGATTGGCATGATAACCCTCACCTTCCAGCTCGCCTCTTCGCTACTGCAACCAGTGGTCGGCTACTGGACCGATAAATATCCGATGCCGTGGTCGTTGCCAATTGGCATGTGCTTTACCTTAAGTGGTCTGGTGCTGCTTGCGCTGGCGGGCAGTTTTGGCGCAGTTCTGCTGGCGGCGGCGCTGGTCGGTACCGGTTCATCGGTCTTTCATCCGGAATCTTCTCGCGTAGCCCGTATGGCTTCCGGCGGGCGGCATGGCCTGGCGCAATCTATCTTTCAGGTCGGCGGCAACTTTGGCAGTTCCCTGGGACCCTTGCTGGCGGCGGTGATTATCGCGCCTTATGGCAAAGGCAACGTTGCCTGGTTTGTGCTTGCGGCACTGCTGGCGATCGTGGTGTTGGCGCAAATCAGCCGTTGGTACTCGGCACAGCACCGAATGAATAAAGGAAAACCCAAAGCGACGATTATCAATCCACTGCCGCGCAACAAAGTGGTACTGGCGGTCAGCATTCTGTTAATCCTCATTTTCTCGAAATATTTCTATATGGCGAGCATCAGCAGCTATTACACCTTTTATCTGATGCAAAAATTCGGATTATCTATCCAGAATGCTCAGCTTCATCTGTTTGCCTTCCTGTTTGCCGTTGCGGCAGGTACGGTGATCGGCGGGCCTGTAGGGGATAAAATTGGGCGGAAATATGTGATTTGGGGCTCTATCCTCGGCGTTGCGCCGTTTACGCTGATTTTACCCTACGCCAGCCTGCACTGGACGGGGGTTTTAACGGTGATTATTGGATTTATCCTCGCTTCGGCATTCTCTGCCATTCTGGTTTACGCTCAGGAGCTGCTTCCGGGACGTATCGGTATGGTTTCTGGACTCTTTTTCGGTTTTGCTTTTGGTATGGGAGGTCTGGGAGCGGCAGTTCTGGGGCTTATCGCCGATCACACCAGTATCGAGTTAGTCTATAAAATCTGTGCTTTCCTGCCACTATTGGGGATGTTGACCATATTCCTGCCTGATAACCGGCATAAAGACTGATTTCATTGCAGCCAAAGGCAAACTTTGGCTGCATCGTTTTACAGTCGCCATAAGCCTTTCCTCTGTTAAACCGCCTTCTGTTTTCCGATCCGTGCTTTTTTTGCAGCTAATTCCATTTTTCTGCAAAATTCAATAATTATTCATGAACATCATCAATGAAATTGTCATAAACTATTACCTGTAATTTTGGTTTCCCCGGCCAAAAATGGACAATAACCACCAGGAAAAGGAGACGGAATGCATCACGCCACCCCGCTTATCACCACCATTGTTGGCGGCCTTGTGCTCGCCTTTATCCTCGGCATGCTGGCCAATAAACTACGTATTTCTCCTCTGGTGGGATATCTGTTAGCGGGTGTGCTGGCAGGACCATTCACTCCGGGCTTTGTTGCCGATACCAAGCTTGCGCCGGAACTGGCTGAACTGGGCGTTATTTTGCTGATGTTCGGCGTCGGTTTGCACTTTTCGCTGAAGGATTTGATGGCGGTAAAGGCCATCGCCATTCCCGGTGCGATCGCCCAGATAGCCGTGGCGACGCTGCTGGGTATGGCGCTCTCTGCCGTGCTGGGCTGGTCGTTAATGACCGGTATCGTGTTCGGTTTATGTCTTTCCACCGCCAGTACCGTGGTGTTACTGCGCGCACTTGAAGAACGGCAATTAATTGACAGTCAGCGTGGGCAAATCGCCATCGGTTGGTTGATTGTGGAAGACCTGGTAATGGTTCTGACGCTGGTGTTGCTGCCCGCAGTGGCAGGAATGATGGAACAGGGCGATGTGGGCTTTGCCACTCTTGCAGTCGATATGGGGATCACCATCGGCAAAGTGATCGCATTTATCGCCATTATGATGCTGGTAGGTCGCCGTCTGGTGCCGTGGATTATGGCACGCAGCGCGGCAACCGGTTCTCGCGAGCTGTTTACCCTGTCGGTGCTGGCGCTGGCGTTAGGGATTGCCTTTGGTGCGGTAGAGCTGTTTGATGTCTCCTTTGCACTCGGTGCGTTCTTTGCCGGGATGGTACTGAACGAGTCTGAACTGAGTCACCGTGCCGCCCACGATACGCTGCCATTGCGCGACGCGTTTGCGGTGCTGTTTTTTGTCTCCGTCGGGATGTTGTTTGATCCGTTAATTCTGATTCAGCAACCGCTGGCAGTGCTGGCGACGCTGGCGATTATTCTGTTTGGTAAGTCGTTAGCCGCATTTTTCCTGGTGCGACTGTTTGGTCACTCCCAACGTACGGCATTAACCATCGCCGCCAGCCTGGCGCAGATTGGTGAGTTCGCGTTTATCCTGGCGGGACTGGGAATGGCATTGAATTTACTGCCGCAGGCCGGACAAAACCTGGTACTGGCAGGGGCGATCCTGTCGATTATGCTCAACCCGGTACTGTTCGCACTACTGGAGAAATATCTGGCGAAGACCGAAACGCTGGAAGAGCAGACGCTGGAAGAGGCAATCGAAGAAGAGAAACAGATCCCAGTGGATATTTGCAACCATGCGCTATTGGTGGGTTACGGTCGTGTAGGCAGCCTGCTGGGGGAGAAATTGCTCGCCTCTGATATTCCGCTGGTGGTGATTGAGACGTCACGAACCCGTGTTGATGAGCTGCGAGAGCGTGGGGTCCGCGCTGTATTGGGCAATGCAGCGAACGAAGAAATTATGCAACTGGCGCATCTGGAATGTGCAAAATGGCTGATCCTGACGATCCCCAACGGTTATGAAGCGGGTGAGATTGTGGCGTCTGCCCGCGCGAAAAACCCGGATATTGAGATTATCGCCCGCGCCCATTATGACGATGAAGTGACGTATATCACCGAACGTGGCGCGAATCAGGTAGTGATGGGTGAACGTGAAATTGCCCGTACTATGCTGGAATTGCTGGAAACGCCACCGGCAGGTGAGGTGGTGACGGGGTAAAACAAGACGTTATTGCCGGATGCGATGCTAGCGCATCTTATCCGGCCTACGGATGCCATCGTCGTCCGGTCTGGTCGATAACTTAACGATCCCAGTAAGACTCTTCCAGGCTGTCTTCACGCTCCGGCAAGCCGCGCGTTAAACGAGGTGAATGCTGGTTCAGTACCTGATAGCTCACACGGTTAGCATATTTACACACCTGCGCTAACGATGAATAAGTTAACCAGGTGAATTTATGTTTGCTGGAGTTTGGTACGTTGCTACGATGGTAGCTGTTGGCGGTAATGTCATGCAGCAACGCTGCCAATGCGCCATCCCCCGCTCCATTAGTGTTCATGATTTTTTCCGGCCCGCCCATGTACGGCGCAATGTGCGAATATACACGCAGCGGATTCTGGCAATCCTTGTGGCGCATGGCGCGGCTAAACTCATACTGGTTGAATTCCGCTATAGCGCCCGGCAGCAGCGGATGCTGGGTTTTACGTTTCGCTTCGTCTTCGGTAAAGCCCGCCATATACAAGCCGATTGGCCCGGCGGTGCACAGCACCAGATCTACCCAGTCCAGCGCCTTGTCAGATGCCAACAACGGATCGCTTTCTCCGGTCAACGCTTCGGCTTCATCTTCGTTCATCGCAAGGATAGAGACGTGGTCTTTGAGGAATTGCTGCCACCACTGCGGATTCTCGGCAATGACAAACTTAGTTCCCAGCGTCAGCACCACCGGTACGTTATATTTCTTCGCGTACTCAATGGCTTTCATGGTTGCTTCCGGCATGGGTTCACCCGGCTTGCAACGCACCAGATAAGAGGTGAGAACCAGAGCCGAGGCTCCGGCAATCACATCTTCCGGAATACTTTCAGCCCGCAGCTGGTTCATGTGGCCAGGGCTGATAGCAAAGGTACGTTCCCCGGACTCGCCAATCAGCGTAAAGCAACGACCAATCGGGCCATCCACGCCTTGTAGATAGTTAAGATCGGTACGGCTGGAGGTGTTACACAGGTAACGATAGGCATAGCTGCCAATTTCAATATTGCTGCACATGACGCCCAGCAGCACCGAACGGTCGTCCGCGAGCACCGAGTAGTTATGCATGGTGTTACCAATGGTGCCACCCGCAAACTGATGGGTAATCAGGTTTTTCTGTTTTAGTTCCTGATAAAGCGCTTCGGCTACATCATCCTCAATCACCAGTGAATGCCCGGCGCTTAATCCATAACGCTCAATGAATTCATCATCCACTTTCGCTTCAATATCGACCAGCGTCTGGTCAATACCTACGACCCAGGCGGCGCTGGTTTCGTTTTCTGGCTGGAATTGCTGAAGCAGCGGATCGCGTGCATTTACAGGGAAGTAATGTTTGGATTTACGTTTACCGGGAAATTTCATGGTTGTTTTTACGGGTGGTTAACTGAGCGGCGAATGTTAACACAATCTGACGGGAGCGCGCGAGACGCAGCCAGTTTCAATATCAGCAGGCGGGATCGCATTTTCATGGCAGTGGTTCCTTACAATGACGTAATTTGAAAGGAGTTTTTGTATGAAGCCGGAAAACAAACTACCTGTTCTGGACCTTATTTCTGCTGAAATGAAGACCGTTGTGAATACTCTTCAGCCGGATTTACCGTCCTGGCCCGCAACGGGAACGATTGCTGAGCAACGACAGTATTACACGCTTGAGCGCCGATTCTGGAATGCGGGCGCTCCAGAAATGGCAACCAGAGCTTACATGGTTCCAACAAAATATGGGCAGGTGGAAACACGTCTCTTTTGTCCGCAGCCAGATAGCCCGGCGACGCTATTTTATTTGCATGGAGGCGGTTTTATTCTCGGCAATCTCGATACCCACGATCGCATCATGCGCCTGCTGGCAAGCTACAGCCAATGTACGGTGATTGGTATTGATTACCCCCTTTCACCTGAAGCGCGTTTTCCGCAAGCGATAGAGGAAATTGTGGCTGCTTGTTGTTATTTCCACCAGCAGGCGGAGGATTATCAAATCAATATGTCCCGCATTGGCTTTGCCGGTGATTCCGCAGGTGCCATGCTGGCGCTCGCCAGTGCGTTGTGGTTGCGTGATAAACAGATCGATTGCGGTAAAATTGCGGGTGTTTTGCTGTGGTATGGGCTTTACGGATTACGGGATTCCGTGACTCGTCGTCTGTTGGGCGGTGTCTGGGATGGCTTAACGCAACAGGATTTGCAGATGTATGAAGAGGCGTATTTAAGCAACGACGCGGACCGCGAGTCACCGTATTACTGTCTGTTTAATAATGATCTCACTCGCGAAGTTCCGCCCTGTTTTATTGCCGGGGCGGAGTTCGATCCGCTGCTGGATGACAGCCGTCTGCTTTACCAGACGTTAGCGGCGCATCAGCAGCCCTGTGAGTTCAAACTCTACCCAGGTACGCTGCATGCCTTTTTGCATTATTCACGAATGATGAAAACCGCCGACGAGGCTCTTCGCGACGGCGCTCAGTTCTTTACCGCTCAGCTTTAGCGATACGCGGCAACAAGATTAGCCATCATTTCGATATGTTCCGGCGTGGCATTAAGCGCTGGAATATATTCATATTTTTTCCCGCCGGCACCGAGGAAGACCTCACGGTTTTGCTCGGCAATCTCTTCCAGCGTCTCCAGACAATCCGCAGCAAAGCCCGGGCACATCACCTGTATATGACCTACGCCTTTTTCTCCGAGCATTTTCAGCGTTTCGTCGGTATAAGGCATCAGCCAGGGTTCCCGGCCAAAGCGCGACTGAAAGGTCATCATCACTTTTTCCGGTGCCATCCCCAGTGCGGAAGCCAGTTCGCGAGTCGTTGTGCGGCAACGTTGCGGGTAATCATCGCCTTCATCTGCATAACGCTGGGGAATGCCATGATAAGAGAGCAGCAGCAGATCCGGTTCGCCATGTTTGGCAAAAGAAGCGCGTACGCTGTTCGCCAGTGCATTAATGTAATCGTGGTTATCGGCGTAATCACGAATAAACGATATCCCCGGAATGCTACGTTTGCGCGCCAGAATGCGTGCCAGTTCATCCCATACCGCACCGACCGTAGAACAGGAGAATTGCGGATAAAGCGGCAGCACCACAATATGATCTACATGCTCTGCCAGGAGTTCATCGACGGCGCTTTCCAGTGATGGCGAGCCGTAGCTCATGCCCAGCGCTACGGGCGTATCCGGTAAACGTTGTGCCAACGCCTGCTGTTGCTGGCGGCTGTAAACCATCAGCGGCGAGCCGTCTTCCATCCAGACCGAGGCGTACAGCTTCGCCACACGCGGCGAGCGCAGCGGCAAAATCACGCCGCGCAGCAACGGCCACCATAACAACCGTGAGGTATCAACCACGCGTCTGTCGCTTAAAAATTGTTTCAGATAGCGTTTTACCGCTTCAGGTGTGGGGGCATCGGGCGTACCCAGGTTTGCCAGCAGGATACCGGTTTTAGTCTGACGCATTACCGCCTCTTATCGATTCAACTTGTTGATAATTGTAGCGGAAAAGTGAGGAAGAAGAACTAATTGCTGTGAGAGGTCAAATCAGAAAAAGGAATAGCGCAGATTGAGGTTTTTGTAAAAGGCCGAATGAATATCCGGCCTGAGATTGCTGATAAGTTTGCTTGTGCGGGCCTGTTCCCCTCACCCTAACCCTCTCCCCGAGGGGGCGAGGGGACTGTCCGTGCGCGCTTTCGAATTAGCCGAGGATTTTTTCCAGATCAGCGCGAACTTCAGCAACCGGCTTGGTGCCGTCAACTTTCGCGTATTTGGTGTTACCCGCTTCCGCTTCTTTGGAGTAGTAGCCGATCAGCGGTGCAGTCATCTGATGGTATTCAACCAGACGTTTACGCACGGTTTCTTCCTGATCGTCTTTACGGGTAGTCAGTTCTTCACCGGTAACGTCGTCTTTGCCTTCTACTTTCGGCGGATTGAATTTAACGTGATAAACACGACCAGACGGCGCATGAACGCGGCGGCCTACGATACGATCAACAATCAGTTCGTCCGGTACGTCGAATTCCAGAACGTAATCAACATTGATGCCCGCTTCTTTCATCGCGTCTGCCTGCGGAATGGTACGCGGGAAGCCGTCCAACAGGAAACCATTACGGCAGTCTTCCTGAGCAATGCGCTCTTTAACCAGCGCGATCACCAGTTCGTCGGTGACCAGTTTGCCAGCATCCATAATGTCTTTTGCTTGTTTACCCAGCTCGGAGCCAGATTTGACCGCAGCACGCAGCATATCGCCAGTGGAGATTTGCGGAATACCATATTTCTCCATGATGAACTGAGCCTGAGTCCCTTTCCCCGCGCCCGGAGCGCCAAGCAGAATGATACGCATTGCGAAAATCCCCTTAAAATGTGTCGAATTTTTTGAAAAAGCGATAAACGATACCACCAACAGGCGATTGCCTCAAGAAAGGCACCTGAGGCTGAAACGGTTAATGGCGAGATAATTTGCGGAAAGTGCAGATGATGAAAAGAAAAATGCCGGATGACACAAAGGTCATCCGGCATGACATCAGGAAACCAGCAGCTGGTTCATACGACGAATAAACAGGTTCGGATCTTCCAGCGTGCCGCGTTCTGCCAGCAGCGCCTGATCCAGCAGCAGTTCTACCCACTCGCTGAACTTCGCTTCATCTTCAGTATCTGCCGCACGTTTCACCAGTACGTGATCCGGGTTCAGTTCGAAGATGTATTTCACTTCTGGCACTTTCTGGCCCGCCGCAGCGAACAGTTTCGCCATCTGAGTGCTCATTTCGTCCGCGTCGGTCGAAACGATCGCTGGCGTATCGGTCAGACGGTGAGTCAGACGGACATCTTTCACGCGCTCGCCGAGCAGGGCTTTCACACGGTCGATGAACGGAGTCAGTGCTTTCTCCGCTTCTTTCGCGCTCTCATCAACTTCGTCAGCCAGTTTTTCCAGCGACTCGTCAACTTTAGACACCGACTGGAACGGTTTACCGTCGAACTCAGTCAGATAGTTCATCATCCACTCATCGATGCGGTCGGAAAGCAGCAGAACTTCGATGCCTTTCTTACGCAGCAGTTCCAGGTGTGGGCTGCTCTTCGCTGCCGCATAGCTGTCTGCAGTGATGTAGTAGATTTTCTCCTGCCCTTCTTTCATGCGGGAAACGTAGTCTTCCAGAGACACGGTCTGCGCAGAAGAATCGGTATAAGTAGAAGCAAAACGCAGCAGTTTGGCGATCGCTTCCTGGTTAGCGAAATCTTCCGCCGGACCTTCTTTCAGTACCAGGCCAAACTGTTGCCAGAAGGTCTGGTATTTTTCCGCGTCGTCTTTCGCCAGTTTTTCCAGCATTTGCAGCACACGCTTGGTCAGCGCATTGCGCAGGTTACGCGTTACCGTGCTGTCCTGGAGGATTTCACGGGAAACGTTCAGCGGCAGATCGCTGGAGTCAATCAGACCACGCACGAAGCGCAGATAGTTCGGCATGAACTGTTCTGCGTCGTCCATGATGAACACACGCTGGACGTACAGTTTCAGGCCGTGTTTATGATCACGGTTCCACATATCCCACGGAGCCTGGGACGGGATGTACAGCAGGCTGGTGTACTCCTGCTTACCTTCAACGCGGTTGTGGCTCCAGGTCAGCGGATCATTAAAGTCGTGGGCGATGTGTTTGTAGAACTCTTTGTACTCTTCATCGGTGATTTCCGACTTGTTACGAGTCCACAGCGCCTGCGCTTTGTTGATTTTCTCCCAGGAGATAACGGTTTCGCCGTCTTTCTCTTCGCGTTTTTCGATCTCTACCGGCAGCGCGATATGGTCGGAGTATTTGCTGATGATGGAACGCACGCGCCAGTCATCGAGGAACTCGTCTTCGCCTTCACGCAGATGCAGGGTGATTTCAGTACCACGATCTTCTTTGGTGATGTCGGCAACGGTATATTCACCTTCGCCAGCCGATTCCCAGAAGACGCCGTTTTCTGGTTTTTCGCCTGCCGCGCGAGTACGCACGGTCACTTTGTCGGCCACGATAAACGCAGAGTAGAAACCAACACCAAACTGACCGATCAGCTGGCTGTCTTTCGCCTGGTCAGAACCCAGGGATTCGAGGAATGATTTGGTACCGGATTTAGCGATAGTCCCCAGATGGTCAATCACTTCGTCGCGGGTCATCCCCACGCCGTTATCGGAGATGGTCAGCGTGCGCTTGTCTTTATCGAAAGAGACACGAACGCGCAGTTCGCCATCACCTTCGTACAGGTCCGGGTTAGATAGCGCACGGAAACGCAGCTTGTCCGCCGCATCGGAGGCGTTAGAGATAAGCTCACGCAGGAAGATTTCTTTATTGGAATAGAGAGAATGGATCATCAGGTGCAGAAGCTGTTTCACTTCTGACTGAAAACCACGAGTTTCTTGTCCTTTCATGTAGGTCTACCTCAATAATGCCATTTTAAGGTTAAAAACAGGATGAGGGAGAGATGGGGACAAGGGAGAATAATTTCAAGCGAGAGCAGGTGATCCTGCTCTCGTTTGCTTAAAAACGAATCTTATGACGCCCGGCAAGGGAGTGTGACAGCGTGGTGCCATCGACCATTTCCAGTTCGCCGCCAACCGGTACGCCATGAGCGATTCGGCTGGCTTCCACGTCATATTGCGCGCAAAGCTCGGCAATGTAGTTAGCGGTAGCTTCACCTTCAACCGTGGGATTGGTGGCGAGGATCACTTCAGTGATTTTTTCCTCTGCCAGACGCTGTTCCAGACGATCAAGGCCGATATCATCCGGACCGATGCCGTCCAGCGGTGACAGGTGCCCCATCAACACAAAATAACGGCCTGAAAACTGCCCCGTCTGCTCAATGGCGTAGATGTCCGCCGGACTCTCCACCACACAGATTTGACCGTTTTCCTGACGACGCGGATTCGAACAGATGTTACAGACTTCCTGTTCGGTGAAAGTGCGGCAATCGGCGCAGTGGCCGATTTCCGACATCGCCCGGGTGAGCGCCTGCGCCAGACGCATCCCGCCGCTACGATCGCGCTGAAGCAGCGTGAACGCCATACGCTGCGCCGACTTCGGGCCAACGCCCGGCAGACAGCGCAGTGCTTCCATAAGCTGTGTTAACAGCGGGCTGGTTTGCATCAGAACGGCATCTTAAAGCCAGGCGGCAGCTGCATTCCGGAGGATACAGAGGCCATTTTTTCTTTCTGCGTTTCTTCAATACGACGTGCTGCGTCGTTGAATGCTGCAGCCACCAGGTCTTCCAGCATCTCTTTGTCGTCTTCCAGCAGGCTCGGGTCGATCTCTACGCGACGGCAGTTGTGTGCACCGTTGATGGTCACTTTTACCAGACCTGCGCCAGATTCGCCGGTGACTTCCAGCTGCGCGATCTCTTCCTGCATTTTCTGCATTTTTTCTTGCATCTGCTGGGCTTGCTTCATCAGGTTACCCAGACCGCCTTTACCAAACATAGGTTTCTCTCTCAATCACGTTAAGGATGACGAACGTAAGCTGTGCTTACGATCAAATGGGGCGGATACTTTCTTCATCCAGCTCCGCATCGAAGAACCGACGCAGGGTCTGAATATTATTATCCGCAATAATGGACTCGCGCGCCTGCGCAAGTTTTTCTTCGTATATCGCCTGACGCCACTCCAGCGGCGTACGCACCGCGGGATTATCATCTTCAACGATAGTCAGTTCAACCGTTGAACCTTTTAACGTGCTCAACGCTTCAGCCAGTTTTTGCTGTGCACCGCGGTTGTTCAAATGCCGCTGAGAGGAGCGCAAATGCAGACATACTGCGTTGTCGCTCTCCTCTTTCCAGGCATTTAAGGCCACCTGTTCGACCAGTTTTGGTAGCGAAAGTTGACTCACCTGTGCCGCCCACGCGTCGCGCTCAATGGCTTCTGCCGCCAGCTTCGCCGCCAGTTCCGGCGTTTTTTCATGTTCCAGCGCTTTTTTCAGCGCCTTCGGCGTGGCGACCACTTCTTTTTGCTGCATCACTGGAGTGGTAGCCTTCCAGCGATACGCTTCTTTTTTGGCTGGCGCTTTTTCCAGCGCCGATGGCACCGGACGCGCCTGAACGCGATCGGTGACCGAAGCCAGTCTTTCCAGCGCAGCGTTATTCACCGGCCGCGCGCGGGTAGCGGCTGCCGGTTCACTCTTTTTTGCTTTGGTTGCTCCCTGCACGCGCTGCAACTGCTGGCGCGCCGCCAGCACCTGGCTGGTGGTTTCCGGGAGCGGTACAGTCGGTGCCTGCTGCGGCGCTGATTGCGGTTGCGGCGGCACCTGGGTTGGCGTCATTACTGCCGTTGGCGCGACGGGCGCAAAGGACTGGCGTGGCACTTCTGGCTCAGGCAGAGGCATACGTGGATGGAACGCCAGCGCGCGCAGCAGCGTCATCTCAACGCCCATGCGGCGGTCCGGCGCATACGGTAATTCTTTGCGACCAATCAACAGCGTCTGATAGTAAAGCTGAATATCCGTCGGCGGTATGGTGCGCGCCAGTTCACGCATCCGCAGCTCAATGGCGGCCATGTCGTTGCCAAGTGCAGCAGGCGAAAGTTGTACCATCGCAATACGATGCAACAGGCCGAGCATTTCCACCAGCAACGCTTCCCACTCGATACCACGGGCAGCGGCTTCATTAATCAGCGCCATTACGCGCTCGCCGTTGGCCTCGACCATCGCTTCAACCAGCGACAGCGCCTGATCGTCGTCAAGCGTACCCAGCATCGCACTGACTGCCTGGGTTGAAACCTGGCCGTCACCGCTGGCAATCGCCTGGTCGGTCAGACTTAAGGCATCTCGCAGGCTGCCTTCAGCGGCGCGCGCCAGCAATTGCAACGCCCGCGGCTCGTGAGCGATATGTTCTTCGTTGAGGATGTGCTCAAGTTGATGGCGAATTTGCTCGACATCCAGCGCCTTGAGATGAAATTGCAAACAGCGCGACAAAATCGTCACCGGCAATTTCTGTGGATCGGTCGTCGCCAGCAGAAACTTAACGTGCTCCGGCGGCTCTTCAAGGGTTTTTAACAGTGCGTTAAAGCTGTGGCGCGACAGCATATGCACTTCGTCGATCAGATAAACTTTGAAACGACCACGCGCCGGAGCGTACTGGACGTTATCCAGCAGGTCGCGGGTATCTTCAACTTTGGTGCGCGAGGCGGCGTCGATTTCAATCAGATCGACAAAGCGCCCCTGCTCGATTTCACGACAGTTATCGCACACGCCGCACGGCGTCGCGGTAATGCCGGTTTCGCAGTTTAGCCCCTTCGCCAGCAGTCGGGCGATAGAGGTTTTTCCGACGCCACGGGTACCGGAAAAAAGATAAGCATGATGAATACGCCCTAACGACAAGCCGTTCGCCAGTGCGGTCAGCACATGTTCCTGGCCGACGACGTCAGCAAAGGTTTGTGGGCGCCATTTTCGGGCTAAGACCTGATAACTCATTGGCAGGCTCTGAAACGCTGGAAGGTGGATTCACGAAGGGGTAATGCTAACACAGCCCCGTCAGAACGGCGAGGCTGAATGCACATCTTGTGCTGTCCGTAGCGTGGGCAGCACAAGACTGGCGATAATTAATGGCCCGGGAACGGGACAAGGCTGTAGCTGGTAATGCCCTGTTTTTCGAGACGCTGTTCGCCGCCGAGATCGAACAGGTTGATAATGAACGCAGCGTCAGCCACTTCACCACCCAGACGACGGATCAGTTTAACGGTCGCTTCGATAGTGCCGCCGGTTGCCAGCAGATCGTCCACCACCAGAACTTTGTCGCCCGGTTTGATGGCATCAACGTGGATCTCCAGCTGATCGGTGCCGTATTCCAGGTCGTAAGTTTCACTGATGGTTTCACGCGGCAGTTTGCCCGGTTTACGGACCGGTACAAAGCCAACGCCCAGACCCAGAGCTACCGGAGCGCCAAACAAGAAGCCACGCGCTTCGGTGCCGACAACTTTGGTAATGCCCGCATTTTTGTAACGCTCAACCAGCAAGTCGATGCTGAGAGCGTAAGCTTTCGGGTCTTCCAGTAAGCTGGTGACATCGCGGAAAAGAATGCCGGGTTTTGGGTAGTCCTGAATGCTTTTGATGCTATTTTTGAGATACTCAAGCTGCTGTGCAGTCGCGGTCATAAGTGTATGCCTGCTTGTTACGGTGGTACTCACGGCGCGTTTTAAACGTATCAAAAGTAACAGTTGTTTAACCTTTGACCGCCTGCGCCTGTGCTCGAAAACGCCAGAATGTACTGGCTGTACGCAATAATTGCAACTGCGATTGTTGTGCTTCAGTGCTTTTCTTGCTTTTCATCAATCACCGGAATTCGCCACATATAGAAAAGCAAACAGGCGAGAATTACCAGCAACATGATGCGCACCCATGGCATCTGGACGAACCACAGAGAAATGGCAAACGTGAGCAAAATAAGCAAAATCGCCCGCGGTTTGACGCCGCGCGGCATCGCATGATGTTTCTGCCAGAAACGTAGATAGCTGCCAAACCATGAGCGGTACAGCAACCAGGCGTGAAAGCGCGGGGAAGAACGGGCAAAGCACCAGGCCGCCAGCAGGATAAACGGCGTCGTCGGTAATACCGGTAATACCACGCCCAGCGTACCCAGCACTACCGCCAGCCAGCCAATGATGATTAAAATGATTCGTTGCATATTGAGTGTTGTCAGCTTACAGAGTGGCTACTTTAGCATAACAATTATCATTTTCATTGAGGTCTTATCGTGAAAACCGCCCTGCTGCTGGAAAAACTGGAAGGACAGCTCGCTACGCTGCGTCAGCGTTGTGCCCCGGTAGCGCAATTTGCCACGCTAAGTGCCCGTTTTGACAGACACCTTTTTCAAACCCGTGCGACAACACTGCAGGCTTGTCTCGATGAGGCGGGCGATAATCTGGCTGCGCTTCGTCATGCAGTTGAGCAGCAACAGCTGCCGCAAGTGGCCTGGCTGGCGGAACATCTGGCGGCACAACTGGAAGCCATCGCGCGTGAAGCCTCCGCCTGGTCATTGCGCGAGTGGGACAGTGCGCCACCGAAAATTGCCCGCTGGCAGCGTAAACGTATTCAGCATCAGGATTTTGAGCGGCGGCTACGTGAGATGGTTGCCGAACGCAGAGCCCGCCTGGCGCGGGTGACCGATCTCGTGGAACAGCAAACGCTGCATCGTGAAGTGGAAGCCTATGAAGCGCGCCTGGCACGCTGCCGCCATGCGCTGGAAAAAATCGAAAACAGGCTAGCGCGCTTAACCCGCTAGCAATGGAGAGAGTATGTCACTGGAAAATGCCCCTGACGATGTCAAACTGGCTGTCGATTTGATTGTGCTGCTGGAAGAAAATCAGATCCCAGCCCGCACCGTGCTGCGCGCGCTGGATATTGTAAAACGCGATTATGAAAAGAAATTAACGCGCGATGATGAGGCGGAAAAGTGAGAAATAAATGGGGCCGCTAAATGTCCCCTAAGATTGTGGGCAAACGCAAAACTGCCTGATGCGCTACGCTTATCAGGCCTACACCGCTCCTGCAATACATTGAATTCTTGCGGTTTCGTAGGCCGGATAAGGCGGTCACGCCGCATCCGGCATGAACAACGCGCACTTTGTCAGTAATCTCGGGGCAACTAAATGTCGCCCCCTTTGGTTATTACCCTACCGCTGGCGTCGGGTCATCGCCTTTGTAGTCGCGTTTGACTTCCGTCACCTCATCGCCCTTCTCGTTGTGCAGATGCACTTCAAGCTGGTTAAAGGCAATGTTGATGTCGTTTTCACGGCACAGCTGATCGATAGTACGGTTCAGCTCATCGACAGTACGACTACGGTCACGCAGTTCACGCACATACAGACGCAGCTCATGATCCAACGTGCTGGCACCAAACGCCGTAAAGAAGACTTCCGGCATTGGTTCGTGCATCACCCTTGGGTGCTCAGTCGCCGCCTTCAGTAACACTTTACGCACTTTTTCCAGATCGGAGCCATAGGCCACGCCGAGACGGATCACCAGACGCGTAGTAGTGTCAGTCAACGACCAGTTGATCAGACGCTCGGTAACAAACGCTTTGTTCGGGATGATCACTTCTTTGCGATCGAAATCGGTAATCGTTGTCGCACGAATACGGATCTTACTTACCGTCCCCGAGAAGCTACCAATGGTTACCGTATCGCCAATACGCACCGGACGTTCGAACAGAATGATCAAACCGGAGACGAAGTTACCGAAAATTTCTTGTAAACCAAAACCAAGACCTACGGATAATGCTGCGGCCAGCCACTGGAGTTTATCCCAAGAGACGCCCAGCGATCCGAACACCGTCATCGCACCAACGGCAATAATGATGTAGTTAAGGATGGTAGTAATGGCATACGACGCGCCCTGACGCATATTCAGTCGCGAGAGCACCAGCACTTCCAGTAAACCAGGCAGGTTGCGAATCAACGCCCAGGCCACCATTGAGGCGATAATCGCAAACAACAGACTGCCCATGGTGACGTTTTTCACCACCGCAGCGCCAGCTTCAGTGCCGTTGTAATGCCAGAGCGTGATGCTGTCGAGATAGCTGAACACGGTGATCAAATCGGACCAAATTGCCCAGAACATGACACCGAACAGCGCAAACATCAGCAACATGGTAATACGCAGCGTCTGCTGGTTAACTTGCTCCAGTGCAATGGTGGGTTCTTCCGGCGGTTCGGCACCTTCTGCGCCCTCTTTCACCAGATTCTGCCGACGCGCCAGCGCACGACGCCAGGCGATACGCCGCGCCGCTACGCTTAAGCCGCGCAATACCGTCTGGTAGAGCAAGTTCCAGATGATCACCAGATAAACGGTTTCAATCCAACGCCCGGAGAGGCGCAGCGTGGTGTAGAAATAACCCGTGGCAGTCAGCACCATCAATGCAATCGGGATAATCGACAGCACGGTAATGGTGACCAGTCGCATGGTGTGCGACTCTTTATCACGCCAGCTTTCGCGGCACATTGGCCATACCAGGAAGGCAATCAGCAGCAGGTTGAAGAAAATCATCGCCTGCCCCAGCACATCATCCATCAGATGCAGCGGGGAAAGTTCTGCCACCACAGACCAGAAATGGATAGGCAGCAACGCGAGACTGATGCGGACAATTTGCCGACGCCAGTGGCTGGTCTGCTGCCCCGGCATGCCGAAGTGACGCACGGCAACGCCATTTTTCTCCAGTACCTTCCAGCACAGGCCAAACACCAGCCAGAAAATCGCCAGTTTTTTACTGAACGACCATAGCAGTTCGCTGATGTTGAGCTGCATGGTCAACAGAATCAGGCCAACCGCGAGAATAATCAGGCACACCGGCAGCGCGCGGATCAGGTCGATAAGGATCGCTTTTGGTGTGTTGAGCTGGCTATCGTTACGCAGGGAACCCACAGCGGAAGCCAGTTTCTGTTGATACGCTTTCAGCCAGCCCAGACGCCAGTGGATCAGCCCGGCAATCAACAGCAGCGGCAAACCAGCGAGGAAAGCGATAAAAACGGCAGGCCAGGCTTTTTCCCAGTTCACCGTGATTTTCATCGACTTAAATTCATCTTTCAGGCTTTGCGGGAACGCTTTGATCCAGTCCCAGTCCATTGGACGGTTACTGTTCACCCAAAAGATTTGCTGAGTCAGGATGGATTTCAGGTTTTTCGATACGCTCATTAACTGCTGCTGGTTGATTTGCAGGTTAATGGCCATCATCAGCTGGTTACCCAACTGTTTGTTGAGTTGATCCAGCAATTCGCGACGCATATCAACCACTTGCAATAACGCATCGTGAACTTCGCTGTTGACTTCGTTGGTGTGACCTTCTTCCAGTTTGTTGACGAACGCATCGCTCTGGAAGAGTGCATCACGCTGCTGGTTAACTTCAAACTGTTCGAGACGCAAATCCGCGATGCGGTTGGTCATGTTTTCCAGTTCATCCGCCGAGGGCAGCGTTTGTTGTTGCTGGTAAAGGATACGAGACAACAGCAGGCTGCCCTTCAGGACGGCAATCTGCTCTTTAATATTGCGTTCCGATTGCAGCGCCCGCTCCAGCCAGTTTTTGACTTTAATGTTTTGCTGCATCAACTGATTACCGTTTTCAGTCGCGGTAATCAGACGCTGACTTAACTGCTGGTTAATTTCCAGTTCCTGTTTCACCAGCGGATTAGCCTGAATACGCGCGGCTTCATCCGGGGAGACGGCTTCCTGCGCCGTTTTTTCAGTTAAAGTCAGGCGCTTGCTGTTTACCGCTTCTTGCAACAGCTGCAACTGGTGCTCCAGACGGGCGCTGTTCGCCGTCACGTAATCACGTTGCTTTTGCAAGGTATCCTGCAAGACGGTGTTCCCTTCCAGGCTTTTACGCTGCTGGTCAATCTCCGCATTCAGCAACGCCTGCTGAGCCTGCATTAACACTTTCTGGCTGGGACGTAAGGCAGTCTCGCCGACATCAGTCCCATCCAGACGACTGCGAATTTGTTGCAGCTGCTGCGAAGCGTTATACATCGCATTTTGCACGCGTTCGGGCTGCGTCTGTAACGAAACCAGCTGGCTGTTATAAGACGCCAGATCGTTTTGTGCGTTTTGCAAATCGTCCAGCGCCTGGGCAACGCGAGTTTCCAGCTGGCGCAACGAAAGCGTACTCAGAATTTTGCGCGTTTCTTCGTCGTTATCGACATCGCTAAGTGCTGTTAACGCCGCGGTCGCCTGGCGCATTTTTTCCGGCGCTTCAGCGACTTTTTGCCGTAGCTGAACTGTCTCTTCTTTTATGCGATCGATTTTATCGAGGGTGGCTAATGTATCTGTCAGATCCTGCTGCACCAGTTTGTCCTGAGCAGAAAGATCTTTTTGTTTATTTAGTGAGTCAAGTTGCGCCTGCAGGTCCGCTTTTGTCGGCAGATCACCATTCGATGACGCCCGCGCAAACGCCGTGTTCTGGCATAACAAGACAAAAACAAAAGCAATAAATGCTGAAAAAACAAAATGCCGTGATCGTTTGTAATACTGGAACATAGTCATGATGAATGAAGGTTTCTGAACCTGAAGAACGACCTGAAAAAGTCAAACCGCAAGAATATCACGACGCAGTGAACCAGAATAGCAACGACGAAAATGTCCAGGAAAAATCCTGGAGTCAGATTCAGGGTTATTCGTTAGTGGCAGGATTACGAAGCGTGGGGCACAGGAGATACATCTCCAGTAAGATGGCGACGTAATCGCGGGCTTCTTTTTTAAGATCAAAAGATTGCGGGGCAAAGAGCCAGTTTTCCATCAGGCCGGAAATATAGCCGCGCATAATAATTGCTGCCCGACGCGTCATTAAATCCGCAGGCAACATTTTCGCTTCAATACAATGTTTTAACGTTTGTTCTATACGGTCATAACTTTCCAGACAGAGATTACGTTGTGCCTGTTGCACAACAGCCATTTCTCCGACAAATTCGCATTTGTGGAATATAATCTCCATCAATAATCGACGTCGTTCTTCTGTCACCGTGGATTCAAGAACATGAATTAATATCTCTCTTAATACTGAGAGTGGATCGCCAGGGAATTTTGCCTGATACTCAAGCTCTAGTTCACCAATATTGGATTCTGACAGTTCCCAGATCTCACTGAACAAATCCGACTTGTCTTTAAAATGCCAGTAGATTGCACCGCGCGTAACGCCAGCTGCTTTTGCAATCTCGCCCAGCGAGGTGGATGATACCCCCTGCTGTGAGAAAAGACGTAGAGCCACATCGAGGATGTGTTGGCGCGTTTCTTGCGCTTCTTGTTTGGTTTTTCGTGCCATATGTTCGTGAATTTACAGGCGTTAGATTTACATACATTTGTGAATGTATGTACCATAGCACGACGATAATATAAACGCAGCAATGGGTTTATTAACTTTTGACCATTGACCAATTTGAAATCGGACACTCGAGGTTTACATATGAACAAAAACAGAGGGTTTACGCCTCTGGCGGTCGTTCTGATGCTCTCAGGCAGCTTAGCCCTAACAGGATGTGACGACAAACAGGCCCAACAAGGTGGCCAGCAGATGCCCGCCGTTGGCGTAGTAACAGTCAAAACTGAACCTCTGCAGATCACAACCGAGCTTCCGGGTCGCACCAGTGCCTACCGGATCGCAGAAGTTCGTCCTCAAGTTAGCGGGATTATCCTGAAGCGTAATTTCAAAGAAGGTAGCGACATCGAAGCAGGTGTCTCTCTCTATCAGATTGATCCTGCGACCTATCAGGCGACATACGACAGTGCGAAAGGTGATCTGGCGAAAGCCCAGGCTGCAGCCAATATCGCGCAATTGACGGTGAATCGTTATCAGAAACTGCTCGGTACTCAGTACATCAGTAAGCAAGAGTACGATCAGGCTCTGGCTGATGCGCAACAGGCGAATGCTGCGGTAACTGCGGCGAAAGCTGCCGTTGAAACTGCGCGGATCAATCTGGCTTACACCAAAGTCACCTCTCCGATTAGCGGTCGCATTGGTAAGTCGAACGTGACGGAAGGCGCATTGGTACAGAACGGTCAGGCGACTGCGCTGGCAACCGTGCAGCAACTTGATCCGATCTACGTTGATGTGACCCAGTCCAGCAACGACTTCCTGCGCCTGAAACAGGAACTGGCGAATGGCACGCTGAAACAAGAGAACGGCAAAGCCAAAGTGTCGCTGATCACCAGTGACGGCATTAAGTTCCCGCAGGACGGTACGCTGGAATTCTCTGACGTTACCGTTGATCAGACCACTGGGTCTATCACCCTACGCGCTATCTTCCCGAACCCGGATCACACTCTGCTGCCGGGTATGTTCGTGCGCGCACGTCTGGAAGAAGGGCTTAATCCAAACGCTATTTTAGTCCCGCAACAGGGCGTAACCCGTACGCCGCGTGGTGATGCCACCGTACTGGTAGTTGGCGCGGATGACAAAGTGGAAACCCGTCCGATCGTTGCAAGCCAGGCTATTGGCGATAAGTGGCTGGTGACAGAAGGTCTGAAAGCAGGCGATCGCGTAGTAATAAGTGGGCTGCAGAAAGTGCGTCCTGGTGTCCAGGTAAAAGCACAAGAAGTTACCGCTGATAATAACCAGCAAGCCGCAAGCGGTGCTCAGCCTGAACAGTCCAAGTCTTAACTTAAACAGGAGCCGTTAAGACATGCCTAATTTCTTTATCGATCGCCCGATTTTTGCGTGGGTGATCGCCATTATCATCATGTTGGCAGGGGGGCTGGCGATCCTCAAACTGCCGGTGGCGCAATATCCTACGATTGCACCGCCGGCAGTAACGATCTCCGCCTCCTACCCCGGCGCTGATGCGAAAACAGTGCAGGACACGGTGACACAGGTTATCGAACAGAATATGAACGGTATCGATAACCTGATGTACATGTCCTCTAACAGTGACTCCACGGGTACCGTGCAGATCACCCTGACCTTTGAGTCTGGTACTGATGCGGATATCGCGCAGGTTCAGGTGCAGAACAAACTGCAGCTGGCGATGCCGTTGCTGCCGCAAGAAGTTCAGCAGCAAGGGGTGAGCGTTGAGAAATCATCCAGCAGCTTCCTGATGGTTGTCGGCGTTATCAACACCGATGGCACCATGACGCAGGAGGATATCTCTGACTACGTAGCGGCGAATATGAAAGATGCCATCAGCCGTACGTCGGGCGTGGGTGATGTTCAGTTGTTCGGTTCACAGTACGCGATGCGTATCTGGATGAACCCGAATGAGCTGAACAAATTCCAGCTAACGCCGGTTGATGTCATTACCGCCATCAAAGCGCAGAACGCCCAGGTTGCGGCGGGTCAGCTCGGTGGTACGCCGCCGGTGAAAGGCCAACAGCTTAACGCCTCTATTATTGCTCAGACGCGTCTGACCTCTACTGAAGAGTTCGGCAAAATCCTGCTGAAAGTGAATCAAGATGGTTCCCGCGTACTGCTGCGTGATGTGGCGAAGATTGAGCTGGGTGGTGAGAACTACGACATCATCGCAGAGTTTAACGGCCAACCGGCTTCCGGTCTGGGGATCAAGCTGGCGACCGGTGCAAACGCGCTGGATACCGCTGCGGCAATCCGTGCTGAACTGGCGAAGATGGAACCGTTCTTCCCGTCGGGTCTGAAAATTGTTTACCCGTACGACACCACGCCGTTCGTGAAAATCTCTATTCACGAAGTGGTTAAAACGCTGGTCGAAGCGATCATCCTCGTGTTCCTGGTTATGTATCTGTTCCTGCAGAACTTCCGCGCGACGTTGATTCCGACCATTGCCGTACCGGTGGTATTGCTCGGGACCTTTGCCGTCCTTGCCGCCTTTGGCTTCTCGATAAACACGCTAACAATGTTCGGGATGGTGCTCGCTATCGGCTTGTTGGTGGATGACGCTATCGTTGTGGTAGAAAACGTGGAGCGTGTTATGGCGGAAGAAGGTTTGCCGCCAAAAGAAGCTACCCGTAAGTCGATGGGGCAGATTCAGGGCGCTCTGGTCGGTATCGCGATGGTACTGTCGGCGGTATTCGTACCGATGGCCTTCTTTGGCGGTTCTACTGGTGCTATCTATCGTCAGTTCTCTATTACCATTGTTTCAGCAATGGCGCTGTCGGTACTGGTAGCGTTGATCCTGACTCCGGCTCTTTGTGCCACCATGCTGAAACCGATTGCCAAAGGCGATCACGGGGAAGGTAAAAAAGGCTTCTTCGGCTGGTTTAACCGCATGTTCGAGAAGAGCACGCACCACTACACCGACAGCGTAGGCGGTATTCTGCGCAGTACGGGGCGTTACCTGGTGCTGTATCTGATCATCGTGGTCGGCATGGCCTATCTGTTCGTGCGTCTGCCAAGCTCCTTCTTGCCAGATGAGGACCAGGGCGTATTTATGACCATGGTTCAGCTGCCAGCAGGTGCAACGCAGGAACGTACGCAGAAAGTGCTCAATGAGGTAACGCATTACTATCTGACCAAAGAAAAGAACAACGTTGAGTCGGTGTTCGCCGTTAACGGCTTCGGCTTTGCGGGACGTGGTCAGAATACCGGTATTGCGTTCGTTTCCTTGAAGGACTGGGCCGATCGTCCGGGCGAAGAAAACAAAGTTGAAGCGATTACCATGCGTGCAACACGCGCTTTCTCGCAAATCAAAGATGCGATGGTTTTCGCCTTTAACCTGCCCGCAATCGTGGAACTGGGTACTGCAACCGGCTTTGACTTTGAGCTGATTGACCAGGCTGGCCTTGGTCACGAAAAACTGACTCAGGCGCGTAACCAGCTGCTTGCAGAAGCAGCGAAGCACCCTGATATGCTGACCAGCGTACGTCCAAACGGTCTGGAAGATACCCCGCAGTTTAAGATTGATATCGACCAGGAAAAAGCGCAGGCGCTGGGTGTTTCTATCAACGACATTAACACCACTCTGGGCGCTGCATGGGGCGGTAGCTATGTGAACGACTTTATCGACCGCGGTCGTGTGAAGAAAGTTTACGTCATGTCAGAAGCGAAATACCGTATGCTGCCGGATGATATCGGCGACTGGTATGTTCGTGCTGCTGATGGTCAGATGGTGCCGTTCTCGGCATTCTCCTCTTCTCGTTGGGAGTACGGTTCGCCGCGTCTGGAACGTTACAATGGCCTGCCATCCATGGAAATCTTAGGCCAGGCGGCACCGGGTAAAAGTACCGGTGAAGCAATGGAGCTAATGGAACAACTGGCGAGCAAACTGCCTACCGGTGTTGGCTATGACTGGACGGGGATGTCCTATCAGGAACGCCTCTCCGGCAACCAGGCACCTTCACTGTACGCGATTTCGTTGATTGTCGTATTCCTGTGTCTGGCGGCGCTGTACGAGAGCTGGTCGATTCCGTTCTCCGTTATGCTGGTCGTTCCGCTGGGGGTTATCGGTGCGTTGCTGGCTGCCACCTTCCGTGGCCTGACTAATGACGTTTACTTCCAGGTAGGCCTGCTCACAACCATTGGGTTGTCGGCGAAGAACGCGATACTTATCGTCGAATTCGCCAAAGACTTGATGGATAAAGAAGGTAAAGGTCTGATTGAAGCGACGCTTGATGCAGTGCGGATGCGTTTACGTCCGATCCTGATGACCTCGCTGGCGTTTATCCTCGGCGTTATGCCGCTGGTTATCAGTACTGGTGCTGGTTCCGGCGCGCAGAACGCAGTAGGTACCGGTGTAATGGGCGGGATGGTGACCGCAACGGTACTGGCAATCTTCTTCGTTCCGGTATTCTTTGTTGTGGTTCGCCGCCGCTTTAGCCGCAAGAATGAAGATATCGAGCACAGCCATACTGTCGATCATCATTGATACAACGTGTAATCACTAAGGCCGCGCAAGCGGCCTTTTTTATGCATAACCTACGAACATTAAGGAGTAATTGAACCACCAACTCAGGATCTCATACGAAAACCAGTATTAACCACGGATAAAATTCATAAAAAATACTGATTGTTAGTTAATTTATATTAAGTAGCGCTAATAGATTTAATAATCCATAATCATTTAGAG
Organism: Escherichia sp. WS33; assembly: GCF_046486385.1. Taxonomy (NCBI): domain Bacteria; kingdom Pseudomonadati; phylum Pseudomonadota; class Gammaproteobacteria; order Enterobacterales; family Enterobacteriaceae; genus Escherichia; species Escherichia sp. WS33. The sequence continues at coordinate 82,326 of NZ_JBJQLJ010000005.1, read as the reverse complement.
GCTATTCTTAATTATTTGCGGTAATTCTTTATTCATTCCTCGGTTATTACGTCATATTCAGAGCAATCCTGGTATTAGTGTCACCAATTTCATCTGGCGATAATCCTGAAATGTTATGAACAGTTCGAGCAGACTGCTTTTACCTGCTGCGGGTTAGTGCTAGTATGAAAAAGTGAGTCCTGTCCCGATTCCTTCCTAATTGTAATTTTTCGTAATAATGCGATGAAAACCTGCAAAGAGTGGCTTATAGTTAAGCTAACAAACGAGAGGGCAAGTCCAGGTCAGTAAGTTTTTTCCATCCCGAAAGGTGTCCGTTAGTTCAACCGCTAAGAAGGGGACGCGTTATGGATGAATACTCACCCAAAAGACATGATATCGCACAGCTTAAGTTTCTCTGTGAAACCCTGTATCATGACTGCCTTGCAAACCTTGAAGAAAGCAATCATGGCTGGGTTAACGACCCAACCTCGGCGATCAACCTCCAGTTGAATGAACTGATTGAGCATATTGCGACCTTCGCACTTAATTACAAAATTAAGTATAATGAAGACAATAAGCTCATTGAGCAGATCGACGAATATCTGGATGACACCTTTATGTTGTTCAGTAGTTATGGTATTAATATGCAGGATCTTCAGAAATGGCGGAAGTCAGGTAATCGACTATTCCGTTGTTTTGTCAATGCGACGAAAGAGAATCCTGCGAGTTTATCTTGTTAGAATTATTACAACCATGGGTAGAAGTATGTCCGAAAAACCTTTAACGAAAACCGATTATTTAATGCGTTTACGTCGTTGCCAGACAATTGACACGCTGGAGCGTGTTATCGAGAAAAATAAATACGAATTATCAGATAATGAACTGGCGGTATTTTACTCAGCCGCAGATCACCGCCTCGCCGAATTGACCATGAATAAACTGTACGACAAGATCCCTTCCTCAGTATGGAAATTTATTCGCTAATAAATAATTCGCTTTCGGAGCTATAACCGGCTGTTTATTAAGAATTTTATACTTTTTCGCCATGAAGACATACCCTATGTGATCTTTATCACACAGATGTAATGGGAACGTTCTCTTCACTGACTTTTCGTCTTACTGTGTTGCCGCATTTTCAGCAACCGGAGGTCAGTAATGAGCACAGAAAAAGAAAAGATGATTGCTGGTGAGTTGTATCGCTCGGCAGATGAGACGTTATCTCGCGATCGCCTGCGCGCTCGTCAGCTTATTCACCGATACAATCATTCCCTGGCGGAAGAGCACACATTACGCCAGCAAATTCTCGCTGATCTATTCGGTCAGGTGACAGAGGCTTATATTGAGCCAACGTTTCGCTGTGACTATGGCTATAACATTTTTCTCGGTAATAATTTTTTCGCCAACTTCGATTGCGTGATGCTTGATGTCTGCCCTATTCGCATCGGTGATAACTGTATGTTGGCACCAGGCGTTCATATCTACACGGCAACACATCCCATCGACCCTGTAGCACGTAATAGCGGTGCTGAACTGGGGAAACCCGTCACCATCGGTAATAACGTCTGGATTGGCGGACGCGCGGTCATTAACCCTGGTGTGACCATTGGTGATAACGTCGTGGTAGCCTCAGGTGCAGTTGTCACAAAAGATGTCCCGAACAACGTTGTCGTGGGCGGTAATCCAGCCAGAATAATTAAAAAATTGTAATCGGTTTTTCGCAACTGTTATGCAAAATTGTGGTAAATCTGTTACTTCCCCTCTACTATTCCCACGTTAAAATAGGGTGTTCCCTGGAAAGTTGCAGATACCACGAAGGCAAACGATGACCGAAATACAACGCCTGCTGACCGAAACGATTGAGTCTCTGAATACCCGCGAAAAACGCGACAACAAACCCCGCTTTAGTATCAGTTTTATCCGTAAACATCCGGGGCTGTTTATCGGTATGTACGTTGCTTTTTTTGCCACCCTGGCGGTGATGTTGCAGTCCGAAACGCTGTCAGGCTCTGTCTGGCTACTGGTTGTATTATTTATCCTGCTTAATGGTTTCTTCTTTTTCGATGTCTACCCACGCTACCGTTATGAAGATATCGACGTGCTGGATTTCCGCGTTTGCTATAACGGCGAATGGTACAACACGCGCTTTGTACCTGCCGCGCTGGTTGAAGCCATCTTGAACTCTCCGCGTGTCGCGGATGTTCATAAGGAACAACTGCAAAAAATGATCGTCCGTAAAGGTGAACTGTCTTTTTACGATATTTTTACCCTCGCTCGCGCCGAATCAACATCTTAAGTTAGGGTTACATACCAGGCGTAAAGCTCTGCGCCTGGTCAAATGACAATGATCGTTTCCACCCATCACTTCATGAAATACCAGCTCTACCTCCTTATCTCCTGCCAGCCTTTTTCCACAATCAGATATACTTTCCCTACACTGTGTTAATAAGGATATGCTGGTGAGAACACGACATCTGGTCGGCCTTATTTCGGGAGTACTGATTCTTTCAGTATTGCTGCCTGTCGGCTTAAGCATCTGGCTGGCCCATCAGCAGGTAGAAACATCGTTTATTGAAGAGCTGGATACCTATTCCTCCCGCGTCGCTATTCGGGCCAATAAGGTGGCGACACAAGGGAAAGATGCGCTGCAAGAGCTGGAAAGATGGCAAGGCGCTGCCTGTAGCGAAGCCCATCTCATGGAAATGCGTCGGGTATCTTACAGTTATCGCTATATTCAGGAAGTGGTTTATATCGATAACAACGTTCCCCAGTGTTCGTCTCTGGAGCATGAAAGTCCGCCCGATACCTTCCCCGAGCCAGGTAAAATTTCGAAAGATGGTTATCGTGTCTGGTTAACATCGCATAACGATTTAGGCATTATCCGTTACATGGTCGCCATGGGAACGGCACATTATGTCGTCATGATCGACCCCGCTTCCTTTATTGATGTCATTCCCTATAGCTCATGGCAAATTGATGCCGCCATTATTGGCAATGCCCATAACGTTGTCATAACCAGCAGCGATGAAATTGCTCAGGGAATTATTACCAGGCTACAAAAAACACCCGGTGAGCATATCGAAAATAATGGAATCATTTACGATATCCTGCCCTTCCCGGAGATGAATATTTCGATCATCACCTGGGCTTCAACGAAAATGTTGCAGAAAGGCTGGCATCGGCAAGTCTTTATTTGGTTACCGCTCGGGTTGGTGATTGGCCTGCTGGCAGCGATGTTTGTGCTGCGTATTTTGCGCCGTATCCAGTCACCGCATCATCGGCTGCAGGATGCTATCGAAAATCGTGATATTTGCGTGCACTATCAGCCGATTGTCTCCTTAGCCAATGGCAAAATTGTCGGTGCTGAGGCACTGGCGCGCTGGCCGCAGACAGACGGTAGTTGGTTGTCACCAGATAGTTTTATTCCGCTGGCACAGCAAACGGGCCTTTCTGAGCCATTGACGCTACTGATTATAAGAAGCGTCTTTGAAGATATGGGCGACTGGCTGCGTCAGCATCCACAGCAGCATATTTCGATCAATCTTGAATCCACCGTGCTCACCTCGGAAAAAATCCCGCAATTGCTGCGTGAAATGATCAATCACTATCAGGTTAATCCCAGACAGATCGCGCTTGAACTCACTGAACGCGAGTTTGCCGATCCGAAAACCAGCGCCCCGATAATTTCTCGCTACCGGGAGGCGGGCCATGAAATTTATCTTGATGATTTTGGTACGGGATATTCAAGTTTAAGTTATTTACAGGATCTGGATGTCGACATTCTGAAGATCGATAAATCTTTCGTTGATGCGCTGGAATATAAAAATGTCACGCCGCATATCATCGAAATGGCAAAAACACTGAAACTGAAAATGGTAGCGGAGGGAATCGAAACCAGTAAACAAGAAGAGTGGCTACGCCAGCATGGCGTGCACTACGGTCAGGGCTGGCTCTACAGCAAGGCATTACCGAAAGAAGATTTCTTACGCTGGGCCGAGCAACATTTGTGAATTTTTGGGCTGACGGCACGCCGCACAGCCCGTCACGCTACCTATTCGTCGATGATTGACTCGAATCCGCCATAGATCATTCGCTTGCCGTCAAACGGCATGGACTCGCCGAACTCTTTCATCCGTGGGTCCGACATCATCTTTTGATTAGCAGCGTCGCGGACCTCTTTTGAAGGGTATTCAATCCAGCTAAAGACAACCTCTTCATTCTCTTCCGCTTTCACCGCCATACGAAAATCGGTCACTTTGCCATCCGGTACATCGCTGGCCCAGCATTCGACAATACGAAGCGCGCCAAACTCTTTAAACAATGGCGCAGCCTTAGCGGCCATTTCCCGATAGGCATCCTTTTTATCGGCAGGAACGGCAACCACAAAACCATCAACATACTTCATCAGACATACCTCCGAAGCGTACTGCGCAGCCAGACAATTCTTGCGACGTCAGTTGTGGTTAAAGTTTAGCCATGTTGGGGTTTTTTGACGAAACGGTGGGAGGCAGAAATGGGTGGGGGCCCTGCCAGCTACATCCCGGCACACGCGTCATCTGCCTTGGCTGCTTCCTTCCGGACCTGACCTGGTAAACAGAGTAGCGTTGCGGGAGAACCAACAGAGCCCCCATTGAGAGCGTTGAGAACCAACGCACAGGCGCATTATCACTGCTGCCCCGGCTAATTGCAACCCATCGCGTGCCAGATGCTGGTTTCTTGCGCAATGCGACTTCACTCGGGCGTTTTTCCAGATTATGCTGAAAAATTACCTCAGGAAGAAAAGATGGAAAAAGAAGATTCATTTCCCCAACGCGTCTGGCAAATCGTCGCCGCTATTCCCGAAGGCTATGTCACCACTTACGGTGATGTGGCGAAACTGGCGGGATCGCCCCGCGCCGCGCGCCAGGTGGGCGGTGTGTTAAAGCGTCTCCCTGAAGGCAGCACCTTACCCTGGCACCGGGTGGTTAATCGCCACGGCACAATTTCGCTAACCGGACCGGATTTACAGCGTCAGCGACAGGCATTACTGGCAGAAGGTGTGATGGTATCGGGAAGCGGGCAAATCGACTTGCAGCGTTATCGCTGGAACTACTAACCCTCTCCGGGCGGAGAGGGTTAACGTCGCTTAATATTGCGTAGGAGCTGGAACTGCCGAAGACGGATTCACCTGAGTTGGTGAAGTCGAAGGTACGGTAGTCGTTGCACCACCGCTGGCCTGAACCGGCACGGCGGTTTGCTGTACCGGCACCAATGTCAGGTCGGCTTTAGTTCCGCCCTGGTTGATCACCGGCTGAACGGTATCGGTGATAAATACCAGTTTGTCATTCACGGTAATCGCCGCACTCAACAGAATACGCGCGTTCGGCTGAACATCTGCCGGATTAAATGGCAGAACAAAGCTGAATGGTGACTGTTTACCTTCGGTACGCACCGCTTTCTGCGCCAGCACTTTTGACGGTGCATCGGCTAACGACGCGTCAGAAAGTGTCACGGTCAGCACAGCATCAGGCGGCAGTGCGACTTTCTGCCGGATCCAGACGGTACCGGAGACATTCGGTTGCTGGATAGCAGGTTGTTGTGTTGCTGAAATAGATGTATTTGCAGCCGGGGCTGGCGTCTGAATATCCGCGCTTTTATCTGCGCAAGCCGCCAACGCAATCGCAACCGCTAAACCACTGGCCATGTGCACGAGTTTCATTCATTTCTCCTTATTATCAATGCACCAGCGGGCTAACTTTCCTCGCCGGAAGAGTGGTTAACAAAATAGTAACGTCAACAAGTGTGGCACACATCACGCATTTCTGCCTGTAATTAGCCCGTAATTCAGACCATTGCACCCATCGGACCAGTAGCAAATTTGCGTTATACTCAACTCACTTTGGCTTGCTGCGGCAGCTTTGTTACTGGAGAGTTATATGAGTCAGGCGCTAAAAAATTTACTGACATTGTTAAATCTGGAAAAAATTGAGGAAGGACTCTTTCGCGGCCAGAGTGAAGATTTAGGTTTACGCCAGGTGTTTGGCGGCCAGGTCGTGGGTCAGGCCTTGTATGCTGCAAAAGAGACCGTCCCTGAAGAGCGGCTGGTACATTCGTTTCACAGCTACTTTCTTCGCCCTGGCGATAGTAAGAAGCCGATTATTTATGATGTCGAAACGCTGCGTGACGGTAACAGCTTCAGCGCCCGCCGGGTTGCTGCTATTCAAAACGGCAAACCGATTTTTTATATGACGGCCTCTTTCCAGGCACCAGAAGCGGGTTTCGAACATCAAAAAACAATGCCGTCCGCGCCAGCGCCTGATGGCCTGCCTTCGGAAACGCAAATCGCCCAATCGCTGGCGCACCTGCTGCCGCCAGTGCTTAAAGATAAATTCATCTGCGATCGTCCGCTGGAAGTCCGTCCGGTGGAGTTTCATAACCCACTGAAAGGTCACGTCGCAGAACCACATCGTCAGGTGTGGATCCGCGCAAATGGTAGCGTGCCGGATGACCTGCGCGTTCATCAGTATCTGCTCGGTTACGCTTCTGATCTTAACTTCCTGCCGGTAGCTCTACAGCCGCACGGCATCGGTTTTCTCGAACCGGGGATTCAGATTGCCACCATTGACCATTCCATGTGGTTCCATCGCCCGTTTAATTTGAATGAATGGCTGCTGTATAGCGTGGAGAGCACCTCGGCGTCCAGCGCACGCGGCTTTGTGCGCGGTGAGTTTTATACCCAGGACGGCGTGCTGGTTGCCTCGACCGTTCAGGAAGGGGTGATGCGTAATCACAATTAAAAAAATAGCCGGAGGTAAAACCGTCCGGCTATTTTTTGCAGTGCTTGTTACGCGTTATAGGCATTCTCGCCGTGACTGTTGACATCCAGCCCTTCTCGCTCCTGCTCTTCCGGTACACGCAGACCAACCGTCAGATCCGCCAGTTTGTAGCCAATAAATGCCACCACACCGGACCAGACGATCGTAATGGCGATGCTTTCCAGCTGTACCAGCAACTGATGGCCCATCGTCACACCTTCAGCGAAGCCCACGCCACCCAGCGAACTGGCGGCAAAAATCCCAGTCATGATACAGCCGACAATGCCACAAACGCCGTGCACACCGAAGACATCGCAGGGATCATCCACCCGCAGCAAGCGTTTGAGCATAGTAACGCCCCACAAGCCCGCCAGACCAGCTACCACGCCGATAATCAACGCGCCGCCAACCCCAATGTAGCCACACGCTGGCGTCACGCCGACCAGACCGGCAATCGCGCCAGAACACGCTCCCAGCAGAGAAGGCTTACCACGCAGCGCCCATTCACCGAAGATCCAGCCAAGAATTGCCGCCGCCGTTGCGACCACAGTATTCACAAATGCCAGTGCCGCGATTTCATTCGCCGTGCCCGCTGACCCGGCGTTAAAGCCAAACCAACCAATATAGAGAATGGCAGTACCGGTGAAGACCATTGGCAGGTTGTGCGGTTTAAACGCCTCTTTGCCGAAGCCCACGCGTTTGCCTATCAGATACGCGCCCACCAGACCGGCGATTGCGGCGTTAATATGCACCACCGTGCCACCCGCGAAATCCAGCGCACCGTGAGAAGCCAGCAAACCACCGCCCCACACCATATGCGCAATCGGAATGTAAGAGAGCGTCAGCCATACCACCACGAAAATCAACACAGCTGAGAAGCGGATTCGTTCCGCCAGCGCCCCAACGATCAAGCCGACGGTAATGCAGGCAAACGAGCCCTGAAACGCCACGTGGATATACTGATAAATGCTGCCCATCACCGCCGTCAGTTCGATGTTTTTTAGCATCAACCAGTTAATGTTGCCGAAGAAGTTGTTGCCCTCACCAAACGCCAGCGAGTAACCGTAAACCACCCAGAGAATACAGACCAGTGCAAACGTCACCGTCACCTGCGTCAGCATCGACAGCACGTTTTTGCCGCGAATCAACCCACCGTAAAACAGGGCAATCCCCGGAATAGTCATAAACAGCACCAGCGCAGTACAAATCATCATAAACGCATTGTCGGCTTTATCGGCCACCGCAGGTGCAGCCATTACCAGTCCCGGCAGCATCGCCAGTGAAGCAAGCCCAGTTTTTATCGTCGCTATCTTCATTTTTCGTTCCTGTTGCTGTGTGCCAGAGATTACAGCGCCGCTTCGTCGGCTTCGCCGGTACGAATACGAATGACGCGTTGCAATTCAGCGACGAAGATTTTGCCGTCGCCAATTTTTCCGGTGTAAGCCGCCTTACTGACGATATCGATCACTTCATCGAGTTGGTCATCAGCAATCGCCACATCAATTTTTACTTTTGGCAGGAAGTTGACGCTGTATTCCGCCCCCCGGTACAGCTCGGCATGCCCTTTCTGACGCCCGAAACCTTTCACTTCGGTGACGGTCAGGCCCTGAATACCAATGGAAGATAACGCTTCACGAACGTCTTCCAGCTTGAATGGTTTGATTATCACGGTCACCAGCTTCATAGATCCCCTCCGGTCAGAATTCGGTAATGGTTCTGCTACACGAAGAAGGTATTGCAAGCGGTGTGCCAGAAATGAAAAACGAGAAAGAGAGCAGGAAGTTAAGAAGATTGAAAATGAAAACGCACTATGACAGTGCACAGTGCGTTACATTTTTGCACCAACGATGAAATATTGCGCTATTCAGGCGCTCAATGATTCTTCTTCACGCACGCTGGCTGCCAGCTCTTCGCCCGCAAGTTGCAGTTGATACATCTGCCAGTAGCGTCCCTGGGCCGCCAGCAGTTGCTGGTGAGTGCCCTGCTCCACGGCTTGCCCACGATGAAGCACCAGAATGGTGTCGGCATCAACAATGGTCGATAAGCGGTGAGCAATCACCACCAGCGTGGTATGTTCACGCACAGCCGCCAGAGCATGTTGAATCGCCTGTTCAGTACCGGAGTCAATGCTGGCGGTTGCCTCATCAAGGATCAGGATTTGCGGCGTCTCCACCAACACGCGTGCCAGTGCCAGCAGTTGCTTTTGCCCGACGGAGAGATTATTCCCCTGCTCGCCCAGCGGCGTATAAATACCATCACTCATGCTGCGCGCCAGCTCCGCCAGTTGCACGGTTTCCAGCGCCTGCCAGACGCGTTCTTCGGAGATATCACGCCCCAGCGTCACGTTGGCGAGGAAGGTATCCGCCAGCACCACCGGATCTTGCTGCACCATTGCCACGCCCTGGCGCAGCGCGCTGTGACTTAGCGAACTTAATGGACGACCATCAAGGCGAATCTCACCTTCCGTTAGCGGGTAATAGCCCATCAATAAACTGGCGAGGGTGCTTTTGCCACTGCCGGTATGCCCGACCAGTGCCACAAAGTTACGCGAAGGCACAGAGAGATTAATGTTCTTTAGCACCAGATTGTCATCGCGATAAGCAAATGACACGTTATCGACTTCGATGGTGCCACTCTGTAACGGGCGATCATCATTGCCATATTGCTGGCGCGGTCCGTCCATCAGTTCAAACACGCGCTCACCAGCAACAACAGCCTGTTGCAGCATCGCCTGTTGCGTGGTCAGTTCGATTAATGGTTCGTTAAGTCGCCCAAGATAGCTGATAAACGCATACAGCACGCCCACTTCAATGGTGCCGCTAGCGGAGAAGCCAAACAGCATCAACAAGCCACAAAGAATGAGCGATGAAAACAGACTCAGCAGCGGACGCAGCAGAAAACCGTCGAGGCGCAGGGTTTGCATCCTGGCCATATAGTGTGAACGACTGGCCTCCCCCATACGTTCGCCAAATCGCGCCTGCTGACGGAACTGCTGGATAACGCTCATGCCATTGATGATTTCGTTAAAGCCGTCGTTGATATCCGCTAGATAGGCGCGCACACGACGGACAATCGGCGTGCTGTAACGCTGGTATATCACCATTACCACCAGCACCACCGGGAAAATCATTATCGCCACCAGCGCCATTCGCCAGTCGAGGCTGAACATCGCCACCAGCATCGCGCCCACCAGTGCGGCGCTACGCAGGACAGTTGCCACTACGGTAACGTAGAGATCGCGGATCACTTCAGTGTCATTAGTGACGCGGGAAATCACCTGCCCGACGGGTTGGGTATCAAACTCGCTTAATGGCTGGCGTAACGCAGCATCCATCACGTCGGTACGCAACTGTTGCACTACGCCTACTGCCGCCCGATTAAACAGCAGCGACTGCGCGTAATGTAGCCCGGCGGCAAACAGTTGTAGCCCAACATACGCCGCCGCCAGCCCTGCAACCATTTTCAACGGCAGGTTATTTTTCGCTACCATATTGTCGATAAAATAGCTGATAAGCAGCGGCCCACTGACTTCTGCCGCTGCCGCAACCCACATCATCAGGACCGCAATCCCCAGCGGTTTCCGCCACGGCGAACCGTACGCTAACAGACGCTTGAGAGTCGGCCACAGTTGGCTAAAACTACGCATCGACGGCCTCCTCGCGAATTTCCGGAACGTCGTCGAGCGCCGCCTCCAGTTGTTGATAGCGATACATATCGCGATACCAGCCGCTTTGTTGCGCCAGCTCATCATGATTGCCACGCTGGGCGATATGTCCGTGCTGCATCACAATAATTTCACTGGCTTCCGTCAGTGCCGAAAGGCGATGGGCACTGATGATTACCGTTCTTCCCTGCCCCCACTGACGCAGGTTATGCAGGATCTGGTGCTCTGTGCGTCCGTCCACCGCCGAAAGCGCATCATCAAGGATGAGGATTTCCGCGTTGACTAATAACACACGAGCAATAGAGATACGCTGTTTTTGCCCGCCGGAAAGCATCACGCCGCGCTCGCCCACCTCTGTATCGTAACCTTGCGGTAAACGCAAAATATCGTCATGTACGCTGGCTAACCGCGCGACATGCTCAATCTCTTGCTGGGTGGCATTCGGGCAACCCAACGCGATGTTGTTCGCTACGGTGTCGGAAAAAAGGAACGGTGTCTGGCTAACTACCGCTAGGCGGCTACGCCAGCTATCGAGTTGTAACTTCGTCAGAGGAATATCATGAAAGCGAATATCCCCCTCGCTGACGTCGAAATGACGCTGAATGAGCGACAACAGGGTACTTTTGCCGGAACCAGTCGGCCCGCAAATACCCAGCATCTGACCGGGTTTCAGGGCGAAATTGACGTTTTCCAGCGCAGGATGGTCAGTCTGCGGATACGTGAACTGGTGAATATTTACATCCAGTTCGCCACGCCCTTCCGGCACGGGTTCGCTACCATCGTTCACCACCGGCGCTTCCGCCAGCATCGCGCGAATACGGCTGTACGCAGCACTACCACGTTCCACAATGTTAAACATCCATGCCAGCGCCAGCATTGGCCAAATCATCAGACCTAAATACATCATAAAACTGGTGAGCTGGCCCAGCGTTAAACTGCCCTGCACCACCATCCAACTACCGCCGCCAATCGCCAGCAAGTTCGCCATACCAATCGCGATATAGATGGTCGGGTCGAAACGAGCATCAATACGCGCCACCCGCATGTTTTTTTTGCCGGTATCTTCGGCATCCGCGGCAAATAACGCCGACTGGCGATCTTCCAGACCAAAGGCTTTGATCATGCGAATACTGGTGAGGCTTTCCTGGGTGCGGTCATTAAGACTAGAAAACGCCGCCTGTGCCAGCTTAAAGCGTTCATGCAAGGCATCGCCGTTGCGCTTAATCATGATCGCCATCACTGGCATCGGTAACAGGGCAAATAAGGTCAACTGCCAGCTAATTTGCGTAGACATCATAATCAACACAGCGCAGCCCATTACCAGTGAATCCACCAGCGTCAGCACCCCTTCTCCGGCGGCAAACACGACGCGATCGACGTCATTAGTCGCACGAGCCATGAGGTCACCCGTGCGATGACGCAGGTAAAACTCAGGATGCTGCCGGCTTAGCTGACGGTAATAATCTTCACGCAGTTCAACAGCCAGTTGATAAGACGCACCAAACAGCAATACGCGCCAGACGTAACGCAGGAGATAAACCACAACGGCAATCAGCACCATGGTGGCGATCCACATCAGGATCTGCCCGGTAGTAAAGTGTTGTTCTGTCACGCCATCGACAACAATACCAACCACTTTTGGCGGAACCAGTTGCAGCATCGCGATAATGACAAGCAAGGCGACAGCCCCGAGATAGCGACGCCATTCCCGACGGAAATACCAGCTTAATTGAGCAAATAATCGCACGCGTTGTGTCCTGACCTGATTCTGGATATTTATTCGATGGGTAAAGAAGTGGTGTATTTAATCTGTTCCATCGCGAAGCTGGAAGTGACGTCCGACAGCCCCGGCACGCTGTTTACCAGACGCTTATAAAACTCGTCGTAGCGTTTCATGTCGGCAACCTGGACGCGCATCAGATAATCGTATTCACCAGCCATGCGCCAGAACCCCAGCACTTCTGGCATTTCGGTAACCACCGTGACAAAGCGGCAATACCATTCGCTGCTGTGATGTTGCGTTTTTATCAGCACAAAGGCGGTCAGGCCGAGGCCTATTTTTTCCGGATCCAGCAGGGCGACTTTGCCGATAAGGATACCGTCGTCCTCCAGCCGTTTCAGGCGCTTCCAGCAGGGGGTGGTTGTCAGATTAACGGCTTCAGCCAGTGCCTGCAAAGAGAGGGTGCAATCCTGCTGTAGTAAGGCCAGCAGCTTACGGTCAATTTTATCTAACATAGCCCTTCCACAGAGAATTTTTTTCTCTTTTAATTCTATTTTAAAGGTGAAATCGCGACAATTTATTCTGTGCGGTTTAAACACCATGGCACAAAATGACAAACTCAACGCAAAAAAAACCGGGCAATTGCCCGGTGCTGGAAGGGATCTCGTTATTCGGGGGAATAAGGTAGATGTGGATAGTCCAGCCAGTGCGTCAAATAGTGAGAGACAGCCTGATTTCGGCAATGTCCAATCACCGGTAAATGCGGGAGCTCCGCGCGCAGTTGCGGCATCGCATTGCCCATAATAAATCCGCTACCGACGCTGCCTAACATTTCGCGATCGTTCATCGCATCACCAAAGGCCATGCAATCGCGCAACGATAAACCTAAATGTTGGGTCAGCACCGTCAATGCAGCGCCTTTATTGCAGCCCACCGGCAGCACTTCGAGGCAATCCGTGGCGGAAAAACACAAATGTGCACGCTCGCCTAATGCTTCGTATAGCTGGATCTGCAAGCGTGTAAGATCGTCGTGATCGCCACAGAAGCAGATCTTGGTGACGCTGCCGAGTGGCATTTTTTTGACATCGATTATCTGATAACGAAAACCGCTATAGACAAATGCCTGCAACAACGCAGGGATCTCTTTCCCGGTAAACCAACCGTCGTCATTGAAGATATGCATGCTGGCTCGGGTATCCCATTGCTGATACAGCACCAGCTCCGCGACATCCGCAGGTAAATCATCACGATGTAAAAGTTCACCTTCCAGAGAATGCACGCGCGTTCCGTTGCCGGTAATCAAATATGCATCCAGCGATAGCGCCCCGAGAATATGCTGCATCTCCAGCGCATGACGCCCCGTGGCAAAAGTGAGGGTAATGTCGCGTTCACGCAGTCGCGCCAAAGTAGAGAGGGTTTTCTCACCTAAATGATGGTCAGGCATCAATAAAGTGCCATCCATATCAAATGCTGCCAGACGAGCCATTTCTTTCTCCACTCTGTGACACGGTTAATGGTGATTGAGTATCACCTGATATATACGGAAGTAATAGTGAATAGTTAAATAATATTGTTCCGGGTTTATATGCGATTGCTCAACCGTCTTAACCAGTATCAACGTCTGTGGCAACCTTCAGCCGGAAAGCCGCAAACCGTCACCGTCAGCGAACTGGCCGAACGCTGTTTTTGCAGCGAACGCCATGTTCGTACGCTGTTGCGTCAGGCACAGGAGGCGGGATGGCTGGAGTGGCAGGCGCAGTCAGGACGCGGAAAGCGCGGACAATTACGCTTTCTGGTCACGCCGGAATCGCTACGCAATGCGATGATGGAACAGGCACTGGAAACCGGAAAGCAGCAAGATGTGCTGGAGCTGGCGCAACTGGCCCCAGGTGAGCTGCGCACTCTGTTACAGCCGTTTATGGGCGGACAATGGCAAAACGATACACCCACGTTGCGTATTCCCTACTATCGCCCGCTCGAACCGCTACAACCAGGCTTTTTGCCCGGCCGTGCCGAGCAGCATCTCGCCGGGCAGATATTTTCCGGCCTGACCCGCTTCGATAATAATACTCAGCGCCCGATTGGCGATTTAGCGCATCACTGGGAAACCTCTACTGACGGGTTACGCTGGGACTTTTATCTTCGTTCAACCCTACACTGGCATAACGGCGATGCAGTAAAAGCCTCACACTTACACCAGCGATTATTGATGCTGTTACAACTGCCAGCACTGGATCAATTATTTATTAGCGTGAAGCGTATTGAAGTCACCCATCCGCAGTGTCTGACCTTCTTTTTACATCGCCCCGATTACTGGCTTGCGCACCGGCTGGCGAGCTATTGCAGCCATCTGGCGCATCCGCAATTCCCACTGATCGGCACTGGTCCTTTTCGCTTAACACAATTCACAGCGGAGCTGGTGCGCCTGGAGAGCCATGATTATTACCATTTGCGTCATCCGCTGCTTAAAGCGGTTGAGTACTGGATAACTCCGCCGCTTTTCGAAAAAGATTTGGGAACCAGTTGTCGGCATCCCGTGCAAATCACCATCGGCAAACCGGAGGAGCTGCAACGGGTCAGCCAGGTCAGTAGTGGCATCAGTTTAGGTTTTTGCTATTTAACGTTGCGCAAAAGTCCCCGACTCTCCCTCTGGCAGGCGCGAAAAGTGATCTCCATTATTCATCAATCCGGTTTATTACAAACGTTAGAAGTCGGAGAAAACCTGATCACCGCCAGTCATGCATTACTGCCAGGCTGGACTATTCCGCACTGGCAAGTACCGGATGAAGTCAAACTACCGAAAACCTTGACGCTGGTTTATCACTTACCGATAGAACTTCATACCATGGCAGAACGCCTACAGGCGACACTGGCAGCGGAAGGCTGTGAACTCACAATTATTTTTCATAACGCAAAAAACTGGGACGACACGACCCTACTGGCACACGCAGACCTCATGATGGGCGACAGATTAATTGGCGAAGCACCGGAATATACTCTGGAGCAATGGCTACGTTGCGATCCACTATGGCCACATGTTTTCGACGCTCCAGCATATGCACATCTGCAATCGACGCTGGACGCGGTGCAAGTAATGCCTGATGAGGAAAACCGATTTAATGCCCTGAAAGCGGTTTTTAGCCAGTTAATGGCAGACGCGACGCTGACGCCGCTGTTCAACTATCACTATCGCATTAGTGCCCCTCCCGGCGTGAACGGTGTGCGACTGACACCGCGCGGCTGGTTTGAATTTACCGAAGCCTGGCTTCCCGCGCCGTCGCAATGAATAGCTGGTCCGGGTTAATCGCAGGCGTTACCATAACGCTTTTATTGTTCAAGCAGGATTATCTATGAAACGTGCTGTCGTTGTGTTCAGTGGAGGCCAGGATTCCACCACCTGTCTGGTGCAGGCATTACAACAATATGATGAAGTCCATTGCGTGACGTTCGATTACGGTCAGCGACATCGCGCAGAAATCGACGTGGCACGCGAACTGGCGCTGAAACTGGGAGCACGCGCGCATAAGGTTCTTGATGTAACGCTGCTCAACGAGCTGGCGGTCAGCAGCCTGACACGTGACAGCATTCCGGTGCCTGATTATGAACCTGAAGCCGATGGCATCCCGAATACGTTTGTCCCAGGGCGTAATATTTTGTTCCTGACGCTGGCGGCAATATATGCGTATCAGGTAAAAGCAGAAGCCGTAATTACCGGCGTCTGTGAAACGGATTTCTCCGGCTACCCGGATTGCCGCGATGAGTTTGTGAAAGCACTAAACCATGCCGTCAGTTTGGGCATGGCGAAAGATATTCGTTTTGAAACGCCGCTGATGTGGATTGATAAAGCGGAAACCTGGGCGCTGGCAGATTATTACGGCAAACTGGATTTAGTCCGTAACGAAACGTTGACCTGCTATAACGGCATTAAAGGCGACGGTTGCGGTCATTGTGCGGCATGTAATTTACGCGCCAACGGTTTGAATCATTATCTGGCCGATAAACCGACGGTGATGGCAGCGATGAAGCAGAAAACCGGGTTGAGGTAATTATTCCGGGTGTCGCCGGATGCGGCTTGAGCATCCGGCACCACAAAACGTTTACTTAACCATCTGCTCCAGCTTTTCGCGCAATTCCCCTTCCAGAGCTAATGCTTTCTGCGTTTTAAGATCAATACAAACAAACGTAATAAGCGCATCCGCTACCACCTGCCCTTCCGGCTCCAGTGTAATGACCTGGCTTAAGATGCCGCTTTTACCGTTTAATTGCTGCAACTGACTGGTAATAGTTAACAGGTCGCTTAATACCGCTGGGCGACGATAGTTAATATTGATATTGACCACGACGAAGGCGATGTTATGGGCCGTCATCCACTGAAAACTGTCGCTATTTTCCAACCCATCCCAGCGGGCTTCTTCGAGAAATTCAAGGTAGCGGGCGTTGTTGACGTGTTGGTAAACGTCGAGATGATATCCACGAACTTTGATTTGTGTTTGCATAGCGCAATAACCTTACGTTGTTGTTATAAGTACAGAGGTCATAACTGGTATGACCTCTTCAGTCTGGCAAAAAATTGCCACTATGCAAATTAATTACAGGGTTAATACCGCCAGATTACGTTCCACCAGCGAATTGCCCATCCCCGGCACCTGCTTTAGATCCTCCACCGTTTTAAACGGACCGTACTCTTCGCGATAACTGACAATCGCCTGCGCTTTCTTCAGGCCAACGCCATTCATCGCGCGGGCTAGCTCTTCCGCGCTGGCATTATTAATGCTGACCCGGGTGCCTTCTTCGTCACTGGCTTTCGCCGGTACTGCTGCTTTACTTTGTGCTGCAGGAGCTTCCGCTTTGGTTTCTACCGCCGTCGGTTTCGCCACAGAAGCTGCCGCCAGCGCGCTATGAGACATTCCGGCACAGGCCAGGGACAGGGTAATGAGCAGTGCTTTAATTCCGTGTTTCATACTGTTTTCTCCTTGTTTGTTAACAGTGGAATCACCTTAACGGCAGTGAAAACAGTAAACAAATGGCAATGTTCAGAAATGGAAAAGGCCGCGAAAGCGACCTTTTCTTGTTACAGCTGCAACGCATTTTTTTGCGAGGCGGCTTCAGGATTATTGCTGTTCCAGCGCATCGCCAATTTTGATTTTCGCCTCTTTACGCAGGTTACTCATCAGAGCTTCAAAGACGATTTGTGCGTTGTTCTGGGTGATACCCTGCACCATCGCTTTTTTCTGATCTTCCGGCATTGAACCTTGTTTCACTTCATCCAGCGCCAGCAGAACCACATTACCTTGCATATCGGTCGCCATACCGTAGCTCGGTTTGTCTTTCGCTGGCAGTGGCAGTGCAAACGCCGCCTGGCTAATCGGGTCACGACCGGAACGGCTTAAGGTTTTCGGCTCGCCAAATTTCAGACCGGCAGCCTGCATAGCTTCCGCACCTTTGCCGGCTTTCAAATCAACCAGCAGTTTCTCAGCATCCACTTTCGCCTGTTGTTCAGCTTTGTTGTGCTGAACCAGTGCCTTAACTTGTTCCTGAACATCTGCCAACGGTTTCACCACTTCCGGTTTGTGCTCGCTGATGCGCAGCACGAATGCGCGGTCGCCATCTACGGTGATGATGTCAGAGTTGATGCCTGGCGCGCCGTTTTCACCTACCAGACCGCCGTTAAAGATAGCGTCGGCAACCGGCTTGAAGTTCAACTCTTCCGGCAGGTTATCTTTGCTAAACCACCCCGTCTGAGTGGCTTTAACGCCGGCTGCTTGCTCTGCACCGGCCAGAGACTCGGTGTCGTTGCTTGCCGCATCGCTCACTTTCTGCTGCAGCGCATAGTACGCATCGAGGGCTTTTTCGTGTTTCACTTTCGCCGCGACATCGTCACGCACTTCGTCTAACGACTTCACTTTCGCTGGCTGAATGTCGTCCAGACGTACAATCAGGAAACCGACCGAAGATTTGATGACACCAGACAGTTGCCCTTTTTCTTTCAGACCAGCATTTTTCAGTTCGTCGGGGATAGTGGCATCTTCTAACCAACCCATATCGCCGCCGTTACGGGCAGAGATAATATCGGCAGATTTTTCTTTGGCTAATGCAGCAAAATCACCGCCTTTATTCAGCTCATCAAGTACCGCTTTCGCTTCATCTTCAGTTTTGGTCTGGATGATGCTGTAGCGGGTACGCTGCGGCTGGGTGAATTGATCCTGATGCTGATCGTAGTAGCTCTGGATATCCGCATCGCTAACCGGTTGCTGCATCGTTGCGGCATCCAGCTTGATGTAACTCACGCGGAATTGTTCCGGCGTCATGAAATTGTTTTTGTTTTGTTCGTAGTAGCTGGCAATCTCCTGTTCGGTCACAGGCTGCTTCGCCGCCAGCGCGTTAACATCGATAGTCGCCTCACGCACCACGCGTTGTTGCGCGACCAGTGCCGCCAGCTCGTCGGTTTCACCTTTCAGCATAAAATCGGTACCGGCAACACCGTTAATCAGCTGTTGGGTAGTGAGCTGGTTACGCAGCGCCTGGGCGTACTGATCGGCGGTCATCCCCATCTGGTTGAGGATACCGTTATAGCGGCTGTTATCAAATTTGCCGTCAACCTGGAAGGCTGGGGTCGCGAAAATCGCCTGTTTAACCTGCTCATCACTGATACCCAGTTTCAGCTCACGAGCGTACTGATCCAACAGCGCCTCGTCGATCAGACGATTCAGCACCTGTTGACGCAGGGTTTTCATATAGCCTTCATTCGCTGCCAGCTCGGAGTATTGATCGCCCAGCTGTTGCTGCATGCGATTACGCTCGCTGTTAAAGGCGTTCTCGAACTGCCCACGGCTGATTTCCTGGTCATTCACTTTTGCGGCGTAGTTATTGCCTCCGCCAATCAGGTAACCACTCACGCCGGTCAATATGAACGACACGATAATGATACCGAAAATAATCTTGAGCACGAGACTGTTTGCAGCCGTGCGTAAGCTGTCCATCATGGTGTAACAACACTCCGCTGTAGATGACTGTGTACCTCACGCAACGTATCGATGCGCGCAAAGGCCTATTGTGACAAGAAACGGGGGCAATTGTCAGCCCACAAGACGCAGAAAGTCACCGAATACAAATAAAAAAGGCACATCAGTAGATGCGCCCTTGAACTTCGTCACATCCCCACCGGGGACAACGCTTAGTTTACCGCGTCTTTCAGTGCTTTACCTGCACGGAAGCTCGGTACTTTAGCAGCAGCGATGGTGATCTCTTTACCGGTCTGCGGGTTGCGGCCAGTACGGGCAGCACGCTCTTTAACGGCAAAAGTACCAAAACCTACCAGTGCTACATCATCCCCTTCTTTCAGAGATTCAGTTACGGAAGCAATAATAGCATCTAACGCACGGCCAGCCGCAGCTTTAGAGATATCAGCCCCTGCAGCAATCTTGTCGATCAATTGAGATTTATTCACTCTTCTCTTCCTCTTTATAATTTATATCGCACTTGAATCCTTCAAGGTACGAACGCGCAGCAGTTATATCAGGCCAGCCATCCCCTTACAACACCCCTTAATAAGGGCAAGCCCGATCCGCCATCTAACTTAGCGAGACAAAAAAAGGCTGGCAAGCCCGAATTAGCCTGCCAGCCCTGTTTTTATTAGTGCATTTTGCGCGAGGTCACTATTTTGCAGTCACAACCTGCATACCAGACGGTTCATTTTGTAGCGCCAGAGTCAGAACTTCCTCAATGCGCTTCACAGGATGAATGTCCAGATCGGCAATTACGTTGTCAGGAATCTCTTCCAGATCGCGTTTATTTTCGAACGGAATTAGCACTGTTTTAATCCCGCCGCGATGCGCTGCCAGGAGTTTTTCTTTCAAACCACCGATCGGCAGTACCTGACCACGCAGAGTGATCTCACCGGTCATTGCCACATCGGCACGAACCGGGTTACCGGTCAGGCAAGAAACCAGCGCGGTGCACATAGCAATACCGGCACTCGGACCATCTTTCGGCGTCGCACCTTCCGGAACGTGGACGTGGATGTCACGTTTTTCGTAAAAATCAGGGTTGATCCCCAGTTTTTCCGCACGCGCACGAACCACCGTTAACGCCGCCTGAATAGACTCCTGCATCACTTCGCCGAGCGAACCGGTATAGGTCAGTTTGCCTTTACCCGGAACACATGCGGTTTCAATGGTCAGCAAGTCACCGCCCACTTCCGTCCACGCCAGACCGGTTACCTGACCGACACGGTTTTCGTTATCAGCGCGACCATAGTCGAAACGCTGAACACCGAGGTAGTCATGCAGGTTATCGCCGTTAATTTCGATATGTTTTAATGACTTATCGAGCAGTAACTGCTTAACCGCTTTGCGGCACAGTTTGGAGATTTCACGCTCCAGACCACGCACGCCCGCCTCACGGGTGTAGTAACGAATAATGCCGATAATGGCGCTATCGTCGACGGTCAGCTCACCTTTTTTCAGTGCATTACGTTCAATCTGCTTCGGCAGCAGGTGACGTTTGGCGATGTTCAGTTTTTCATCTTCGGTATAACCGGAGAGGCGAATCACTTCCATACGATCCAGCAGCGGTGCCGGAATGTTCATGGAGTTCGACGTCGCGACAAACATCACGTCGCTGAGATCGTAATCCACTTCCAGGTAGTGGTCGCTGAACGCTACGTTCTGCTCTGGATCCAGCACTTCAAGCAGTGCAGAGGCCGGATCGCCTCGCATGTCAGAAGACATTTTGTCGATCTCATCAAGCAGGAACAGCGGGTTTTTCACGCCCACTTTCGCCATTTTCTGGATCAGTTTACCCGGCATAGAACCGATGTAAGTACGGCGGTGACCACGGATTTCCGCTTCATCACGCACGCCGCCCAGCGCCATACGGACATATTTACGCCCGGTGGCTTTGGCAATGGACTGACCAAGAGAGGTTTTACCTACCCCCGGCGGCCCTACCAGGCAGAGGATCGGTCCCTTGATTTTGTTGACACGGCTTTGAACCGCAAGGTACTCAAGGATGCGATCTTTCACGCGCTCCAGACCATAATGGTCGGTATCAAGGATTTCCTGCGCCTGACGCAGGTCTTTTTTGACCTTGCTGCGCGCATTCCACGGTACCTGTACCATCCAGTCGATATAACCACGCACTACGGTCGCTTCTGCCGACATCGGAGACATCATTTTCAGCTTCTGCAACTCTGCTTCCGCTTTCTCTTTTGCCTCTTTCGGCATCTTCGCCGCGTCGATTTTGCGCTTCAGGGCTTCGTTTTCGTCCGGCGCGTCGTCCATTTCACCGAGTTCTTTCTGAATAGCTTTCATTTGCTCGTTCAGATAGTACTCACGCTGGGATTTCTCCATCTGCTTTTTAACGCGGTTGCGAATGCGTTTCTCAACCTGCAGCAGATCGATTTCCGATTCCATCATTGCCATCAGATATTCCAGACGTTCGTTAACGTCGGACATCTCCAGAACGGACTGTTTGTCAGCCAGTTTCAGCGGCATATGTGCAGCAATGGTATCCGCCAGACGCGCCGGATCGTCGATGCTATTCAGCGACGTCAGCACTTCTGGTGGGATTTTTTTGTTCAGCTTGATGTAGCCTTCGAACTGGCTGATTGCAGTACGCACCAGCACTTCCTGTTCCCGCTCATCAATGGTCGGCGACTCCAGATACTCCGCCTTCGCAGAAAAGTGTTCGCCATTGTCAGAGAGCGCAGAAATACGCGCGCGCTGTAACCCCTCGACCAGCACTTTGACGGTGCCGTCAGGCAGTTTCAGCATCTGCAATATAGAGGCCACGGTCCCGACGGTGAAAAGATCGTTTACACCCGGCTCATCCGTTGAAGCTTCTTTCTGCGCGACCAGCATAATTTTTTTATCATGGTCCATCGCCGCTTCCAGACAACGGATAGATTTTTCCCGCCCGACAAATAAGGGGATGACCATGTGCGGATAAACCACCACATCGCGCAGCGGCAATACGGGGATTTCAATGCGTTCAGAACGCTCAGGATTCATAGAGCTCTCTCTTAGTTTAATTTCCGCCAGGTAATCAGATGACACGACTGTGCTTCACGCCATCTATTAACATGTACGTCAGTATATGGGGATGTTTCCCCCACATTCAACGCCGAGAATAGAGGAAAAATTAAAGGGGAGATAAAATCCCCCCTTTTTGGTTAACTAATTGTATGGGAATGGTTAATTATTCACCAGATGCCTGTTGCGCTTCCGGCTTACCATAAATCAGCAACGGTTTGCTTTGACCATCAATTACCGACTCGTCGATAACCACTTTTTCGACGTCTTCCATGGACGGCAGATCGTACATGGTATCGAGCAGTGCGGCTTCTACGATGGAACGCAGGCCACGGGCACCGGTTTTACGCGCCATCGCTTTCTTAGCGATAGCATCCAGCGCCTCGTCACGGAATTCCAGATCCACGCCTTCCAGATTAAACAGCGCCTGATACTGCTTGGTCAGGGCGTTTTTCGGCTCTTTGAGGATCTGAATCAGAGCTTCTTCGCTCAGTTCATTCAACGTTGCGACAACCGGCAGACGACCAATGAACTCAGGGATAAGACCAAACTTGATCAGATCTTCCGGTTCAACCTGCGCCAGCAGCTCGCCTTCGCTTGCTTTGTCGGACTTCGCTTTTACCGTCGCGCCAAAACCAATGCCGGAGCCGGTTTCTACACGGTGGGAAATCACTTTATCCAGACCGGCAAACGCACCGCCACAAATAAACAGGATCTTGGAGGTATCAACCTGCAAAAATTCCTGCTGCGGATGCTTACGCCCGCCCTGCGGTGGAACGGCAGCAACAGTACCTTCGATCAGTTTCAACAGTGCCTGCTGTACGCCTTCACCGGAAACGTCACGGGTAATAGACGGGTTGTCCGACTTACGAGAAATCTTGTCGATTTCATCGATGTAGACAATACCACGCTGTGCTTTCTGGACATCGTAGTCGCATTTCTGCAACAGTTTCTGAATGATGTTTTCAACGTCTTCGCCCACATAACCGGCTTCGGTCAGCGTGGTTGCGTCGGCCATGGTGAACGGGACGTCCAGCAGGCGCGCCAGCGTTTCAGCCAGCAGCGTTTTACCGGAACCGGTCGGACCGATCAGCAGAATGTTACTTTTGCCCAACTCGACACCATTGCTGGTATCGCCGTTGCGCAGACGTTTGTAATGGTTGTATACCGCGACCGCCAGCACTTTTTTCGCCTGTTCCTGGCCGATAACGTAATCGTCCAGGTGGTTGCGAATTTCATGCGGCGTCGGTAGCGCACTGCGTTCACGATGCGGTGCAACTTCTTTAATCTCTTCGCGAATGATGTCGTTACATAAATCAACACATTCGTCGCAGATATACACGGATGGACCGGCAATCAGCTTGCGCACTTCATGCTGGCTTTTGCCGCAAAAAGAGCAATACAGCAATTTGCCTGAGCCATCTTTGCGTTTATCTGTCATGGGTCAAAACCTCTTCTTTGTTCTTTGTGCCGCACACGACGACGCAAATGCCATTCTCAGGCGCAAGCCGCTTACAGCGTTGTGCCGCCCTGGATAAGTATAGCGGCACAGTTGCGCCTCTGGCATCAATTACGATGGGTCAGAATCGAATCGACCAGACCGTATTCCACCGCTTCAGGGGCGGAAAGGAAGCGATCGCGCTCGGTATCACGTTCAATCTGTTCTAATGATTGACCCGTATGAAGCGCCATAAGTTCATTCATGCGCCCTTTAACTTTCAGAATTTCACGGGCATGAATTTCGATATCGGTCGCCTGGCCCTGGTAGCCGCCCAACGGTTGGTGAATCATCACGCGCGAATTCGGCAGGCAAAAACGTTTACCTTTTGCCCCTGCGGTCAGCAAGAAAGCGCCCATCGAGGCCGCCTGGCCCATACAGATGGTGCTGACATCAGGCTTGATAAACTGCATGGTGTCATAGATAGACATCCCGGCAGTGATCACCCCGCCTGGGGAGTTAATGTACAGATAGATATCTTTTTCTGGGTTTTCTGCTTCCAGGAACAGCATCTGCGCCACAATCAGGTTAGCCATGTGGTCTTCAACCTGGCCAGTCAGAAAAATGACGCGTTCCTTAAGTAGACGAGAATAGATATCAAAAGAGCGCTCACCACGTGAGGTCTGTTCAATGACCATCGGCACCAGCGCCATATGGGGTGCAAAGTTATCTCGTTCGCCGCTGTATGACATTTCCGTCTCCTGGATAAAATTGAAAAAACCTGCTGTACCGATTGTAACCTTATGGACGGATTATCAGCTAGTCCCTGTGTTATGGGTACGGCATCACCATATTTCAAGCATAACAATCTTTTGTTGTTACGCTAACACCGAAAGAGGCTTTTCGCACGGTTCCATGCAAAATTCATGACAAAAAAAAGCCCACCACCTGGCGGTGACGGGCCTTTGTGCGAATTTAGCGCGTTATGCTGCGTAAATTACGCCTGCTGGTTCATCAGCTCGTTGAAAGTGGTTTCTTTTTCAGTCACTTTCGCTTTCGCCAGTACAGCTTCAACAGCCTGTTCTTCCAGAGCAACATTGCGCATGTTGTCCATCAGTTCTTTGTTTTTGCTGTAGAACTCGATAACTTCTTTCGGATCTTCGTACGCAGAAGCCATCTCTTCGATCAGGCCTTTCACGCGCTCTTCGTCAGCTTTCAGCTCGTTGGTGCGGATAACTTCGCCCAGCAGCAGGCCAACAACTACGCGACGTTTAGCCTGTTCTTCGAACAGTTCGCGCGGCAGTTCCAGAGCTTGTTTTTCGTTGCCACCGAAACGCTGTGCAGCCTGGCGACGCAGAACGTCGATTTCGCTGTCGATCAGCGCAGCCGGTACGTCGATGTCGTTAGCTTTTACCAGACCTTCGATCGCCTGAGACTTAACGCGGTTACGGATGGCGCTCTTCAGCTCGCGCTCCATGTTTTTACGCACTTCAGCGCGCAGACCTTCTACGGAACCATCTTCAACGCCGAAACGTTTGATGAATTCTGCAGTCAGTTCCGGCAGTTCACGCTCTTCAACTTTCTTCAGGTTGATAGCGAATTTCGCTGCTTTACCTTTCAGGTTTTCTGCGTGGTATTCTTCCGGGAAGGTCACGTCGATGGTGAACTCTTCGCCAGCTTTGTGGCCTTTGATACCGTCTTCAAAGCCCGGGATCATACGACCCTGGCCCATCGCCAGTACGAAATCAGACGCTTTACCGCCTTCGAACTCTTCGCCGTCTACAGAACCGGTGAAGTCGATGGTTACGCGGTCTTCTGCTTCAACAGCGCCGTCTTTTTCTTTCCAGGTTGCCTGCTGTTTACGCAGAGTATCCAGCATGCCGTCAACGTCAGCATCGGTCACTTCAACGATCGGTTTTTCAACTTCGATCGCTTCCAGACCCTGCAGTTCAACTTCCGGATAAACTTCAAACTCTACAGAGTAGGTGAAGTCTTCACCCAGCTTGTATTCGCCCGGAACATAAGTCGGTGCGCCAGCCGGATTGATTTTTTCTTTAATGATGGCGTCAATGAAGTTACGGCTCATCAGGTCACCCAGAACGTCCTGGCGTACAGACGCGCCATAACGCTGAGCAACGATATTCATTGGCACTTTGCCTTTGCGGAAGCCGTCAATACGTACTTTTTTCGCAACGTTGACCAGCTCGCTTTTAACAGCGGTCTCGATGCTGTCAGCAGCGATAGTAATCGTTACACGGCGGCCAAGGCCTTGAGTGGTTTCAACTGAAACTTGCATCTTGTTACCTCAAAAAATCACAGTGCTCGGTCAACTCTTACCCCGCAAGCACAGGTTGTTGGCTTCGCGGAACCGGGATGTTCTTATAATCAATCACATTCCCTGTTACCAGAATCATCCCGAAAGCATTCAAATAGGACGCGGCATTATAGCGGCATCACTTTTATGAGTCGAGAACGGTTATTGCGCGCTGTCGCGTATTTTTTCACAATTCCCGGGCAATTTTCGTCTGAATGCTGGGCAAAAAGCGCAAAATCCAGACAAAACAAAACGGCCCGCAGGCCGTTTTTCATAAAATCTTTAGCAACATACTGGAAAAGCGCCGACAGTTGCAAATGCGTTTTTACGCGATGCTTCCTGCTCCACGACAGGGAGGAGAGGCAAAGACGGTGTCCTGCAACCCTTCCCACTCCTTAATAGTGTAAGTATGCAGAGCCAGCGCATGAACGGTAGTAGAGAGTTCCTCCGCTAAAGTACTGTAAATCATTCGATGACGATTCAGAAAACGTTCACCCGTAAAACGATCGCTGACCAGCACAACTTTAAAATGGCTTTCAGAGCCGGCTGGGACATTGTGACGATAGCTTTCATCCACTACTTCGAGGAATACGGGTTGGAACGCCGCCCTTAATTTTTCTTCTATCCGCTCACGTATCATCATGAAATATCTCCTCCGACAACGCTGAGATGTCATCCATCCCTTTAAATACTAGCCGCTTTTACCGTTTCCATTGCAGCTTAACAACAAATATTTAGGTTTCGTCCTGGTTTTTCCGTCAAGCGTATGAAGTTTACTGATTTAAAGATTGAAACACAGGCCTCGCATCAGCGTTTCTTTTACCAGGGGTGATTATTTCGTCAACATGATGAATTTACATGCCTTACCCACTTCCCCTCGCCGTTGGCAATGTTATGATGGCGGGAATTTTTACCAAACACGCTTAAGAGTCTCTGAGAGCCCAAACATGTTCAAAAAAATCCTCTTCCCGTTAGTTGCTCTGTTTATGCTTGCAGGATGCGCAAAACCGCCAACAACTATTGAAGTTTCCCCGACGATTACACTGCCACAGCAGGATCCAAGCCTGATGGGCGTCACCGTAAGCATTAATGGTGCCGATCAGCGTACCGATCAGGCGCTGGCAAAAGTCACCCGCGATAATCAAATCGTTACCCTGACCGCCTCCCGAGATCTGCGTTTCCTGCTGCAAGAAGTGCTGGAAAAACAGATGACCGCGCGTGGTTACATGGTTGGTCCGAATGGCCCGGTTAATCTGCAAATCATCGTTAGCCAACTGTATGCTGACGTGTCCCAGGGCAACGTGCGCTATAACATCGCTACCAAAGCGGATATCGCCATCATCGCTACCGCGCAGAATGGCAACAAAATGACCAAAAACTATCGTGCCAGCTACAACGTTGAAGGTGCGTTCCAGGCCTCCAACAAAAATATCGCCGATGCGGTTAACAGTGTGCTGACCGATACCATCGCTGATATGTCTCAGGACACCAGCATTCACGAATTTATCAAGCAGAACGCGCGTTAATTTCTGCCCTCTGGCCCGGTGCAAACCGGGCCTGTAGACGCCCATGTCCAGTCAATATTTACGTATTTTTCAACAGCCGCGTTCAGCCATATTGCTGATCCTGGGTTTTGCTTCCGGGCTACCGCTCGCCCTGACATCCGGCACCTTACAGGCCTGGATGACGGTCGAGAATATTGATCTCAAAACCATTGGTTTCTTCTCTCTGGTAGGCCAGGCTTACGTTTTTAAATTCCTCTGGTCACCGCTGATGGACCGCTACACGCCCCCATTTTTTGGGCGGCGGCGCGGTTGGCTGCTCGCCACGCAAATCCTGTTATTAGTCGCCATTGCGGCGATGGGTTTTCTCGAACCTGGCACCCAACTCCGCTGGATGGCGGCACTGGCGGTGGTGATCGCTTTTTGCTCGGCCTCCCAGGATATTGTCTTCGATGCGTGGAAAACCGATGTGCTCCCGGCAGAAGAACGTGGTGCGGGCGCGGCAATCAGCGTTCTGGGTTACCGTTTAGGGATGCTGGTTTCCGGCGGCTTAGCCCTGTGGCTGGCAGATAAATGGCTGGGCTGGCAGGGCATGTACTGGTTGATGGCGGCGCTGTTGATCCCCTGTATTATCGCGACGTTGCTTGCACCAGAACCGACCGACACCATTCCTGTGCCAAAAACGCTGGAACAAGCGGTTGTTGCACCTCTGCGAGATTTCTTTGGTCGCAATAATGCCTGGCTTATTTTGCTTCTTATCGTGCTGTATAAGCTGGGCGACGCATTCGCCATGAGCCTGACAACCACGTTTTTGATTCGCGGCGTCGGGTTTGATGCGGGTGAAGTAGGCGTGGTTAACAAAACGCTTGGCTTACTGGCGACCATTGTTGGCGCATTGTACGGTGGGATTTTGATGCAGCGCCTGTCGCTGTTCCGGGCGCTGCTGATTTTCGGCATTTTACAAGGTGCGTCTAACGCTGGTTACTGGCTGCTGTCGATTACTGATAAGCATCTCTACAGCATGGGCGCAGCCGTCTTTTTCGAAAACCTCTGTGGCGGGATGGGCACATCAGCCTTTGTCGCGCTGTTAATGACGCTGTGTAATAAGTCATTTTCCGCTACTCAATTTGCCCTGCTCTCAGCGCTTTCCGCTGTAGGACGAGTTTATGTCGGCCCCGTGGCGGGTTGGTTTGTTGAAGCACACGGCTGGTCGACATTCTATCTATTCTCCGTCGCCGCTGCCGTACCGGGGCTTATTTTGCTGCTGGTTTGCCGCCAGACGCTTGAATATACACGAGTAAATGACAACTTTATCTCCCGTACCGAATATCCGGCAGGTTATGCCTTTGCCATGTGGACACTGGCGGCGGGCGTCAGCCTGTTGGCCGTGTGGTTACTGCTGTTGACGATGGACACGCTGGATTTGACGCACTTCTCTTTCCTGCCTGCTCTGCTGGAAGTCGGGGTTTTAGTCGCCCTTTCTGGCGTCGTGCTTGGTGGTTTGCTGGATTATCTGGCTCTACGAAAAACGCATCTGACGTAATCTGTAAATATTATTTAGCTGTAGTAATCACTCGCCGTAATTATTACGGCTAAATAAACATCAGTATCGCTTAATAATATTTGTTCTTTTGTGCGGCTTAGCGTTTGGAAATTATTGACGCTATTTATGAATTCTATTTTTCTTACACGATTCAGCTAATTAGTTTTTATTTTCTCACTACCCAGTTGTCACCTTAATGATAATTATTTGTTAAATAATTGTTTTATTTTGTATTGGTTATACCAATTGCCCGTCCAAACTCCTTCTGCACTCCCCTTTCGTTATAACGCCCTTTTGCAACAGCTTCTTAAAATCAACTTGATATGTTTTGCAACATATGTGACCTGACAGCCAAATCCAAGTAACAGGAATTTAATCATGTTTACAGTAATGTAACCTTCCCGTAAAATGCCCACACACTTTAAACGCCACCAGATCCCGTGGAATTGAGGTCGTTAAATGAGACTCAGGAAATACAATAAAAGTTTGGGATGGTTGTCATTATTTGCAGGCACTGTATTGCTCAGTGGCTGTAATTCTGCGCTGTTAGATCCCAAAGGACAGATTGGTCTGGAGCAACGTTCACTGATACTGACGGCATTTGGCCTGATGTTGATTGTCGTTATTCCCGCAATCTTGATGGCTGTTGGTTTCGCCTGGAAGTACCGTGCGAGCAATAAAGATGCTAAGTACAGCCCGAACTGGTCACACTCCAATAAAGTGGAAGCTGTGGTCTGGACGGTGCCTATCTTAATCATCATCTTCCTTGCGGTACTGACCTGGAAAACCACTCACGCTCTTGAGCCTAGCAAGCCGCTGGCACACGACGAGAAGCCCATTACCATCGAAGTGGTTTCCATGGACTGGAAATGGTTCTTCATCTACCCGGAACAGGGCATTGCTACCGTGAATGAAATCGCTTTCCCGGCGAACACTCCGGTGTACTTCAAAGTGACCTCCAACTCCGTGATGAACTCCTTCTTCATTCCGCGTCTGGGTAGCCAGATTTATGCCATGGCCGGTATGCAGACTCGCCTGCATCTGATCGCCAACGAACCCGGTACTTATGACGGTATCTCCGCCAGCTACAGCGGGCCGGGCTTCTCAGGCATGAAGTTCAAAGCTATTGCAACACCGGATCGCGCCGAATTCGACCAATGGGTCGCAAAAGCGAAACAGTCGCCGAACACCATGTCTGACATGGCTGCGTTCGAAAAACTGGCCGCGCCTAGCGAATACAACCAGGTGGAATATTTCTCCAACGTGAAACCAGACTTGTTTGCCGATGTGATTAACAAGTTTATGGCTCACGGTAAGAGCATGGACATGACCCAGCCAGAAGGTGAGCACAGTGCACACGAAGGTATGGAAGGCATGGACATGAGCCACGCGGAATCCGCCCATTAAAGGGGTTGAGGAAGAATAAAGATGTTCGGAAAATTATCACTTGATGCAGTCCCGTTCCATGAACCTATCGTCATGGTTACGATCGCTGGCATTATTTTGGGAGGTCTGGCGCTCGTTGGCCTGATCACTTACTTCGGTAAGTGGACCTACCTGTGGAAAGAGTGGCTGACCTCCGTCGACCATAAACGCCTCGGTATCATGTATATCATCGTGGCGATTGTGATGTTGCTGCGTGGTTTTGCTGACGCCATTATGATGCGTAGCCAGCAGGCTCTTGCCTCGGCGGGTGAAGCGGGCTTCCTGCCACCTCACCACTACGATCAGATCTTCACCGCGCACGGCGTGATTATGATCTTCTTCGTGGCGATGCCTTTCGTTATCGGTCTGATGAACCTGGTGGTTCCGCTGCAGATCGGCGCGCGTGACGTTGCGTTCCCGTTCCTCAACAACTTAAGCTTCTGGTTTACTGTTGTTGGTGTGATTCTGGTTAACGTTTCTCTCGGCGTGGGCGAATTTGCGCAGACCGGCTGGCTGGCCTATCCACCGCTATCGGGAATAGAGTACAGTCCGGGAGTCGGTGTTGATTACTGGATATGGAGTCTCCAGCTATCCGGTATAGGTACGACGCTTACCGGTATCAACTTCTTCGTTACCATTCTGAAGATGCGCGCACCGGGCATGACCATGTTCAAGATGCCAGTATTTACCTGGGCATCACTGTGCGCGAACGTACTGATTATTGCTTCCTTCCCAATTCTGACGGTTACCGTCGCGTTGTTGACCCTGGATCGCTATCTGGGCACCCATTTCTTTACCAACGATATGGGTGGCAACATGATGATGTACATCAACCTGATTTGGGCCTGGGGCCACCCGGAAGTTTACATCCTGATCCTGCCTGTTTTCGGTGTGTTCTCCGAAATTGCGGCAACCTTCTCGCGTAAACGTCTGTTTGGTTATACCTCGCTGGTATGGGCAACCGTCTGTATCACCGTGCTGTCGTTCATCGTTTGGCTGCACCACTTCTTTACGATGGGTGCGGGCGCGAACGTAAACGCCTTCTTTGGTATCACCACAATGATTATCGCCATCCCGACCGGGGTGAAGATCTTCAACTGGCTGTTCACCATGTATCAGGGCCGCATCGTGTTCCATTCTGCGATGCTGTGGACCATCGGTTTTATCGTCACTTTCTCGGTGGGCGGGATGACTGGCGTGCTGCTGGCAGTACCGGGCGCGGACTTCGTTCTGCATAACAGCCTGTTCCTGATTGCGCACTTCCATAACGTGATCATCGGCGGCGTGGTCTTCGGCTGCTTCGCAGGGATGACCTACTGGTGGCCTAAAGCCTTCGGTTTCAAACTGAATGAAACCTGGGGTAAACGCGCGTTCTGGTTCTGGATCATCGGCTTCTTCGTTGCCTTTATGCCGCTGTATGCGCTGGGCTTCATGGGCATGACCCGTCGTTTGAGCCAGCAGATTGACCCGCAGTTCCACACCATGCTGATGATTGCAGCTAGCGGTGCAGTACTGATTGCGCTGGGTATTCTCTGCCTCGTTATTCAGATGTACGTTTCTATTCGCGACCGCGACCAGAACCGTGACCTGACTGGCGACCCGTGGGGTGGCCGTACGCTGGAGTGGGCAACCTCTTCCCCGCCTCCGTTCTATAACTTTGCCGTTGTGCCGCACGTTCACGAGCGTGATGCATTCTGGGAAATGAAAGAGAAAGGCGAAGCGTATAAAAAGCCTGACCACTATGAAGAAATTCATATGCCGAAAAACAGCGGTGCAGGTATCGTCATTGCAGCTTTCTCCACCATCTTCGGTTTCGCCATGATCTGGCATATCTGGTGGCTGGCGATTGTTGGCTTCGCAGGCATGATCATCACCTGGATCGTGAAAAGCTTCGACGAGGACGTGGATTACTACGTGCCGGTGGCAGAAATCGAAAAACTGGAAAACCAGCATTTCGATGAGATTACTAAGGCAGGGCTGAAAAATGGCAACTGATACTTTGACGCACGCGACTGCCCACGCGCACGAACACGGGCACCACGATGCAGGCGGAACCAAAATCTTCGGATTTTGGATCTACCTGATGAGCGACTGCATTCTGTTCTCAATCTTGTTTGCTACCTATGCCGTTCTGGTGAACGGCACCGCAGGCGGTCCGACAGGTAAGGACATTTTCGAACTGCCGTTCGTTCTGGTTGAAACTTTCTTGCTGTTGTTCAGCTCCATCACCTACGGCATGGCGGCTATCGCCATGTACAAAAACAACAAAAGCCAGGTTATCTCCTGGCTGGCGTTGACCTGGTTGTTTGGTGCCGGATTTATCGGGATGGAAATCTACGAATTCCATCACCTGATTGTTAACGGCATGGGTCCGGATCGCAGCGGCTTCCTGTCAGCGTTCTTTGCGCTGGTCGGCACGCACGGTCTGCACGTCACTTCCGGTCTTATCTGGATGGCGGTGCTGATGGTACAAATCGCTCGTCGCGGCCTGACCAGCACTAACCGTACCCGCATCATGTGCCTGAGCCTGTTCTGGCACTTCCTGGATGTGGTTTGGATCTGTGTGTTCACTGTTGTTTATCTGATGGGGGCGATGTAATGAGTCATTCTACCGATCACAGCGGCGCGTCCCATGGCAGCGTAAAAACCTACATGACAGGCTTTATCCTGTCGATCATTCTGACGGTGATTCCGTTCTGGATGGTGATGACAGGGGCTGCCTCTCCGGCCGTAATTCTGGGAACAATCCTGGCAATGGCAGTGGTACAGGTTCTGGTGCATCTGGTGTGCTTCCTGCACATGAATACCAAATCAGATGAAGGCTGGAACATGACGGCGTTTGTCTTCACCGTGCTAATCATCGCTATCCTGGTTGTAGGCTCCATCTGGATTATGTGGAACCTCAACTACAACATGATGATGCACTAAGAGCGGCGGTTATGATGTTTAAGCAATACCTGCAAGTAACGAAACCAGGCATCATCTTTGGCAACCTGATCTCGGTGATTGGGGGATTCCTGCTGGCCTCAAAGGGCAGCATTGATTATCCCCTGTTTATCTACACGCTGGTTGGGGTGTCACTGGTTGTGGCGTCGGGTTGTGTGTTTAACAACTACATCGACAGGGATATCGACAGAAAGATGGAAAGGACGAAGAATCGGGTGCTGGTTAAAGGCCTGATCTCTCCTGCTGTCTCGCTGGTGTACGCCACCTTGCTGGGTATTGCTGGCTTTATGCTGCTGTGGTTTGGCGCGAATCCGCTGGCCTGCTGGCTGGGGGTGATGGGCTTTGTGGTTTATGTCGGCGTCTATAGCCTGTACATGAAACGCCACTCAGTCTACGGCACATTGATTGGTTCGCTCTCCGGCGCTGCGCCGCCGGTGATTGGCTACTGTGCAGTAACCGGCGAGTTCGATAGCGGCGCAGCGATCCTGCTGGCTATCTTCAGCCTGTGGCAGATGCCTCACTCCTATGCCATCGCCATTTTCCGCTTTAAGGATTACCAGGCGGCAAACATTCCGGTATTGCCAGTGGTAAAAGGCATTTCGGTGGCGAAGAATCACATCACGCTGTATATCATCGCCTTTGCCGTTGCCACGCTGATGCTCTCTCTTGGCGGTTACGCTGGATATAAATATCTGGTGGTCGCCGCGGCGGTTAGCGTCTGGTGGTTAGGTATGGCTCTGCGCGGTTATAAAGTTGCTGATGACAGAATCTGGGCGCGCAAGCTGTTCGGCTTCTCTATCATCGCCATCACTGCCCTCTCGGTGATGATGTCCGTTGATTTTATGGTACCGGACTCGCATACGCTGCTGGCTGCTGTGTGGTAACAAAACCTCTCTATTAAAAAGGTGCTACGGCACCTTTTTTATTGTCTGAGATCAGAGATACGGCTAATAACCGTATGTCTTGACAGAGTGAGCAGATGAACATAAATTAATCATACGGTTGATAGCCGTATTATGTATGAGATCGACTCCCTACGATTTCATTCAGTTAATCAAAGAGGTCATAATGCCTGGAAAAACAGCCACTCTACCCGATGTCGATAAAACGCTGAAAAATGCGCGGGTCGAACTCAAAACCAGTCCCGACGCCAAAAACAAACTTCGTGAAGCTGCGCAAGCCGTTGGGGTAGATTTAAGCGCTTTTATTTTGAGCGCTGCTATGGAACGCGCCGAAAGTGTGCTTGATAACCAACGTCGCCGTGAGCTTTCGAATCAAAGCTGGGAACTGATGAACCAACTCATCGCTGAACCTGCTCAACCGACGCTCGCCCTCAAGGCGTTAATGAAAAGGAAAAACAGCGATGGTCGACAAGCATGAAGAGATTACTCTGCCCATAGTCCTCTCCTGTAATTATCAGTCTGATATTACTTATCCTGGGCAAAAACAGTTTGATTGCGGTAACCCTGTTATCGATAAATTTGTACGCGCATCGCTAAAGAAAAGTGTGCGTAATAGCGACTGTGCGGCTAAAGCACTTATTGACAGACAAAGTGGTGAACTGATCGGCATCTGTACTTTTACGGCATATTCGCTGGAAAAACAACGCGTTTCTGGCGTCCTTCAGGGTTCACAACCTTCAGAAATTGGTGTTGTCAGATTAGTCATGTTGGGGGTAGCACGGAAGTATCAAAAGCGGGGCTTTGGTCAGGACCTACTATGTGATTTTTTTGAACATGTAAAAATAATTCACCAGGCATTACCAATTAAAGGGGTTTATCTTGATGCTGACCCTGCCGCCATTAATTTTTATGCTCGTCTCGGCTTTGTTCAGCTTTCAGCGACACCAAATGCTTTTGGTGCTGTACCTATGTTTTTGGCGATTCAGCATATTCTCGCGGCTTAGATTATTATCGCCACCCGCCAGGGCAAGTTTTGCCTCAGCCGGGGGCTGAGCAGCGTTACCACTTTTGTTCAATTGCCCCCGCTTTCAGCAACTCCACATCCTTGCCGTTAATGGTTGCCGTTGCGGCAACGATTGTGGTCCTTACAGTTGCACAAGATTTTCGCTCAAATTCCGGTTTATAAAGAATAAGAGACGAATTACTGGTAAATGAACCAAATAGGTAATCAGTAAAGCTAATATTCAGCCGGTTTAAACCGAAAGGCGCGAAGCCAACCGTTTGGTTAATCTCCTTACCGGATGGGCGACGAATGCTGAATGTCACGCGAAGATTGGCCACTTCGCCTAATTTATTGGTGGTGGCGAAGAGGCTATCCATGCAGGAAAAACCTTTATCTAAAAAATTATCTCGCATCCCAGAACGGGTAACCGTAATCACGGGTAACGTATCGTCAACCGTTTTTCTGTCAATCATGTCTTTTCGACAAGTAGCCAGAAAGTCTTCTGGGCCACCATAAATGTGGACACCTTTATCAAGATATTCCTTCGCTTTCTTACAATCTACCTCAACATACTGACCATTGGCGTACATAATGCCCAACCTGGACCATGCTAAATTCACACCGTGCTGCGCGGCCTGATTAAATAGTGCATACGCTTTGGCATAATCCACCCGCACCTGCTCACCGTCGTAGTAGATACCCCCCAGCGCTAACGGAGCTTCTCTGTCACCTTGTTTAGCCGCTAACTCGAACCATTTAATCGCTTCCTGAACATCAGGTTTGGTATCATAACGAGGCTGATAATATTCCCAGCCTAACAGGCTCTGCGCGTCGATATCTCCCGATTCAGCCATTTTATGCAGTGTATTTATAACATCGGGAGCAGGTTTACCACCGTATATGCTGTCATACAATTCATGCGCTTTCTCGCTGGCCACCACGCTTGGTGAAACTATCAGCATTACAGAAAATAATATTCTTTTAGTTAACATGTATACCTTTATGTCCTCACTGTCATATATTTCCATAATAATTAACCACCAAATATCCATTTAATGAATAAATACAGTGCCATAAAGGTCCAAGTAATAAGCACACATTTAGCCTGAAACATTATCATCCATGTCACCAAATCGTTTATTTAGTGAGATAAAACTAGCATATTCGTAAGATAAAAAATGCACATGGCAATCAAGAAATGATATTATTACTTTTTTGATGTAAAACTATTTAGTTTTAAAATTCATTTTTTCAACATATAGAGCATTCATTTTATGAATGCAAAAAAACATACCTGACACACAAATTACTCTCCTCTGTAATATTTTCTCATTAACACTCTGTTTACCCAACATGCGCTCCGCACTACACTATGTGGGCATTTTTTTAAGGGGTGGTAATGAACGATTATAAAATGACGCCAGGTGAGA
Organism: Escherichia sp. WS33; assembly: GCF_046486385.1. NCBI lineage: Bacteria > Pseudomonadati > Pseudomonadota > Gammaproteobacteria > Enterobacterales > Enterobacteriaceae > Escherichia > Escherichia sp. WS33. The sequence goes on along the minus strand of NZ_JBJQLJ010000005.1, from coordinate 45,638 downwards.
GGCGCGCGACCTGGGGTTTAGGGACCGTATTCTCGTTGCGCATGCTGGGCATGTTTATGGTTCTGCCGGTTCTGACCACGTACGGCATGGCTCTGCAAGGTGCCAGCGAAGCATTAATCGGTATTGCCATTGGTATTTATGGTCTGACTCAGGCCGTTTTTCAGATTCCGTTTGGCCTGCTTTCCGACCGCATTGGTCGCAAACCATTAATTGTCGGTGGGCTGGCGGTGTTTGCCGCCGGTAGCGTTATCGCTGCGCTTTCCGACTCCATCTGGGGAATTATTCTGGGCCGGGCGCTACAAGGCTCTGGAGCAATTGCCGCCGCCGTTATGGCGCTGCTTTCCGATCTCACGCGCGAACAAAACCGCACCAAAGCGATGGCGTTTATCGGCGTGAGCTTTGGCATTACCTTTGCCATTGCGATGGTGCTTGGCCCGATCATCACTCACAAACTTGGGCTGCACGCGCTGTTCTGGATGATCGCTATTCTGGCAACAACCGGCATTGCGTTGACCATTTGGGTTGTGCCCAACAGTAGCACTCACGTACTTAATCGTGAGTCCGGAATGGTGAAAGGCAGTTTCAGTAAAGTGCTGGCGGAACCGCGGCTGCTAAAACTCAACTTTGGCATTATGTGTCTGCACATGCTTCTGATGTCTACGTTTGTTGCCCTGCCCGGACAGCTAGCTGATGCGGGGTTCCCGGCGGCTGAACACTGGAAGGTCTATCTGGCGACGATGTTAATCGCCTTTGGCTCGGTCGTGCCTTTCATTATCTACGCTGAAGTTAAGCGCAAAATGAAGCAAGTCTTTGTCTTCTGCGTCGGGTTGATCGTGGTTGCGGAAATTGTGTTGTGGAACGCACAAACGCAGTTCTGGCAACTGGTGGTCGGCGTGCAGCTTTTCTTTGTGGCGTTTAATTTGATGGAAGCCCTTCTGCCCTCACTTATCAGTAAAGAGTCGCCAGCAGGTTACAAAGGTACGGCGATGGGTGTCTACTCCACCAGCCAGTTTCTTGGCGTGGCGATTGGCGGTTCGCTGGGCGGCTGGATTGACGGCATGTTTGACGGTCAGGGGGTATTTCTCGCTGGCGCAATGCTGGCCGCAGTGTGGCTGGCAGTCGCCAGTACCATGAAAGAACCGCCGTATGTCAGCAGTTTGCGCATTGAAATCCCGGCGGACATTGCCGCAAACGAAGCGTTAAAAGTGCGTTTGCTGGAAACTGAAGGCGTCAAAGAAGTGTTGATTGCAGAAGAAGAGCATTCAGCTTATGTGAAAATCGACAGCAAAGTGACAAATCGCTTTGAGGTTGAACAGGCAATTCGTCAGGCATAAAAAACGCGGCGAATTGCCTGCTGCGCTACGCTTACCAGGCCTACAAAGTTCTTGAGTTACAAACCGTTGTAGGCCGAATCAGGCGTTCATGCCGCATCTGACATGAACAAAACGCACATTGTCGCGATTAATCGCGGAAGTTTTTGAACTGGAACGGCTGGCCGAGATCGCCACCACGTACCATCGCCATGACAGCCTGCAAATCATCACGAGATTTGCCAGTCACACGGATCTCATCGCCCTGAATTTGCGCCTGCACTTTCAGTTTGCTGTCTTTAATCATCTTGACGATTTTCTTCTGGGTCGCGCTCTCAATGCCCTGTTTCAGTTTCGCTTCCACAAACCAGGTTTTACCGCTATGAACGATATTTTCCGGTACATCCAGTGAACTGCCTTCAATGCCGCGCTTCAGCAGCTTGGCACGCAGAATATCCAGCAACTGATTGACCTGGAAGTCGGACTCGCTCAACACTTTGATGGTTTTGCTGGCGTCGTTCAGCTCAAATGAGGCTTCAACGTTACGGAAGTCAAAACGGGACTCCACTTCGCGACTCGCGTTATCGACCGCGTTACGTGCTTCCTGAAGATCAACTTCAGAGACAATATCGAAAGATGGCATCTTTTCCTCTCCCTTCATTTTTGATGCGAAGCATAATACCTGCAAAGTTAAATAACCAACAGTCCTGCACCAGGACGTATCCCTTAATTGTGCATAGTCGCAACAGCATGCACAATTAAGGGATAGCCTTATTGAACACCCGGAGTGGTTGCGGGTGAGGAGGAACAATGAAAATTACCGTATTGGGATGCGGTGCCTTAGGGCAATTATGGCTTACAGCACTTTGTAAACAGGGTCATGAAGTTCAGGGCTGGCTGCGCGTACCGCAACCTTATTGTAGTGTGAATCTGGTTGAGACAGATGGTGCGATATTTAACGAATCGCTGACCGCCAACGATCCCGATTTTCTCGCCACCAGCGATCTGCTCCTGGTGACGCTGAAAGCATGGCAGGTTTCCGATGCCGTCAAAAGCCTCGCATCCACACTGCCTGTAGCTACGCCAATACTGTTAATTCACAACGGCATGGGCACCATCGAAGAATTGCAAAACATTCAGCAGCCATTACTGATGGGCACCACCACCCATGCCGCCCGCCGCGACGGCAATGTCATTATTCATGTGGCAAACGGAATCACGCATATCGGTCCGGCACGGCAACAGGATGGCGATTACAGTTATCTGGCGGATATTTTGCAAACCGTGTTGCCTGACGTTGCCTGGCATAACAATATTCGCGCCGAGCTGTGGCGCAAGCTGGCCGTCAACTGTGTGATTAATCCACTGACCGCCATCTGGAATTGCCCGAATGGTGAATTACGTCATCATCCGCAAGAAATTATGCAGATATGCGAAGAAGTCGCGGCAGTGATCGAGCGCGAAGGGCATCATACTTCAGCAGAAGATTTGCGTGATTACGTGATGCAGGTGATTGATGCCACAGCGGAAAATATCTCGTCGATGTTGCAGGATATCCGCGCGCTGCGCCACACCGAAATCGACTATATCAATGGTTTTCTCTTACGCCGCGCCCGCGCGCATGGGATTGCCGTACCGGAAAACACCCGCCTGTTTGAAATGGTAAAAAGAAAGGAGAGTGAATATGAGCGCATCGGCACTGGTTTGCCTCGCCCCTGGTAGTGAAGAGACTGAAGCCGTCACCACTATCGATCTGCTGGTTCGCGGCGGTATCAAAGTCACCACTGCCAGCGTCGCCAGCGATGGCAACCTGGCCATTACCTGCTCGCGCGGCGTGAAGCTGCTGGCGGATGCGCCGCTGGTCGAGGTGGCTGATGGCGAATATGACGTGATCGTACTGCCTGGTGGCATTAAAGGCGCAGAGTGTTTTCGCGATAGTACCCTGCTGGTTGAAACCGTTAAACAGTTCCACCGTTCCGGGCGTATCGTCGCGGCTATTTGCGCCGCGCCAGCCACCGTGCTGGTGCCGCACGATATCTTCCCGATTGGTAATATGACCGGCTTCCCGACGCTGAAAGACAAAATTCCCGCTGAACAATGGCAGGACAAGCGCGTCGTCTGGGATGCACGGGTAAAATTGCTGACCAGCCAGGGGCCGGGGACAGCTATCGACTTTGGTCTGAAAATTATCGACCTGCTGGTTGGGCGCGAGAAAGCCCATGAAGTGGCATCACAACTGGTGATGGCGGCAGGGATTTATAATTATTACGAGTAGTGTCGGATGCGGTAAGCGTCGCATCTGACCAGATGCGACGTTACAACCACAAATTACGGGCGATATACCTTCACATTGTTAAAGCCCTGCTCGCGCAGATAGAGCGCCTGCAGACGGCTCATCACCCCGCGCTCACACCACAGTAGCCAGGTTCTGTTCTGGTCGAGATCGCCAAACTTGGTGCTCAGTTTATAGAACGGCAGAGAAACTACATCAATCCCTTCGACTTTCAGTGGCTTATCTTCCTGTTCATCGATAGAACGGATATCGAGGATCACGTCGTTCGGGCCGAAGCCATTGACGGTTTCCACTTCCACCACTTCCTGCTCGGTCTGCTGGGCGATTTCGCGGATATCAACGTTATTCGCTTCTTCAACCACTTTATCGAGAATGCTGAAGTCGAATTTCTCTTCTTCCGCTTCAATCTTCGACTTAACCGCTTTCACCGTCGGGCTTTTGGAGATAACACCGCAATATTCCGGCATCGTGCGAGCAAAGTCTTCGGTGCCAATCTGGCGAGCCAGGTTGATGATGTGCTCTTTGTCGTAAGAAATCAGCGGACGCAGGATCAGCGTATCGGAGACGTTATCAATCAGGCGCAGGTTGGTCAGCGTCTGACTGGACACCTGGCCGAGCGCTTCGCCGGTGACCAGCGCCTGTACGCCGTAACGTTCAGCCACTTTAGACGCGGCACGCACCATCATACGTTTGAGGATAACGCCCATCTGACCGTCGTCGATTTTCTCGAGAATTTCCCCGACGACCGGTTCGAAATTAATAGCGACAAAACGCACGCGGTGGGAGCTGCCAAAACGGTTCCACAGATAATGCGCCACCTGACGCACGCCAATTTCATGCGCCGCGCCGCCAAGGTTAAAGAAACAGTAATGCACGCGGCAGCCGCGACGCATCAACATATAACTGGAAACACCGGAGTCGAAACCACCGGAAATGAGCGACAGCACATCTTCCTGGGTGCCGATCGGGAAACCGCCAATACCTTCGTAGCGGCCTTTAATCAGCAGGAGACGATCGTCTTCCACTTCCAGATGGACAGTCACTTCCGGATTGGTCAGCTTCACGCGCGCGGACTCAATATGCTGATTTAAACCGCCGCCGACGTAACGTTCCACATCAATCGAGCTAAAATCATGTTTGCCACGGCGCTTCACGCGTACGCAGAAGGTTTTGCCTTCCAGCTGATCGCGATACTGAACCAACGCTTTCTCAAAAATATCGTGCATGTCGGTAAACGGCACGTCTTCGACTTCGAGAATATGGTGGATACCCGGAATACGGGTCAGGGCGTCGCGAATAGCCAGACGCTGGTTTTCATCTTTTGCGCGAACTTCGATGTTATCCCAGTGGCGGACGACAGCGAGCGTCTCATCATAGTGCTTTAAAACGTTACGAATGTTCCCGGTAAGGATTTTTATAAAGCGCAAGCGCACAGATTGGCTTTTGATGGTGATTTCCGGGAACAATTTAATGATAAACTTCATGGCGGCAATGGTTCGTTGGCAAGCCTTAAGCGACTTGTATAGGGAAAAATACAGCAGCCCACACCTGCGGCTGCATCCAGGCGCGGAAGTATACCACTAACATCGCTTTGCTGCGCACATCACCTTACCATTGCGCGTTATTTGCTATTTGCCCTGAGTCCGTTACCATGACGGGGCGAAAAATATTGAGAGTCAGACATTCATTATGCCGAAGAAAAATGAGGCTCCCGCCAGCTTTGAAAAGGCGCTGAGCGAGCTGGAACAGATTGTAACCCGTCTGGAAAGTGGCGACCTGCCGCTGGAAGAGGCGCTGAACGAGTTCGAACGCGGCGTGCAGCTGGCACGTCAGGGGCAGGCCAAATTACAACAAGCCGAACAGCGCGTACAAATTCTGCTGTCTGACAATGAAGACGCCTCTCTAACCCCTTTTACACCGGACAATGAGTAATGGACTTTCCGCAGCAACTCGAAGCCTGCGTTAAGCAGGCCAACCAGGCGCTGAGCCGTTTTATCGCCCCACTGCCCTTTCAGAACACTCCCGTGGTCGAAACCATGCAGTATGGCGCATTATTAGGTGGTAAGCGTCTGCGACCCTTCCTGGTTTATGCCACCGGTCATATGTTTGGCGTTAGCACAAACACGCTGGACGCACCCGCTGCCGCCGTAGAGTGTATCCACGCTTACTCATTAATTCATGATGATTTACCGGCGATGGATGATGACGATCTGCGTCGCGGTTTGCCGACCTGCCATGTGAAGTTTGGCGAAGCAAACGCGATTCTCGCTGGCGACGCTTTACAAACGCTGGCGTTCTCGATTCTAAGCGATGCCAATATGCCGGAAGTGTCGGATCGCGACAGAATTTCGATGATTTCTGAACTGGCGAGCGCCAGCGGTATTGCCGGAATGTGCGGTGGTCAGGCATTAGATTTAGACGCGGAAGGCAAACACGTACCTCTGGACGCGCTTGAGCGTATTCATCGTCATAAAACCGGCGCATTGATTCGCGCCGCCGTTCGCCTTGGTGCATTAAGCGCCGGAGATAAAGGGCGTCGTGCTCTGCCAGTACTCGACAAGTACGCAGAGAGCATCGGCCTTGCCTTCCAGGTTCAGGATGACATCCTGGATGTGGTAGGAGATACTGCAACGTTGGGAAAACGCCAGGGTGCCGACCAGCAACTTGGTAAAAGTACCTACCCTGCACTTCTGGGTCTTGAGCAAGCCCGGAAGAAAGCCCGGGATCTGATCGACGATGCCCGCCAGTCGCTGAAACAACTGGCTGAACAATCACTCGATACCTCGGCACTGGAAGCGCTAGCGGACTACATCATCCAGCGTAATAAATAAACAATAAGTATTAATAGGCCCCTGATGAGTTTTGATATTGCCAAATACCCGACCCTGGCACTGGTCGACTCCACCCAGGAGTTACGACTGTTGCCGAAAGAGAGTTTACCGAAACTCTGCGACGAACTGCGCCGCTATTTACTCGACAGCGTGAGCCGTTCCAGCGGGCACTTCGCCTCCGGGCTGGGCACGGTCGAACTGACCGTGGCGCTGCACTATGTCTACAACACCCCGTTTGACCAATTGATTTGGGATGTGGGGCATCAGGCTTATCCGCATAAAATTTTGACCGGACGCCGCGACAAAATCGGCACCATCCGTCAGAAAGGCGGCCTGCACCCGTTCCCGTGGCGCGGCGAAAGCGAATATGACGTATTAAGCGTCGGGCATTCATCAACCTCCATCAGTGCCGGAATTGGTATTGCGGTTGCTGCCGAGAAAGAAGGCAAAAATCGCCGCACCGTCTGTGTCATTGGCGATGGCGCGATTACCGCTGGCATGGCGTTTGAAGCGATGAATCACGCGGGCGATATCCGTCCTGATATGCTGGTGGTCCTCAACGACAATGAAATGTCGATTTCCGAAAATGTCGGCGCGCTCAATAACCATCTGGCACAGCTGCTTTCCGGTAAGCTTTACTCTTCGCTGCGCGAAGGCGGGAAAAAAGTTTTCTCTGGCGTTCCGCCAATTAAAGAGCTGCTCAAACGTACCGAAGAACATATTAAAGGCATGGTAGTGCCTGGCACGTTGTTTGAAGAGCTGGGCTTTAACTACATCGGCCCGGTTGACGGTCACGATGTGCTGGGGCTTATCACCACGCTGAAGAACATGCGCGACCTGAAAGGCCCGCAGTTCCTGCATATCATGACCAAAAAAGGTCGTGGTTATGAACCGGCAGAAAAAGACCCCATCACTTTCCACGCCGTGCCTAAATTTGATCCCTCCAGCGGTTGTTTGCCGAAAAGTAGCGGCGGTTTGCCGAGCTATTCAAAAATCTTTGGCGACTGGTTGTGCGAAACGGCAGCGAAAGACAACAAGCTGATGGCGATTACTCCGGCGATGCGTGAAGGTTCCGGCATGGTCGAGTTTTCACGTAAATTCCCGGATCGTTACTTCGACGTGGCAATCGCCGAGCAACACGCGGTGACCTTTGCCGCCGGTCTGGCGATTGGTGGGTACAAACCCATTGTCGCGATTTACTCCACTTTCCTGCAACGCGCCTATGATCAGGTGCTGCATGACGTGGCGATTCAAAAGCTCCCGGTCCTGTTCGCCATCGACCGCGCGGGCATTGTTGGTGCTGACGGTCAAACCCATCAGGGCGCTTTTGACCTCTCTTACCTGCGCTGTATACCGGAAATGGTCATTATGACCCCGAGCGATGAAAACGAATGTCGCCAGATGCTCTATACCGGCTATCACTATAACGACGGCCCGTCCGCGGTGCGCTACCCGCGCGGTAACGCGGTTGGCGTGGAACTGACGCCGCTGGAAAAACTGCCAATTGGCAAAGGCATTGTGAAGCGTCGTGGCGAGAAACTGGCGATCCTTAACTTTGGTACGCTGATGCCAGACGCGGCGAAAGTCGCTGAATCGCTGAACGCTACGCTGGTCGATATGCGTTTTGTGAAACCGCTTGATGAAGCGTTAATTCTGGAAATGGCCGCCAGCCATGAAGCGCTGGTCACCGTAGAAGAAAACGCCATTATGGGCGGCGCAGGCAGCGGCGTGAACGAAGTGCTAATGGCCCATCGTAAACCAGTACCCGTGCTGAACATTGGCCTGCCTGACTTCTTTATTCCACAAGGAACTCAGGAAGAAATGCGCGCCGAACTCGGCCTCGATGCCGCCGGTATGGAAGCCAAAATCAAGGCCTGGCTGGCATAATCCCTACTCCACTCCTGCTATGCTTAAGAAATTATTCATAGACTCTAAATAATTCGAGTTGCAGGAAGGCGGCAAACGAGTGAAGCCCCAGGAGCTTACATAAGTAAGTGACTGGGGTGAACGAATGCAGCCGCAGCACATGCAACTTGAAGTATGACGAGTATAGCGGGAGTGGCAGCATGCAATACAACCCCTTAGGAAAAACCGACCTTCGCGTTTCCCGACTTTGCCTCGGCTGTATGACCTTTGGCGAGCCAGATCGCGGTAATCACGCATGGACACTGCCGGAAGAAAGCAGCCGTCCCATAATTAAACGTGCACTGGAAGGCGGCATAAATTTCTTTGATACCGCCAATAGCTATTCCGATGGCAGCAGCGAAGAGATCGTTGGTCGCGCACTGCGGGATTTCGCCCGTCGTGAAGACGTGGTCGTTGCGACGAAAGTGTTCCATCGCGTTGGTGATTTACCGGAAGGATTATCCCGTGCACAAATTTTGCGCTCTATCGACGACAGCCTGCGCCGTCTCGGCATGGATTATGTCGATATCCTGCAAATTCATCGCTGGGATTACAACACGCCGATCGAAGAGACGCTGGAAGCCCTGAACGACGTGGTAAAAGCCGGGAAAGCGCGTTATATCGGCGCGTCATCCATGCACGCTTCGCAGTTTGCTCAGGCCCTGAAGCTACAAAAACAGCACGGCTGGGCGCAGTTTATCAGTATGCAGGATCACTACAATCTGATTTATCGCGAAGAAGAGCGTGAGATGCTGCCTCTGTGTTATCAGGAGGGCGTGGCGGTGATTCCGTGGAGCCCGCTGGCGCGGGGGCGACTGACGCGTCCGTGGGGAGAAACTACCGCACGACTGGTGTCTGATGAGGTGGGGAGAAATCTCTATAAAGAAAGCGATGAAAATGACGCGCAGATCGCAGAGCGGTTAACGGGCGTCAGTGAAGAACTCGGTGCAACACGAGCACAAGTTGCGCTGGCCTGGTTGTTGAGTAAACCGGGCATTGCCGCACCGATTATCGGTACATCGCGGGAAGAACAGCTTGATGAGCTGCTGAACGCGGTGGATATCACTTTGAAGCCAGAACAGATTGCCGAACTGGAAACGCCGTATAAACCGCATGCGGTCGTAGGATTTAAATAAGAGTCCAGGCCTGATGAGACGCAACAAGCGTCACATCAGGCACTGGTGCACAACTACGACAGAATACCCAGCGGCCAGTGATGACCGATAAAGTACAGGATACCTGCGGAGATCACCCCGGCGACAATATCATCGATCATGATCCCCATGCCGCCATGTACATTGCGATCAAACCAGCGGATCGGCCACGGCTTCCACATATCCAGAATACGGAAAATCACAAACCCGGCGGCAACCCACTGCCAGTCATTGGTCGGCAGCGCCATGAGCGTGATCCACATACCAATAAATTCGTCCCAGACAATGCTGCCGTGATCGTGCACGCCCATATCTTTCGCCGTTTGATGACAAAGATAGACGCCGATACAGATCCCCAACATCACCACCAGCGAGTAGAGCTGCCAGGGTAAAAAGGTCATCAGATACCAGAACGGAATCGCTGCCAGCGATCCCATCGTGCCAGGAACGATTGGGCTTAATCCACTTCCGAATCCGACAGCAAGCAGATGCCACGGATTACTCATCTTCAGGCGACTTTTCGCGACATCTTTATGGCGTGGCAAAATGGTCATATCCTTTCCAGTCAAACGTGACAGGTTCGCCGTCACGAATAAAACAAAGCCCTTCGATATCGGCGGTCATTTGCCCGATACAGGTAAACGGTACGCCCAGGTGTCCGAGAGCCACATCCAGCGCGCCACGGTTCAGTTCCGGCACAGTGAAACACAACTCGTAATCTTCACCGCCAGAGAGCGCCCAGCGCAGCGCCTGTTCCGGTTCAACATGGCGAGAAAGCGCATCAGAAAACGGCAGCAATGCCAGGTCAATACGTGCGCCGCAGTCGCTGGCTTTCACGATATGCCCGAGATCGGAAATCAGACCGTCAGAGAGATCGATAGCTGAATTTGCCAGATCGCGCAGTGCCTGTCCCTGTAAAATACGCGGCGATGGACGGAGATGACGTTTGATCAAGTAGTCCGCATCTTTAGCATCGGCAACCTGCAAACGGTTTTGCAAAATCGCCAGCCCGGCGGCGCTATCGCCCGGTGTACCGGTCACATAGATCCAGTCACCCGGTTTCGCTCCAGAGCGCGTTAAGGCTCGTCCCATCGGAACAAAGCCGTGGATACCCAACGTCATTGATAATGGCCCACGCGTGGTATCGCCGCCAATGAGTTGCATATCGTAATAATTGAGAAGATCAAACAAACTGTCGCTGAAGGACTCAAGCCACGCTTCGTCTACGTCCGGTAAGGTTAATGCCAGCGTCAGCCAGGCCGGATCGGCCCCCATCGCTGCCAGATCGCTTAGGTTCACCGCCAGTGCTTTATACGCCAGATCAGCAGGATCGATATCATGGAGGAAGTGGTTGCCCGCCACCAGCGTATCAGTGCTGATCGCCAGGGTCTGTTTCTCGGGGATATTGAGAAGAGCGCAATCGTCGCCGATGCCCAGTTCGACATCAAGACGAGAACTTCTTACACGGTCAAAATAACGGGCAATCAGGGAGAACTCGCCACATGCCATACGTTATGCCTCAGCAGGTAAAAAAGAAAAGGCCGGCGATCGCGGAACGGTCTTCCGTGAATCTACCGGCCTGGATATCACTTTTTGTTAGGGCGAATCACAGGTGCTGCTTTATCGAGTACGCCGTTGACGAACTTATGGCTGTCTTCTGCGCCGAACGATTTCGCCAGTTCGATCGCTTCGTTAATGGCCACTTTGTATGGCACATCGCTACGTTTAGACAGCTCGTACAGCGCAATGCGCAGTACTGCTTTTTCTACCTGTCCCAGTTCTTCCAGCAGGCGGGACAGGTATGGCTTCATCAGTCCGTCGAGGTATGCGGTGTTAGTCGCCACCCCGGCCAGCAGCTCACGGAAGTACAGGACGTCAACGTCTTTTACATCCTGTTCAGCCAGGAACTGGTATTCAACATCAGCGATGTCGTTCTGGGACAACTGCCAGGAGTAGAGCGCCTGGACGGCACACTCACGAGCGCGGCGACGAGCAGCAGGTTTCACGGATTTCCCCTTACTAATTTCAGGCCTTGATGGCTTTCAATACATTAATCATTTCAAGCGCGGTCAGTGCAGCTTCTGCACCTTTGTTGCCAGCTTTGGTGCCAGCACGTTCGATCGCTTGTTCAATGCTTTCAGTGGTCAGAACCCCAAAAGCAACCGGAATTTCGCTGTCCTGGGCAACATGCGCCAGGCCGTTGCTTGCACCACCAGCGACATATTCAAAGTGGGCAGTGCCACCACGAATAACCGTACCCAGCGCAATCACCGCGTCGTATTTACCGGTTTTAGCCAGTGCACCCGCCGCCAGCGGCAGCTCATAGGCACCAGGCACCCAAACAACGGTAATGTTTTCATCTTTTACCTGACCGATACGTTTCAGTGCGTCAATTGCACCTTCCAGCAGGCTGTCATTGATAAAGTTGTTGAAACGCGCGATGGTGATGGCGACGCGAGCGTCCGGGGTAGCAACGTTAGCTTCAATAATGTTCATTTTCTTCCTTCGGGTTCGAGTATGGCCCCGCAGGGGGGCGGATTTTAGCATAATATTTCGTGCGCTGCTTCCCTTTCGAGCCGGGAGATCATGCACCCACTAAATGCAGGCAAACATCCGGGCCTACATGACGTATCTCTTTGAATTTAAATTGGGGGGCGTCGGCTAATTTCTCAAGCCCTGGCAGCGTGCATAATCCGCGGGCGTCGCTGCCTAATAGTTTAGGTGCGATATAGACAATCAGCTCATCGACTAAACCCGCCTGCAGCAATGCGCCAGCGAGCGTTGGCCCCGCTTCCACCCAGATGCTGTTAATTTGCTGTTTACCCAGTTGCATCATCAGTACAACCAGATCCAGATGACCTTTATGCTCTGGAATCAGCAAGGTACGCACCGTTTCCGGCCACTCACTAGAATCTTCCTGCGTACGCGCGAACCAGGTTTCGCCGGGCTGCTGCACAATGCGATGTTCCGGCGTCACGCGATTTTGGCTATCAATCACAATACGTACTGGCTGGCGGAGATTTTGTTGCGGGTAGAGCGCCTGAGTTTGTTCATCCAGTTCAGACCAACGCACTGTTAAGGCTGGATCATCCGCCAGCACCGTGGCGCTGCTGGTTAAAATGGCATGACTTTGTGCGCGCTGTCGTTGTACGTCGCGCCGCGCCTGAGGCGAAGTGATCCACTGGCTTTCGCCGCTCGCCATCGCCGTGCGGCCATCAAGCGATGCGCCAAGTTTTAACTGAATATAAGGAAAGCCGGTGCGCATCCGCTTGAGAAAGCCTTTATTCAATTGCTCGGCTTCACTCATCATCAGCCCGTGGCTGACGTCAATGCCAGCCTGTTGCAGACGGTAAAGTCCACGCCCAGCGACCTGCGGGTTAGGATCTTGCATCGAGGCAACCACGCGCGCTACGCCAGCGGCGATGAGTGCGTCACAGCACGGTGGCGTACGACCATGATGGCTACAGGGTTCGAGTGTGACATAGGCGGTCGCACCTTTGGCTTTTTCACCCGCCATACGCAACGCGTGTACTTCGGCATGTGGTTCACCCGCACGTTGGTGGTAACCTTCACCGACAATTTCGCCATCTTTGACAATGACGCACCCGACATTCGGGTTGGGATGCGTGGTAAAACGTCCTCGTTGCGCCAGCTTTAGCGCCCGCGCCATGTAATACTCGTCCTGCACGGCTTAGTCCTCCAGGCGCGCGATCTCTTCGCCAAATTCTTTGATATCTTCGAAACTGCGGTAGACAGAGGCAAAACGGATATAGGCGACTTTATCGAGCTTTTTCAATTGCTCCATCACCAGATTGCCAATCATCTTGCTCGGTACTTCGCGCTCACCGGTGGCGCGCAGCTGCGATTTAATATGATTGATTGCCATTTCGACGTCATCGGAACTCACCGGACGTTTTTCCAGCGCCCGCAGCATTCCGCTACGCAATTTCTCTTCATTAAACGGTTCACGCACGTCGTTGCTTTTTACAACACGCGGCATAACCAGCTCCGCCACTTCAAAGGTGGTGAAACGTTCATTACACACCAGACACTGCCGACGGCGGCGTACGGATGAACCCTCGCCCACGAGACGAGAGTCAATTACCTTAGTGTCCACGGCGAAACAGAATGGGCAATGCATACGGCGTCCTGACCAGGTGGTTAACAGAAATCTATTTTACCCTGAACTGACGATACAACAAAGGCGCAACGCTTTTGAGATAAAGGATCGATGCTTTCGCTGCTTTTACCCTCTACCATTAGGCTAATTGCGACGAGAAAGGGACGACCTATGAATACTAACGTTTTTCGACTGCTCCTGCTGGGAAGCCTGTTCAGCCTTAGCGCCTGTGTGCAGCAGAGCGAAGTGCGACAGATGAAACACAGCGTCAGCACGCTGAACCAGGAGATGACGCAACTCAATAAAGAAACGGTCAAAATCACTCAGCAAAACAGGCTGAATGCAAAATCCAGCAGTGGGGTTTACCTTCTGCCTGGAGCGAAAACACCGGCAAGACTGGAAAGCCAGATCGGTACTTTACGTATGTCGCTGGTGAATATTACGCCTGATGCAGATGGCACCACCCTGACGCTACGTATTCAGGGCGAGTCGAATGATCCCTTGCCCGCATTCAGCGGAACTGTTGAATATGGGCAAATTCAGGGAACAATAGACAACTTTCAGGAAATCAATGTGCAGAATCAATTGATTAATGCCCCTGCCAGCGTCCTCGCCCCCAGCGATGTTGATATTCCGTTACAATTAAAGGGGATTTCTGTGGATCAGTTAGGCTTTGTACGTATCCACGACATTCAACCTGTTATGCAGTAAACGTATTTCGGGACGATTTTGTGCGTCCCGCAACATATTTCCCCGTCATTTTGTTACTCTGCTTACATCACCTGGATTGATAGTAAAAGTTTGCAACAAGGGCGAAAGTCAGTACAATCCCCGCCCGAATGTGTGTAAACGTGAACGCAATCGATTACGTAAATGATAGAACTGTGAAACGAAACATATTTTTGTGAGCAATGATTTTTATAATAGGCTCCTCTGTATACGAAATATTTAGAAACGCAATTTGCGCCTTTTTCACTCCCGCAAGGGATTTTCAAACAGTGGCATACATATGAAAAAAACATTACTGGCAGCCGGTGCGGTACTGGCGCTCTCTTCGTCTTTTACTGTCAACGCAGCTGAAAACGACAAACCGCAGTATCTTTCCGACTGGTGGCACCAGAGCGTTAACGTTGTCGGAAGCTATCACACCCGTTTTGGACCGCAGATCCGCAACGATACCTACCTTGAGTACGAAGCATTCGCTAAAAAAGACTGGTTCGACTTCTATGGTTATGCGGATGCGCCGGTATTCTTCGGCGGTAACTCCGATGCCAAAGGTATCTGGAACCACGGCTCTCCGCTGTTTATGGAAATCGAACCACGTTTCTCCATCGACAAGCTGACCAATACTGACCTTAGCTTCGGTCCGTTCAAAGAGTGGTACTTCGCGAACAACTACATTTACGACATGGGTCGTAATAAAGATGGTCGCCAGAGCACCTGGTATATGGGTCTGGGTACCGACATCGATACTGGTCTGCCGATGAGCCTGTCCATGAACGTCTATGCGAAATACCAGTGGCAGAACTATGGCGCAGCGAACGAAAACGAGTGGGACGGTTACCGTTTCAAAATTAAATACTTTGTGCCGATTACCGATCTGTGGGGCGGTCAGCTGAGCTACATCGGCTTCACCAACTTCGACTGGGGTTCCGATTTAGGGGATGACAGCGGTAACGCAATCAACGGTATTAAGACCCGTACTAATAACTCTATCGCTTCCAGCCATATTCTGGCTCTGAACTACGATCACTGGCACTACTCTGTCGTAGCTCGTTACTGGCACGACGGTGGTCAGTGGAACGACGATGCAGAACTGAACTTCGGCAACGGCAACTTCAACGTTCGCTCTACCGGCTGGGGTGGTTACCTGGTTGTAGGTTACAACTTCTGATTATGAAAATGCCGGGATTTATTCCCGGCATTTCAGATTGTTAACAACGTGCGCTTTGTTCATGCCGGATGCGGCGTAAACGCTTTGTCCGACCCACAAAAGCACGTAAATTCAATATATTGCTGAAATAACGTAGTCCTGATAAGCGTAGCGCATCAGGCAATTTTACGTTTTAATCACTTCTTCTTGTTCATCATCGCTTTCAGGTCAGCGAATGGGTTGTACTTCGCTTCACCGACATCTTTCTGCGCATCTTCCCCTGCGATAACGGTCGTACCATACTGATCCGCTTCGGTATATTTCGAATGCTCATGATCGTGGCAATAGAGACAAAGCAATTCCCAGTTACTGCCATCTTCCGGGTTATTGGTATGGTCGTGATCAATGTGGTGAACAGTAAGTTCACGCAGGTTGGAATAGACAAACTCGCGGGAACAGCGACCGCAGACCCACGGATAGATTTTTAATGCTTTTTCGCGATAGCCGCTTTCTAACCGCGCATAGTTTTTTGGGATGATAGCCATGAAAAGTTACCTGGATGAAATGTAGGGTTACGCGCAGTTTCCCAAGATGCGGGGATTTTCGCAATCTCCATACATCAAAAAAAATCCCGATCTTCTGACCGGGATTTTCAACATCAACGGGAACTTGATTAAGGCAGAATTGACGGCTGATCCGCCCCTTCTTTTTCCACTTTCTGCTGCAACATGTGTTCGCGCTTCATACCCAGTTTCAGAGCCAACGCAGATGCCACATAGATGGAAGATGCAGTACCGATGGAAACACCGATAAGCATGGTCAGCGAGAAGCCTTCCAGTACCGGACCACCGAAGAGGTACAGCATCAGGATAACCATCAAGGTAGTACCGGATGTGATCAAGGTACGGTGCAGCGTCTGGGTCAAGGACACGTTAAAGATTTCGTAAGGCGTACCGCGACGGATCTTGCGGAAGTTTTCACGAATACGGTCCGATACCACGATACTGTCGTTAAGCGAGTAACCGATAACCGACATCAACGATGCCACAATGGTCAGGTCAATCTCGATATGGAATAACGACAAAATACCCAGCGTAATGATAACGTCGTGCGCCAGCGCAATAACCACCCCTGCCGCCAGTCGCCACTCAAAGCGGAAACCTACGTACACGAGGATAGACAGCAGCGCTGCCATCAACGCCATCGCACCGGTTTGCGCAAGGTCTGCCCCCACGCTCGGACCGACGAACTCAATACGCTTCACTGCTGCATTCTGATTGGTGGATTCGTTAATCACCTTCAGAACCTGGCTGCCCAGCACCTGACCGCCGGTTTCGCCTTCAGCAGGCGGCATACGGACCATGATGTCGTGGCTGCTACCAAAGTTTTGCAGCATTGGCTCTTCAAAACCGGCTTTTTGCAATGCATCACGCATTACGTCAATTTCAGCCGGTTTTTCGAGCGTAATTTCGATAACCGTACCACCGGTGAAATCCAGCCCCCAGTTAAAGCCGCGCACGCCCATAATAACGATAGCGGCGATTAACAGCAGACCAGAGATGCCGAAAGCCCAGTAGTCCCAGCGCATAAAGTCATAGACTTTACGGCCGTGGTTTAGTTGTTCAACAGTATATTCCTGTGCCACATCGCACTCCTCAGATTGACAGCTTCTTGACGCGCTTGCCGCCATATAGCAGGTTTACGATGGCACGCGTACCGACAATCGCGGTAAACATCGACGTCGCCACACCGATACCGGTAGTAATCGCGAACCCTTTAATTGCCCCGGTACCCACTGCGTACAGGATGATGACTTTAATCAGCGTGGTGATGTTCGCATCGAAGATAGAACTGAATGCGCCACGATAACCTTCATCAATTGCCTGTTGAACAGTACGTCCGTTGCTCAACTCTTCTTTAATACGTTCGTTGATCAGTACGTTCGCATCGACCGCCACCGCAAGGGTTAAGACGATACCCGCGATACCTGGCATACTCAGCGTTGCGCCTGGCAACAGCGACATAATGCCGACGATTAAGATCAAGTTGGCAATCAGAGCACTGGTCGCAATCAGACCAAACTTCTTATAGAAGATGATCATGAACAGAATAGAAACCAGCAGACCGGCAAGGCAAGCCTCCAGCCCCTGTTCAATG
Organism: Escherichia sp. WS33; assembly: GCF_046486385.1. NCBI lineage: Bacteria > Pseudomonadati > Pseudomonadota > Gammaproteobacteria > Enterobacterales > Enterobacteriaceae > Escherichia > Escherichia sp. WS33. Next base: position 27,995 of record NZ_JBJQLJ010000005.1, on the reverse strand, counting down.
TTCTGCATACCCAGGGTTGGGCCAATGGTACGTTCTTCAACAATCTGAATCGGCGCGATCAACGCACCGGCACGCAGCAGCAGTGACAGCTGACGGGCTTCGTTCGGGTTGTTGATGCCGGTGATACGGAAGCTGTTACCCAGACGAGACTGGATGTTGGCGATGTTAATCACCTCTTCCTGTTTCACCAGAACCGCACGACCATTTGCATCTTTCTTACCGCTGTCTTTGTACTCCACAAACAGGGTTGCCATCGGTTTGCCGATGTTGTCCTTAGTGAAGTTAGACATGATGTTACCACCAGCGCTATCGAGCGAGATGTTAACCTGCGGTTGGTTGTATTCGTCCTGGCTGGAAGTGGAGTCGGTGATATGGTCACCGGTCAGAATTACGCGTTTGTACAGCACAACTGGCTGACCTTCGCGGGTCTGTTTCACTTCAGAGTCGCCCGGTACGCGACCGGATGCCGCAGCGGCCTGGTCAACGTTGGTGTTTACCAGACGGAATTCCAGCGTTGCCGTCGCACCCAGAATCTCTTTCGCACGCGCAGTGTCCTGAATACCTGGCAGTTCAACAACGATACGGTCAGCACCCTGACGCTGAACCACCGGCTCCGCCACGCCAAGTTGGTTTACACGGTTACGCAGGATATTGATGTTCTGCTGCACCGCATATTCACGCGCTTCACTCAGACGAGCATCGCTCATTACCGCACGCAGCTGGTTGCTGCCCTGGCTACTAATCACCAGGTCCGGATGGCGCTTGCTCAGATACGCAATGGCTTCATCACGAGCTTTAGCATCGCGGAAAGTAATGCTCAGGCCGTAGTTGTTTTCTTTACGAACGGTGGTATACGGGATGCCCTTTTCACGCAGATCGCTGCGCAGGCTATCGATATTTTGTTCCTGGAGTTTGCCAAGCGCGGTGTCCATATCCACTTCCATCAGGAAGTGAACGCCGCCACGCAGGTCAAGGCCGAGCTTCATCGGCTCAGCGTGAATAGCTGCCAGCCAGCGCGGCGTTGCCGGGGCAAGGTTAAGCGCCACGACGTATTTGTCACCCATAACGCCCATTAATGCTTCACGAGCGCGCAGCTGGGTGTCAGTGGAGTCGAAGCGCGCAAGAATAGCGCCCTCTTCCAGTGCCACAGACTTAGCAGTTATTTTTTCTTCTTGTAACGTTTTCTGGACCTGGATCAGCGTTTGCTCACTGGCGGCGACTCCGCGCGCACCAGTGATCTGAACAGCCGGATCCTCACCAAACAGGTTGGGAAGCGCATACAGCAGACCGATGACAATCACCACGATCAGCATGACGTACTTCCACAAAGGATAACGGTTTAACACGGCAATTCCCTTAGGGAAAAATTTTAATTACAGCGCCTTCATGGTGCCTTTCGGCAGGACGGCAGCTACGAAGTCACGTTTAATAACTACTTCAGTGGTGTCATTCAGCGCGATAGCAATGTAGCCGTTTTCCGCTACTTTGGTTACGCGACCAACCAGGCCACCGTTCGTCAGAACTTCATCACCTTTGGCAATGGAGTCCATCAGCTTTTTGTGTTCTTTGGTGCGCTTCTGCTGTGGACGCAGGATCATGAAATAGAAAATCAGACCGAATACCACCAGCATCAAAATCAAAGACATCGGGCTACCTTGCGCCGGTGCACCCGTTGCCGCTACCGCATCAGAAATAAAAAAGCTCATTAAATTTCCCTCATTATTAATATTAATCAACGTTCAAAGGTGGTACTTCTCGCCCCTGACGCTGGTAAAAATCAGTTACGAAGCTCTCTAATTTACCCTCTTCAATAGCCTTGCGTAAACCCGCCATCAAACGCTGGTAGTAACGAAGGTTATGAATGGTGTTGAGTCGCGCGCCTAATATTTCGTTGCAACGGTCAAGATGATGCAAGTAAGCGCGTGAATAATTGCGACAGGTGTAGCAATCACACTCAGGATCGAGTGGGCCAGTATCGCTCTTATACTTCGCATTGCGGATTTTCACCACGCCATCGGTCACGAACAAATGACCATTTCGGGCGTTGCGGGTTGGCATTACGCAGTCAAACATATCGATACCACGACGTACGCCTTCAACCAGGTCTTCTGGTTTACCAACGCCCATCAGGTAACGCGGTTTGTCTGCCGGAATTTGCGGGCATACATGCTCCAGAATGCGGTGCATATCTGCTTTCGGCTCACCCACAGCCAGACCGCCGACAGCGTAGCCATCAAAACCGATATCTACCAGACCTTTAACAGAAATATCACGTAAATCTTCGTAAACGCTGCCCTGAATGATACCAAACAGCGCATTTTTGTTTCCGAGACTGTCAAAACGCTCACGGCTACGCTTCGCCCAACGCAGAGACATCTCCATGGAGCGTTTTGCGTAATCCCAGTCAGCAGGATACGGCGTACACTCATCAAAGATCATGACGATATCCGAACCAAGATCGTACTGAATCTCCATTGATTTTTCAGGATCGAGGAAAATCGGATCGCCGTTGATCGGGTTACGGAAGTGCACGCCCTGTTCGGTGATTTTACGAATATCGCCAAGGCTGAAGACCTGGAAACCGCCGGAGTCGGTGAGGATCGGCCCCTTCCACTGCATAAAATCGTGCAGATCGCCGTGCAGTTTCATGATTTCCTGGCCCGGGCGCAGCCACAGGTGGAAGGTGTTGCCGAGGATAATTTGCGCGCCAGTGGCTTCAACTTCTTCCGGCGTCATCCCTTTTACGGTGCCGTAGGTGCCAACAGGCATAAAACAAGGCGTTTCCACTACGCCACGATCAAAGACCAGGCGGCCACGGCGTGCGCGACCGTCGGTGGTGTCCAGTTCAAATTTCATTTTTTCTCCACTACGTCAGAAAAACAGTCCAACGTTTTAAACCAGCGCCGCGGAATTACTCCCCGACGCGCTCATTAATTGCCTGCGGATTGTACGTGATAAACATCGCATCACCGTAACTAAAAAAGCGATATTTCTCTTCTACCGCTGCTTTATAGGCATTCATGGTGTGTTGATAACCGGCAAAGGCCGAAACCAGCATAATCAGCGTCGATTCCGGCAGGTGGAAGTTTGTCACCAGCGCATCGACCACTTTGTACTGGAAGCCCGGATAGATAAAGATTTGGGTATCGTCAAAGAACGGTTCGATAAGATCGTTTTTCGCCGCCTGAGCCGCGCTTTCCAGCGAACGTACTGAGGTGGTGCCAACCGCAATCACCCGGTTACCGCGCGCTTTCGCCGCCAGTACCGCGTCTACCACATCCTGCGGCACTTCAGCGTATTCCGAGTGCATGATGTGATCTTCAATGGTGTCGACGCGCACCGGCTGGAAGGTGCCCGCACCAACGTGCAACGTCACAAACGCCATCTCCACGCCTTTGGCGCGTAATTTTTCCAGCAAAGGTTCGTCAAAATGCAGACCTGCGGTCGGGGCTGCAACCGCGCCCGGTTTTTCGCTATAAACGGTTTGATAAAGTTCGCGGTCAGCGTCTTCGTCCGGACGGTCGATATACGGCGGCAGCGGCATATGGCCGATGCTGTTGAGAATATCCAGCACCGAGCGTTCATCATTAAATTCGACTTCAAACAGTGCGCCGTGGCGCGCGGTCATTGTTGCGTTAATACTTTCGTCATCGCCCAGCAGCAGTTCTGCGCCAGGTTTTGGCGCTTTCGAGGCGCGAATATGCGCAAGAATGCGTTTGTCGTCGAGCATCCGTTCAACCAGCACTTCAATCTTGCCGCCGCTGGCTTTACGCCCAAACAGGCGCGCCGGGATCACGCGGGTATTATTAAAAACCAGAAGATCGCCGGGGTTGAGCTTATCAAGTAAATCGGTGAAAGTACCGTGCGTCAGCGCGCCCGTCGGCCCGTCCAGCGACAGTAAACGACAGCTACTGCGTTCAGGCATGGGATAGTGGGCAATCAGGGATTCGGGCAATTCAAAGGAGAAATCGGTAACGCGCATGACACTGACTCAGACTAAAATAAGAGGCGGGTAGTCTAGTGCCGGGGCGCTCTCCCTGCAACCTTTACCCCCTTTTGGATAGAATATAATCGATGAATTTTTTAGCTCACCTGCATTTAGCCCATCTCGCGGAAAGCTCGCTTTCCGGCAATTTACTGGCTGATTTCGTACGCGGAAATCCTGAAGAAAGTTTTCCGCCCGACGTCGTGGCTGGCATTCATATGCATCGACGTATCGACGTATTAACCGACAATCTGCCGGAAGTCCGCGAAGCACGGGAATGGTTTCGTAGTGAAACTCGCCGCGTTGCGCCTATTACGCTGGATGTCATGTGGGATCACTTTCTTTCCCGCCACTGGTCGCAGCTGTCGCCGGACTTTCCGCTACAGGAATTTGTCTGTTATGCCCGCGAGCAAGTGATGACGATTTTGCCGGACTCACCGCCACGTTTTATCAATCTGAACAATTACTTGTGGTCAGAGCAGTGGCTGGTGCGCTATCGCGATATGGATTTCATCCAGAACGTGTTAAACGGCATGGCAAGCCGCCGCCCACGTCTGGATGCCCTGCGTGACTCCTGGTACGATTTAGACGCTCATTATGACGCCCTCGAAACCCGCTTCTGGCAGTTTTATCCGCGGATGATGGCGCAGGCGTCACACAAGGCGTTATAAAACGTTAGTTCATCCATACCGTAGCCGAAATGGCAGGCAAAGCCAGAATCCCGTTTGTCAGTTGCCCATGGCCTTCTTTGCGTTGCCATTGCGCGACATTAAGAAACGGTGACGCGGGGAGCACCACTTCACAGGCCTCGCCACGGTTGATTGCCACCAGTACACGTTGCTGATTCAGCACGCGGACAAATACCACTACGTTATCTTCCGCATACAGCACCTGACAGCCGCCACGACGCAGCGCCTGACTTTTCTTACGCAGCGCAATCATTCGCTGGTACAGCGCGAATAACGCCGTATCCTGCTTTTCCACCTGCCAGGGGAACGGTTTACGGCAAAACGGATCGTTTTTGCCATCCAGTCCTACTTCATCACCGTAATAAATGCACGGTACACCAGGCCAGGTGAACAGCCAGACCACCGCCAGCGGCAGGCGCGCAATATCCCGACCGAGCAGCGTTTTAAATCGCGCAGTATCGTGGCTGTCGAGCTGATTAAACATACGTAATTGTTGTTGATGAGAAAGCCCTGCGCGGTAATTATCCATCCAGGCCATACAGGTTTGGGCATCAATTTGCTGCGGATCGTAAGAGATATCGGTATTGGCAAGAAATCCCCACAACGGGAATGTGAAGCCACGATAGTTCATGGCGGCATCTTCCACATCGGCCTGTAACCATTGCCGTGCATCGCCAAAATGTTCGCCGACAATATACGCTTCCGGCTGGGTTTCTTTCGCCGCTTCGGTGATCCCAGCAACGTGCTGCATATTATTGCGCGCCCCACCCGCCTCCCCCAGCATATGCACCACATCCAGCCGCCAGCCGTCCATACTCCACGGCGCTTTCAGCCAATGGCGGACAATACTGTCTTCCCCGCGATAAATTTCATTCACCAGACTTTCCGACTGATAATCCAGCTTCGGCAAGCTGGCATAGCCAAGCCAGTCGAGCGCCGTGCCATCATCACTAAACGAGTACCAGTCGCGCCAGGGCGATTCAGGGTTGTGACAAGCTCCCCCCGTGCCACGATTGTGCCTGTCAAACCAGGCATGGGAATCGCCACTGTGGTTAAACACGCCATCCAGCACCAGCCGCATTCCCAGCTGCTGCGTATTGTGGCGTAAGCGCAGCAACGCCCCATCACCGCCAAACTGCGGATCGACATGGCGATAATCCTCGGTATCGTATTTATGTACGCTGGGAGCTTTAAACACCGGATTGAGATACAGCGCCGTCACGCCAAGCTTTTTCAGATACGGCAGTTTTTCGCTTATCCCGTCCAGATCGCCGCCATAGAACGTTGATCCGCCCGCCTGCGCCGTGACCGGTTCATCCCAGTCACGCAAGATGATCTCTTGTCCGGCTGCATGATGGTAATAGACATGATCCTGTTCAGCTTCACGAGGAAGACTACGCGCAAAACGATCAGGGAAGATCTGATAAAAAATCTGATCCGCAGCCCATTGTGGGCCGATATCCGGTACATCGACGGCAAACTGCTCCAGTCGTGCCGGCGGCATTCGGCTGAAGCCCTGCGGTGTAAACCAACGCTGGCGATCGTGCCACAGCAGTTTGAAACTGTAACGCCGCCGGGGTTGTCCGCTGGAGAGATCAATCGCCGCACGCCATGCGGTGACGCCAGGCTGCTGCTGACTGCGCTGCTTATGCATCGATACTGACATTTCTTCGTTATCGTGTTCTGTACGCAGCATAATGCGCTGCGGTGGGTCTTCGCCCGTCAGCCACAGTGTAATGAGCAGTTGATCTTTGCTTTGTTTAACAAATGGGGGCACCGGCAGGTGCCATGCATTTAACATCATAATTCCCCTGTGATGAAAATCTGATCACCTTGCCATAGCCTAATGCAGGATCACTCATCATCTGAAGGATATTTGGGGGAGGAGGACGGGGGCGGATAACTTTCGGAATAGCCGGATCAGGATTTCCTCCTGAACCGGCTTACAGAACGCAAGGATTACTGGTTTTCAGCCAGCTGACGATCGTGGCGGCGTTTAAACATCCAGCCAATCAACAGCACAACAATCCACGCGAAACCGACATACAGCGAGATACGCGTATCCGGGTGATAACCAATCAACCCGATAATAAAGAGCAGGAAAATCAAACCGCCGATGGTCGTTGCTACCCCACCCGGCACTTTAAATTTCAGCGCCTTAACTTCTTCTGGCGGCAAACGGCGACGGAAGGCAATTTGCGACAGCAGGATCATAATCCACACCCACACCGTGGCGAAGGTTGCCAGCGAAGCGATCACCAGGAAGACGTTTTCCGGCATGATGTAGTTCAGATACACCGCAAACAGCAGCGCGGTAGTCATCACCAGCACCGTAACCCACGGAATACCGCGACGCGACGTTTTGCTGAAAATTTTCGGCGCGCTGCCCTGCTCTGCCATACCGTGGAGCATACGGCCTACGCCAAATACGTCACTGTTAATTGCCGACAGCGAAGCAGTCAGCACAACAAAGTTAAGAATGCTGGCGGCAAAGGTAATGCCCATATGCTGGAACGTCAGCACGAACGGGCTACCGGCAGTGCCAACCTGATTCCACGGGTAGATAGACATAATGACGAACAGCGTACCGACGTAGAACACCAGAATACGCATCGGCACGGAGTTAATCGCACGCGGTATCGATTTTTCAGGATCTTTCGCTTCACCGGCGGTAATCCCGATAATTTCGATCCCACCGTAAGCAAACATCACCATTTGCAACGACATCACCATCCCAAGCCAGCCGTTACTGAAGAAGCCGCCGTTGCTCCACAGGTTATGAATACCGGTCGGTTGCCCGCCGTTGCCAATCCCCCAGATGATGATGCCGAAACCGGCGACAATCATGATGATGATGGTGGCGACTTTAAAGAACGAGAACCAGAATTCCAGCTCACCGAAGACCTTCACGCTCATCAGGTTTACGGCGCAAATGATCAGCACCACGCTCAGTACCCAAATCCAGTGCGGCACCGTCGGGAACCAGACACCCATATAGATACCAAAAGCGGTCACATCGGCGATGGCGACAATAAGGATTTCAAAGCAATAGGTCCAGCCGGTAATGTAACCTGCCAGCGGGCCGAGGTTTTCCTGCGCATAACGCGAGAAAGAGCTGGCTGCCGGGTTATGTACCGACATTTCCCCCAGCGCACGCATAATGATATACGCCGCGATACCACCGATAATATAGGCCAACAACACGCTCGGACCGGCCATTTTGATGGCGTCTGCCGAACCGTAAAACAGCCCGGTGCCAATTGCTGAACCCAGTGCCATAAAGCGTATGTGGCGGGTACTTAGCCCACGCTTTAGCTTGTTCTTACTTTCCATCAATTCCTAACCCATCAACACAATAAAAAACCACGGGGCATCGCAGCCCCGTGGTTAAAACAAATGTTCAGTGATTTAGTGAGCGCTGGAGGTCACCTGACGACCTGCCGCGCGATCCCAGATAATGGCCAGAACCACCATCACCACTGTTGGCATTAACCACGCCAGACCTTGTTCGGCCAGCGGTAAACGCTGAGCCCAGGACGGTAAGATATCGCTGAATGCAGATGCTTTGATCCCGTCGAGAATACCAAAAAGCAGGCTGATAAACATCGGCGGAGCAATCACGCGGGACGAATTATGCCACCATGAGCGTGTAAAACTTAATACAACCAGTGCGATACACGGCGGATAAATAGCGGTCAGCACCGGTACGGAGATCTGGATCAGCTGGCTTAAGCCGAGGTTAGAAACCACCATCGAGAAGCCGCCGAGGATAAACACCAGCGTACGATAAGAGAGCGGTACGTACTGGGCAAAGAATTCTGCACAAGCACAGGTCAGGCCAACTGCCGTTACCAGGCAGGCGATGAAGATTAACGCCGCCAGCAGGAAGCTACCGCCGCCGCCAAAGGTGTGCTGAACGTAAGCATGCAGAATAGCAGCGCCGTTTGCAGACTGATCGACCAGCGACGCGCTGTCTGAACCCAGACGGAACAGCGCCAGGTACAGCAGAGTCAGACCAACACCCGCCATCAGGCCAGCCCAGACGGTATAACGGGTCAGCAGACGCGCTTCGGTAACGCCACGAGAACGCGCCGCGTTAACAATAACGATACCAAACACCATTGCGCCCAGCGTATCCATGGTCAGATAGCCGTTAACGAAGCCGTTAGAAAACGCAGCGTTTTGATAAGCCTCAGTCGCCGTGCTGATAGAACCCGCCGGCCAGACAATCGCGGCAACAGACAGGATGACCAGCGCGATAATTTTCAGCGGCGCAAGGAAGTTGCCCACGGTATCCAGCAGCTTGCCCGGATAGAGCGAAACCAGAATAACGATAGCGAAATAGACCAGGCTGTAGATAAACAGCGGCAGCGCGGAATCACCAGTCAGCGGCGCAATCCCCACTTCAAAGGAAACGGTAGCTGTACGCGGCGTAGCGAAAAGCGGCCCCACCGCCAGGTAACAAACCGTTGCCAGCAGTACGCCAGCGACTTTACCGATTGGCGTGCTGAGGCTGTCAACACCGCCGCCAACTTTTGCCAGCGCCACTACCGTTAGTACCGGCAGACCAACGGCAGTAATGAGGAAGCCGAATGCCGCAGTCCAGACGTGTTCGCCTGCCTGCAAGCCGACCATTGGAGGGAAAATAATGTTACCTGCGCCGACGAACAACGCAAATGTCATAAAGCCCAGAGCGATGATATCGCGCGATCTTAATTGATGGGTCATAAATCATACTGCCTGTGGATGTGGTGTTGTAACGTTAAATTTTTGTGCCAATCCCTGGGGATGATACAGCGGTATATTTAAACAATTTTAGCGGGAAATACTCCCAACCAGGCGCGGCGAAGAATAGTTTTTCGATTTACCGCGTTAATGCAGTCAGTATGACAGCACCTGAAGCGCAATTTAAACGCTTATAACGTTTTAAAGCAAGGAGGGATCTAAAAACCAGAGGTATATAGCGATAAGAAATCACCAACCAGTATAAAACACTATTTCCGTGAAAAAGACATGGCTAATCATGCGAACAAAAAATCACCAACCGTTGTAAAATCTAACGCCCGTATTTTGACTGCAAAGAAAATAAGCCAGCATCGGCTGGCTTATGGCAATAAAAGATGACAAAGGCGGATTAATCGCTGTTTTTGGCAATTAAACGTTCCGGGATAACAAAACTGAAACGTGTTCCTTTTCCTACTGTACTCTCAATATTCAGGCGACTTTCGTGATGATTCACCGCATGTTTCACGATCGCTAACCCTAATCCGCTACCGCCGGTTTGCCGGGAACGCGCTTTATCAACGCGATAAAAACGCTCGGTCAGGCGCGGAATATGCTCCGGTGCAATGCCCGGTCCGTTATCTTCAACGCTAAATTCGGCACCGTGCGGCACTCGCTGCCAGCGTACGGTGATATGCGTGCCTTCTGGAGTATGATTCACGGCGTTATAGACCAGGTTCGAAATCGCACTGCGTAGCTGATCTTCGTTGCCAGACACTTTGAGGCCGTTATCTATCTCAAAGGTAAATGTCTGTTTTTTCTGACTCAGAGTCTGAGCCTCACGCTCAACAACGCGCAGCATCATCGGCACATCAACCTTTTCATTGAGCAAATGCGTCGGTGCGGCTTCTATTTTCGACAGCGTCAGCAACTGCTTCACCAGCCCTTCCATCCGCTGGGTCTGCTCGCGCATGGTGTGCAACGCTTTTTCGCGTACCGCGCCTTCCAGCGGCTGCTCATCCATCATCTCCAGGTAACCCTGTAACACGGTCAATGGCGTACGTAACTCATGGCTCACGTTGGCAAAAAAGTTACGCCGCGCCCCTTCCAGTTGATGCATTTGCGTGACATCACGCGCCACCATCAGCAACTGTTTGTGGGTATAAGGCATGACGCGAATTTCCAGATGCCGCCCGGTGTTGAGCACCAGATTGAGCGGGCGAGAAAAATCACGCGTTTTCAGATATTGCGTAAACTCCGGGTAACGCAGCAGGTTAAGGATGTTCTGCCCGTTATCTTCCGGCCAGCGCAAACCAAGAATTTGTTGCGCCAGACCGTTACACCAGAAAATACCGCCCTCTTCAGTGGTCAGCACCACTGCGTCGGGCAGCGACTCCGCGCCGCTACGAAAGCGTTTAATCAGATTGCCCAGTTCACGGCGGCGTTTTTTATTTCGCAGCTGCATCTGGTGTAAGCCGTATAGTAGCGGTTCCCAGCTACCACGCCCCGGTGGCGGGGTCATACTACGATCCACCCACAGCCACCATGAAAGGCGCAATAAATTCCAGAAATGCCAGATAAGCAGTCCCGTTACCGATGCCAGCAAAAACCAGGGCAGGTAACCAAAAAATGCACCCAGGATGAAAGCCGGGAAGCAGCAAAGTAGCAGCTCCAGCACCAGCCTTTTCCACGACAGCCGTTCCAGCACGTAAGATACTCCAGTTAAGAAATCATAAGCCCTGCTCTGCGTCCGATGAGCAAGGCGTTAAAAGCGGGTTGAAAAACGATATCCTGTACCGCGCACGGTCTGCACCATGCGGTCATGCCCGCCTGGCTCCAGTGCTTTACGTAGGCGACGAATGTGGACATCGACCGTACGATCTTCCACATACACGTTAGTTCCCCAGACGTGGTTTAACAGCTGCTCGCGGCTGTACACGCGCTCAGGATGCGTCATAAAAAAGTGCAGCAGTTTAAATTCTGTCGGCCCCATCTCCAGCGGCTCTTCGCCCGCCATCACTCGGTGAGATGTCGGGTCGAGACTTAATCCCTGCATCTCAATCACCTCTTCCACCGCCATTGGCGAAATACGGCGCATTACCGCTTTGATTCGCGCCACCAGCTCCTTCGGCGAAAACGGCTTGGTGATATAGTCATCCGCGCCGGTTTCAAGGCCGCGCACGCGATCTTCTTCTTCCCCTCTGGCGGTCAACATCACCACTGGAATATCCCGGGTCATCGACTCGCGCTTGAGGTGTTTGATGAACTGGATACCGGAGCCGCCAGGTAACATCCAGTCAAGGAGAATTAAATCCGGCCAGGGTTCATTCAGTTGATTCACAGCACTGTCATAATCTTCCGCTTCGACCGGCTGAAAGCCATTTTGTTCGAGCACGAAGCAGACCATTTCGCGAATTGGAGCTTCATCTTCTACGACCAGAATACGTCTCGCCATGATTTGCCCTGTTGTAATAAATAGGTTGCGATCATTAATGCGACGTCATTATGCGTCAGATTTATGACAGATTTATGAAAAGCTCGTCGCACATATCTTCAGGTTATTGATTTCCGTGGCGCAGAAAAAAGCAAATGGCACATCTGTTTGGGTATAATCGCGCCCATGCTTTTTCGCCAGGGAATCGTTATGCGCATCCTTCACACCTCAGACTGGCATCTCGGCCAGAACTTCTACAGTAAAAGCCGCGAAGCTGAACATCAGGCTTTTCTTGACTGGCTGCTGGAAACAGCACAAACCCATCAGGTGGATGCGATTATTGTTGCTGGTGATGTTTTCGATACCGGCTCGCCGCCCAGTTACGCCCGCACGTTATACAACCGTTTTGTTGTCAATTTACAGCAAACTGGCTGTCATCTGGTGGTACTGGCAGGAAACCATGACTCGGTCGCCACGCTGAATGAATCGCGCGATATCATGGCGTTCCTCAATACGACCGTGGTCGCCAGCGCCGGACATGCGCCGCAAATCTTGCCTCGTCGCGACGGGACGCCAGGCGCAGTGCTGTGCCCCATTCCGTTTTTACGTCCGCGTGACATTATTACCAGCCAGGCGGGGCTTAACGGTATTGAAAAACAGCAGCATTTACTGGCAGCGATTACCGATTATTACCAACAACACTATGCCGATGCCTGCAAACTGCGCGGCGATCAGCCTCTGCCCATCATCGCCACGGGACACTTAACGACCGTGGGTGCCAGTAAAAGTGACGCCGTGCGTGACATTTATATTGGCACGCTGGACGCGTTTCCAGCACAAAACTTTCCACCAGCCGACTACATCGCGCTCGGGCATATTCACCGCGCACAGATTATTGGCGGCATGGAACATGTTCGCTATTGCGGCTCTCCCATTCCACTGAGTTTTGATGAATGCGGAAAGAGTAAATATGTCCATCTGGTGACATTTTCAAACGGCAAATTAGAGAGCGTGGAAAACCTGAACGTACCGGTAACGCAACCCATGGCGGTGCTGAAAGGCGATCTGGCGTCGATTACCGCACAGCTGGAACAGTGGCGCGATGTATCACAGGAGCCGCCTGTCTGGCTGGATATCGAAATCACTACTGATGAGTATCTGCATGATATTCAGCGCAAAATCCAGGCATTAACCGAATCATTGCCTGTTGAAGTATTGCTGGTACGCCGGAGTCGTGAACAGCGCGAGCGTGTGTTAGCCAGCCAACAGCGTGAAACCCTCAGCGAACTCAGCGTCGAAGAGGTGTTCAATCGCCGTCTGGCACTGGAAGAACTGGATGAATCGCAGCAGCAACGTCTGCAGCATCTTTTCACCACGACGTTGCATACCCTCGCCGGAGAACACGAAGCATGAAAATTCTCAGCCTGCGCCTGAAAAACCTGAACTCATTAAAAGGCGAATGGAAGATTGATTTCAGCCGCGAGCCGTTCGCCAGCAACGGGCTGTTTGCCATTACCGGCCCAACCGGTGCGGGGAAAACCACCCTGCTGGACGCCATTTGTCTGGCGCTGTATCACGAAACTCCGCGTCTCTCTAACGTTTCACAATCGCAAAATGATCTCATGACCCGCGATACCGCTGAATGTCTGGCGGAGGTGGAGTTTGAAGTGAAAGGTGAAGCGTACCGTGCATTCTGGAGCCAGAATCGGGCGCGTAACCAACCCGACGGTAATTTGCAGGTGCCACGCGTTGAGCTGGCGCGCTGCGCCGACGGCAAAATTCTCGCCGACAAAGTGAAAGATAAGCTAGAACTGACAGCAACGTTAACCGGGCTGGATTACGGGCGCTTCACCCGTTCGATGCTGCTTTCGCAGGGGCAATTTGCTGCCTTCCTGAATGCCAAACCCAAAGAACGCGCGGAATTGCTCGAGGAGTTAACCGGCACTGAAATCTACGGGCAAATCTCGGCGATGGTTTTTGAGCAGCACAAATCGGCCCGCACTGAGCTGGAGAAGCTGCAAGCGCAGGCCAGCGGCGTCGCGTTGCTCACGCCGGAACAAGTGCAATCGCTGACAGCGAGTTTGCAGGTACTTACTGACGAAGAAAAACAGTTACTTACCGCGCAGCAGCAAGAACAACAATCACTAAACTGGTTAACGCGTCTGGACGAATTGCAGCAAGAAGCCAGCCGCCGTCAGCAGGCCTTGCAACAGGCGTTAGCCGAAGAAGAAAAAGCGCAACCTCAACTGGCGGCGCTCAGTCTGGCACAACCGGCACGAAATCTTCGTCCGCACTGGGAACGCATCGCAGAACACAGCGCGGCGCTGGCGCATACTCGCCAGCAGATTGAAGAAGTAAATACTCGCTTACAGAGCACAATGGCGCTTCGCGCGAGCATTCGCCACCACGCGGCGAAGCAGTCAGCAGAATTACAGCAGCAGCAACAAAGCCTGAATACCTGGTTACAGGAACACGACCGCTTCCGTCAGTGGAACAACGAACTGGCGGGTTGGCGTGCGCAGTTCTCCCAACAAACCAGCGATCGCGAGCATCTGCGGCAATGGCAGCAACAGTTAACCCATGCTGAGCAAAAACTTAATGCGCTTGCGGCGATCACGTTGACGTTAACCGCCGATGAAGTTGCTACCGCCCTGGCGCAACATGCTGAGCAACGCCCACTGCGTCAGCACCTGGTCGCGCTACATGGACAGATTGTTCCCCAACAAAAACGTCTGGCGCAGTTACAGGTCGCTATCCAGAATGTCACGCAAGAACAGACGCAACGTAACGCCGCACTTAACGAAATGCGCCAGCGTTATAAAGAAAAGACGCAGCAACTTGCCGATGTGAAAACCATTTGCGAGCAGGAAGCGCGCATCAAAACGCTGGAAGCTCAACGTGCACAGTTACAGGCGGGTCAGCCTTGTCCACTTTGTGGTTCCACCAGCCACCCGGCGGTCGAGGCGTATCAGGCGCTGGAGCCTGGTGTTAATCAGTCTCGATTACTGGCGCTGGAAAACGAAGTTAAAAAGCTCGGCGAAGAAGGTGCGGCGCTGCGCGGGCAACTGGACGCCTTAACAAAGCAGCTTCAGCGCGATGAAAACGAAGCGCAAAGCCTCCGACAAGATGAGCAAGCACTTACTCAACAATGGCAAGCCGTCACGGCCAGCCTCAATATCACCTTGCAGCCACAGGACGATATTCAACCGTGGCTGGATGCACAAGATGAGCACGAACGCCAGCTGCGGTTACTCAGCCAACGACATGAATTACAAGGGCAGATTGCCGCGCATAATCAGCAAATTATCCAGTATCAACAGCAAATTGAACAACGCCAGCAGCAGCTCTTAACGGCATTGGCGGGTTATGCACTGACATTGCCACAGGAAGATGAAGAAGAGAGCTGGTTGGCGACACGTCAGCAAGAAGCGCAGAGCTGGCAGCAACGCCAGAACGAATTAACCGCGCTGCAAAACCGTATTCAGCAGCTGACGCCGATTCTGGAAACGTTGCCGCAAAGTGATGATCTCCCGCACAGCGAAGAAACTGTGGCGCTGGATAACTGGCGGCAGGTTCATGAACAATGTCTCGCATTACACAGCCAGCAGCAGACGTTACAGCAACAGGATGTTCTGGCGGCGCAAAGTCTGCAAAAAGCCCAGGCGCAGTTTGACACCGCGCTACAGGCCAGCGTCTTTGACGATCAGCAGGCGTTCCTTGCGGCGCTAATGGATGAACAAACACTAACGCAGCTGGAACAGCTCAAGCAGAATCTGGAAAACCAGCGCCGTCAGGCGCAAACGCTGGTCACTCAGACAGCAGAAACGCTGGCACAGCATCAACAACACCGACCTGACGGGTTGGCTCTCACTGTGACGGTGGAGCAGATTCAGCAAGAGTTAGCGCAAACTCACCAAAAGTTGCGTGAAAACACCACGAGTCAAGGCGAGATTCGCCAGCAGCTGAAGCAGGATGCAGATAACCGTCAGCAACAACAAACCTTAATGCAGCAAATTGCTCAAATGACGCAGCAGGTTGAGGACTGGGGATATCTGAATTCGCTAATAGGTTCCAAAGAGGGCGATAAATTCCGCAAGTTTGCCCAGGGGCTGACGCTGGATAATTTAGTCCATCTCGCTAATCAGCAACTTACCCGGCTGCACGGGCGCTATCTGTTACAGCGCAAAGCCAGCGAGGCGCTGGAAGTCGAGGTTGTTGATACCTGGCAGGCAGATGCGGTACGCGATACCCGTACCCTTTCCGGCGGCGAAAGTTTCCTCGTTAGTCTGGCGCTGGCGCTGGCGCTTTCGGATCTGGTCAGCCATAAAACACGTATTGACTCGCTGTTCCTTGATGAAGGTTTTGGCACGCTGGATAGCGAAACGCTGGATACCGCCCTTGATGCGCTGGATGCCCTGAACGCCAGTGGCAAAACCATCGGTGTGATTAGCCACGTAGAAGCGATGAAAGAGCGTATTCCGGTGCAGATCAAAGTGAAAAAGATCAACGGCCTGGGCTACAGCAAACTGGAAAGTACGTTTGCAGTGAAATAACTATTCAGCAGGATAATGAATACAGAGGGGCGAATTATCTCTTGGCCTTGCTGGTCGTTATCCTGCAAGCTATCACTTTATTGGCTACGGTGATTGGTAGCCGTTCTGGTAGTTGTGATGGTGGTATGAAAAAAGTCATTTTATCTTTGGCTCTGGGCACGTTTGGTTTGGGGATGGCCGAATTTGGCATTATGGGCGTGCTCACGGAGCTGGCGCATAACGTAGGAATTTCGATTCCTGCTGCCGGGCATATGATCTCGTATTATGCGCTGGGAGTGGTGGTCGGTGCGCCAATCATCGCACTCTTTTCCAGCCGCTACTCACTCAAACATATCTTGTTGTTTCTGGTGGCGTTGTGCGTCATTGGCAACGCCATGTTCACGCTCTCTTCGTCTTACCTGATGCTTGCCATTGGTCGCCTGGTTTCCGGCTTTCCGCATGGCGCATTTTTTGGCGTCGGCGCGATCGTGTTATCAAAAATTATCAAACCCGGAAAAGTCACCGCCGCCGTGGCGGGGATGGTTTCCGGGATGACAGTCGCCAATTTGCTGGGCATTCCGCTGGGAACGTATTTAAGTCAGGAATTTAGCTGGCGTTACACCTTTTTATTGATCGCTGTTTTTAATATTGCGGTGATGGCATCGGTCTATTTTTGGGTGCCGGATATTCGCGACGAGGCGAAAGGAAAGCTGCGCGAACAATTTCACTTTTTACGCAGCCCGGCCCCGTGGTTAATTTTCGCCGCCACGATGTTTGGCAACGCAGGTGTGTTTGCCTGGTTCAGCTACGTAAAGCCATACATGATGTTTATTTCCGGTTTTTCGGAAACGGCGATGACCTTTATTATGATGTTAGTTGGGCTAGGGATGGTGTTGGGAAATATGCTAAGTGGCAGGATTTCAGGACGTTATTCACCACTGCGCATTGCAGCAGTGACTGACTTTATAATTGTACTGGCACTGCTGATGCTCTTTTTCTGCGGCGGCATGAAAACAACGTCGCTTATTTTTGCTTTTATTTGTTGCGCGGGATTATTTGCCCTTTCAGCACCTCTGCAAATATTGTTACTGCAAAATGCCAAAGGCGGAGAGTTATTAGGTGCCGCAGGTGGGCAAATAGCGTTTAACCTCGGTAGCGCCGTCGGCGCATATTGCGGTGGTATGATGCTGACGCTGGGGCTGGCATATAATTACGTGGCGCTGCCTGCCGCCCTGCTTTCGTTTGCTGCGATGTCATCGTTGCTGCTGTATGGTCGCTATAAGCGCCAGCAAGCGGCGGATAGTCCGGTGCTGGCGAAACCACTGGGGTAGATTACTGTCACGGTGCGCGTTGCTTATTGCCGGATGCGGCGTGAACGCCTTATCCGCCCTACGCGGTTCTGGCACATTTTGTAGGCCTGATAAGACGCGGCAAGCGTCGCATCAGGCATGATGCGCCAATTGCCTGGTTTTTTTACTCTTGTGGCCATAACCACGCAGCGCCGCGTACGCCGCTGGAATCACCGTGCTTCGCCTTACGCACTGGCGTTTCACATTCGCCGCCGAAGACAAATTGTTTAATCAACTGCCCAACCGTTTGATATAAACGGTCTACATTGCTCATCCCGCCCCCCAGGACAATTACATCCGGATCGAGAATATTCACGACATGTGCCAGCGATTTTGCCAGCCGCAGCTCGTAGCGACGCAATGCCAGTTCCGCTACCGGATCGCTTTCTTCAACCAGGCTGATAATTTCACTGCCTTTCAGCGCATGTCCGCTCAAACGACGATAATCTGTGGCAAATCCCGTGCCCGAAATAAAGGTTTCAATACAACCTTGTTTACCGCAATAACAAGGGACTTCCTCGCGATAACGCAGTTCGTCTTCGTCCATCCAAGGTAGCGGATTGTGTCCCCACTCGCCTGCCGTGCCATTGCCGCCGATATGCGCCCGCCCATTGAATGCCACGCCCGCGCCGCATCCCGTGCCGATAATCACGGCAAATACCGTCTGTGCTCCCGCTGCCGCGCCATCTACTGCTTCTGAAACGGCCAGACAGTTGGCGTCATTTGCCAGCCGCACTTCCCGCTGCAACCGCGCGCTTAAGTCTTTATCGAATGGCTGACCGTTGAGCCAGGTTGAATTGGCATTTTTCACCACGCCGGTGTAGGGCGAAATTGAGCCAGGAATGCCCATACCTACCGTTCCGCGCTGCCCTGTCGCCTGCTCCGCCATATCAACCAACGTGGCGATCGTTTCAATAGTCTGCCGGTAATCATCACGCGGCGTGGGCAGACGATGGCGGTACAACTGCTCCCCTGCATCGCCCAGTGCAATCACTTCAGTTTTGGTGCCGCCTAAATCGATACCTATACGCACGGTACTCTCCTTATTTTTTTCAATATCAATAGCGTAGAGACGGACAACCGGATTGGCAATGCAAGGCCGCCGACAATTCGTTATCATGCCCGCTAAATTTAACGACAAGGCCGTGGACATTATCATGCTGTGGTTCAAAAATTTAATGGTTTACCGTCTTAGCCGCGAGATTTCGCTGCGTGCAGAAGAGATGGAAAAACAGCTAGCCTCGATGGCATTTACCCCATGTGGCAGCCAGGACATGGCGAAGATGGGCTGGGTTCCTCCGATGGGATCGCACAGCGATGCGTTAACGCACGTTGCCAATGGTCAAATTGTTATCTGCGCACGCAAAGAAGAAAAAATCCTCCCGTCTCCGGTGATTAAACAGGCGCTGGAAGCGAAAATCGCCAAACTGGAAGCGGAACAGGCGCGTAAGCTGAAGAAAACCGAAAAAGATTCGCTGAAAGACGAAGTGCTGCACTCTCTGCTGCCGCGAGCTTTCAGCCGTTTTAGCCAGACAATGATGTGGATCGACACGGTTAATGGTTTGATTATGGTGGACTGCGCCAGCGCCAAAAAAGCGGAAGATACGCTGGCATTACTGCGTAAAAGCCTGGGGTCGTTACCTGTTGTACCATTGAGCATGGAAAACCCGATTGAACTGACGCTAACCGAATGGGTTCGCTCCGGTAGCGCAGCACAGGGCTTCCAGTTGCTTGATGAAGCCGAGCTGAAATCGTTGCTGGAAGATGGCGGCGTGATCCGTGCGAAGAAACAAGATCTGACCAGCGAAGAGATCACCAATCACATCGAAGCCGGAAAAGTGGTGACTAAACTGGCGCTCGACTGGCAGCAGCGCATTCAGTTTGTGATGTGCGACGATGGTTCGCTCAAGCGTCTGAAGTTCTGCGACGAGCTGCGCGATCAAAACGAAGATATCGACCGTGAAGATTTCGCCCAGCGTTTTGATGCCGATTTCATCCTGATGACTGGTGAACTGGCAGCGTTAATTCAAAACCTGATTGAAGGATTAGGTGGCGAAGCACAACGTTAATTGCTGATTTTCCTTTAATGCCGGATGCGACGCCTGCCGCGTCTTATCCGGCGTACGATGCCACACCAGGCATATAATTATTCGCTACGGCGGGCAATAATTTTTAGCGCAGCAATATTATGCGTTTTACGCCGTAACTGATCTAATCGCCTCATCCCTATTCGCCTGTCAGCAGCACGCAGAATATTCACTAACCCCCATTTATCGCTGGTAAATTGTTTTGTTAACAACTCCGCTTTTGGGGTGTCAATATATTCACGCAATAAATCAGAAATTGAACAAATATCCGTCAGGTAAGGATACCAGCAAGTTTCACCGTGAAAATTACGCACTCCACCGTTACCTGCAATAAAGTCTTTCGGGTAATCCCAGATCACGTTTTTATCCAACGTGATCCAATAACGCGGTAAATCGGTGCTTCCACCATTTTGGCTGCGCATGGGATAACGGGTACAGTGAATTTGCAGGTTGATCGTTGGCGTCAGTAATTCATAGATCTCCCGCTGTAACTTGCTCCAGGGGGCGTTGTGTCATCAGTTCCGCAAAAAATACCTAGAGATCTTCACTGATATTTATATCAACCTTGATGAATTATGAATATATCGGAAATTGAAAAAATCGAAGCAAAGGAAATATTATTATGGGTTAAAGAGAGGATATTTCAGAAAAATGCCCTCCCGTTCAAGGGGAAGGCGAGGAATTACAGATAGCGGCACAGATAAGAGGTGGGTTCGGCAACTTGCAGATGAAACTCACTGTGACCGGGAACATTAAACACCGAACCGGCTTCATACACCTGCCAGTCGGTCGCGTCAGGCAGTAACACATTCAGCGCGCCACTGATTACCGTCATCTCTTCCGGCTCAGCGGTGCTGAAGGTGTATTCGCCTTCAACCATAACACCCACGCTGGCGCGACCAGTGCTGCTGCTGGAAAAGCCGATTGATTTCACTTTGCCGGAAAAGTACTCATTACTTTGAAGCATAAACTGGCCCTGTCTGGTAGTTGAACATCTACTTCACTATAGGGGCCAGAGGCGCTGACTGTCACGCAAAATTACACCAGTAATTCCGCAGCCAGCCGTGCAATCAATACGTTAGACAGCAAGACAGGAACATCGAGCTGTTTTTGCAGTAAATCGCGATGACGTTGGTGAAATCCTAAACAATCCAGCATGATGACATCAGCCCCTTTTGCCAGTAATTCTTTCCCGGCATCAATGATTTTTTGTTCTGAATCATGAATGGGGTTACCCAATGAAAATACCGGCGATTTCTGCAAAATTTGCCATTTTTGCGCCTGAACGGGCAGCATCTCCTCAACCGGAACGATAACCCCCACTTGATGATCTTCAACAATAGAGGAAACCAGCGGTGGCAATATCCGCGACGGCTCAAGAAAGATCGTATTACGCGCAGTCATACTACTAATGTTTGCCGTACTCATTAATATAATGACGTCGTAACCCCGATTATCGAGTACTTCAACCACACCTTGCAGGTCACGCTCCACTTTGCGACGCGAAACATGGGCCAGCTGGTTGTCATTTAATAATGTGAGAATGGTGTCTTCGCCTGCTTCTGGCGCGTACTCCGCCATCACTTCTTCACGACTTAACTTCCCCAGCAGGCTATGATGGGAAATATTATCTTCGTCAATGTATTCCGTCAGGAGCGGCAAAACTTCCTGCATAGGTACAATGCCGATGGTCAGGATCGCCAACGACGCACTCATTGTTCATCCACCTTACTTTTCTTTCGTCGTTAATTACCGGGCAAGTGTGAAGCACCACTGCTGACACTTACTTGTGCTACAAATGACAAAAAGCGTAGCAGCAGACGTGCACGGCATAATGTAAAGATTCCAAATGATTCCAGTAATGGATTGTTATTGTTTAATATTCTAATTATTAGAAAAACATGAATTATGAAAAATGTGACGCAGATCCCTTGTAGTGGCACTCAGAATCCCTTCCGAGCAGTCTGATGCGGTCACTCTTTGTCAGGGTCCTCATAGCGTTTTTTCGCATCCATCGCTTCCTGAGCCGTCGGATGTTCACTGATCAACGAGTCTGGTTTAGGATGATCGGCTCTGAGTTGGTACCAGGTTACCGTCTGTCCTGGCTTTCCTTTTTCAATCGTCACTATATATGCTTCACGAGGATAAGGCGGTTTCGTTGGCATCGTTCTTCCTTATTTCACGGGATGAACGTTAAGTATAGGCGCTCTAAAATCAACAATTGATCGTCTGTGCCAGGGCGCTACGAATTTCAGAAATCACCTGGCTGGGTTCGTTTGTTGCGTCGATGATAATATGCGCAACTTCGCGATATAGCGCATCGCGTTCTTCCAGCACTTCCTGAACTTCTTCGCTCAGCGGTTTTCCCGTTAAGGTTGGCCGTAAATCTTCTTCCGGTGCAGCTTGCAGTCGGTTAACCAGGACTGATACTGGCGCACACAAATAAACCACGATCCCGTTATTTTGCATAAAGTGACGATTAAATTCCGTCAGAATAATGCCGCCGCCTGTAGCGATAACGGTGGATGGCGCAGTTACCGCTTCCAGCGCCGCCGTTTCTCTGGCGCGAAATCCCGCCCACTCTTCCCTTTCGACGATCTCCGCGACCGTCATATTGAGCTGTGATTGCAACCACTGATCGGTATCGACAAACCGACGGTTAAGCGAATCGGCAAGGGCCATTCCGACCGTTGTTTTACCACAGCCCCGAGGCCCGATCAGAAAAAGAGGTTGTGTCATCGTGGGTTTTCCCCAATAGGTCGCAATGCGGCGAAAGCCGGTGTCATGAGAATAGCGATCATACCATCAAACTAGTACAATTTCGATTGTAAAGAAAAAATTCCACTTAAAGTGAAAATCTCAATACATCCCTTACTATACCAATAAATATTCAAGAATGAAGTGTAAATAATAAATTACATTTAGCCACGACTACGTTGCACTTCCAGCCACCACTTCTCCAGCTCCGCGGCAAAGGCCTGGCGGTCACGTTGTGAAAGGCTATCTGGTCCGCCGGTCTGGATCCCACTGGCACGTAAGGTATCCATAAAATCGCGCATCGTCAGGCGCTCACGAATGGTCGCTGGCGTGTAACGTTCGCCGCGCGGATTAAGCGCCGCTGCGCCTTTCTCGATGGCTTCAGCAGCCAAAGGTATATCTGCGGTGATCACCAAATCGCCCGCTTCACACTGCCGGACAATTTCGTTATCGGCAACGTCGAAACCTGCCGCGACGCGCAGCGTACGAATAAATCGCGATGGCGGCACGCGTAAACTCTGGTTTGCTACCAGTACCAGCGGCATCTGCATACGTTCCGCCGCGCGATACAAAATCTCTTTAATTACATTGGGACACGCGTCGGCATCCACCCAAATTGTCATAAAGTCATCCTTTGTTGGGTAATTCTCTATTGTGTCGCGCTTTTGCCTTCCGGCATAGTTCTGTTTATGCTTCTGCCAGCGATTATCAAAACAATGAATTTCACGGCAGGAGTGAGGCAATGGAAAAGAAAATCGGTTTTATTGGCTGCGGCAATATGGGAAAAGCCATTCTCGGCGGTCTGATTGCCAGCGGTCAGGTGCTTCCAGGGCAAATCTGGGTATACACCCCCTCCCCGGATAAAGTCGCCGCCCTGCATGACCAGTTCGGCATCAACGCCGCAGAATCGGCGCAAGAAGTGGCGCAAATCGCCGACATCATTTTTGCTGCCGTTAAACCTGGCATCATGATTAAAGTGCTTAGCGAAATCACCTCCAGCCTGAATAAAGACTCTCTGGTCGTTTCTATTGCTGCAGGTGTCACGCTCGACCAACTTGCCCGCGCGCTGGGCCATGACCGAAAAATTATCCGCGCCATGCCGAACACTCCCGCGCTGGTTAATGCCGGGATGACCTCCGTAACGCCAAACGCGCTGGTAACCCCAGAAGATACCGCTGATGTGCTGAATATTTTCCGCTGCTTTGGCGAAGCGGAAGTAATTGCTGAGCCGATGATCCACCCGGTGGTCGGTGTGAGCGGTTCTTCGCCAGCCTACGTATTTATGTTTATCGAAGCGATGGCCGACGCCGCCGTGCTGGGCGGGATGCCACGCGCCCAGGCGTATAAATTTGCCGCTCAGGCGGTAATGGGTTCCGCAAAAATGGTGCTGGAAACGGGAGAACATCCGGGGGCACTGAAAGATATGGTCTGCTCACCGGGAGGCACCACCATTGAAGCGGTACGCGTACTGGAAGAGAAAGGCTTCCGTGCCGCAGTGATCGAAGCGATGACGAAGTGTATGGAAAAATCAGAAAAACTCAGCAAATCCTGATGACTTTCGCCGGACGTCAGGCCGCCACTTCGGTGCGGTTACGTCCGGCTTTCTTTGCTTTGTAAAGCGCCAAATCTGCCGATTTCAACCACTCACGATAGTGACTCATTTGTGGGTTCAGCGGCGCAACCCCCACACTAATCCGTAAAGTTACCTGTGGCGTATTCGGCAAGCGTAACGTGTTTAGCCCTTCACGCACCCGTAACATGGCGGTAATGGCGCTCTCAGCTGGCGTACCGGACATGATTACTGCAAACTCATCGCCGCCAAACCGACCAATCACATCGCTACCGCGCAGGGTAATTTGTAACTGTCGGGTAAGCGCCACAATCGCTTCATCGCCCACATCATGACCCCAGGTATCGTTGATGCTCTTGAAATGGTCGATATCGATAATCAGTAACGTTGCATCGCGATTATGCCGCCGACAGTTATCAAATTCATTGCGTAACATAGTTTCCCAATGACGTCGGTTATACACGCCCGTCATGCCGTCGCGGGTACTCATGACCTGCAACCTGCGTTTATGTTCCGCCAGTTTGGTTGCCGTCTGGTAGCTGACCCAGCCAAACAGCAGAGGATAAACGACAATAATGGGAAGGGAGAGCCACCATTCCAGCGGCGCACTATTGAACGACACGGTAATGCCCGTAAGCTCGAGGGTGACAAGGCAGGAAACCACCATCAACACCAGACCCGCGACAAACAGACGGGGGCCGCCTGCCCCCATCAAATTCAGACACATAATCATCAACATAGCGGTGGAAGGCAGCACGTTTACGCCCATTACGCCTACCCACATTCCCGCTAATACTGCATCGGTTTTTAAGTTGTAAATTTCCCGGCTAAGCGGATCGACGGCCCTGCTCGCTATCTGCCAGGCTAAATGCGGCCAGACGAACGCCCAGCCGACCAACACCAGCCACCACCAGCCCGGCGGCGGGTGCGAAACCAGCGTTGAAGCAATCGGTAAGAACATGCCAGCCAGGCCAACCGCACGGGGTAGTCTGACGCGACGGGCGAAGCGCAGCCCGGACCGCTGATGTTCGTTTTGAGGAGTTAAAGGAGGTTCCTCCCCATGCGCCGCCGCTTTTTTGAAAAAGTTTTCATCATTCATTATTTTTGGGAACATTCAGAAACAATTTTCCCAAATTATAGAGACGGGGCTAAAGGCAGAAGTATGAAATTTCGGGTGAGCCACTTTCGTAGCTCACCCGTTAGCACTATCAGGTATCAGGCGGCTTTCTTGAGGCAGGCACTCATAAACTTATTACGATCATCACCTTTCAGAGATTGTTGCGTTGCTTGATTATTACATTCGCGCATCTTTTGCTGCTGTGGCGTCAAACTTTTTTCACCAGGCGCAGACTTGCTGTTCTTCAGGCAATCACTCATGTAGGTCTTACGAGCATCCCCTTTCAACGCCTGCGCCGTCGCCTGCTGATTACAGGATGTCATACGCTGTTGTTGTGGGGTTAAGGTTCTCTCGGCAGCGCCGACGGTGGTTAAAAAAACCAGACCAAAAAGCAAGGTAACCAGTAATGTTATTTTCATAGCACCATCCCTCTTCATGTTTTAACCATGAGCGTATGCGCCCGTGATCTGCCATTAAGTCTGGTTGCTAACAGCAAAAAAACCACCCGGCAGCGAAAATTCACTGCCGGGCGCGGTTTTATTTCAGCCCCAGGGCGGCTTTCATGGTGTAGAAGAGATCGGTCTGGTCGGTCAGTCCAACAACATTGGCGGCATGCGGGCCATACGCCGCAATACGCAACTGACTGCCGGTATGTTCTTGTGAATCCTCTTCGGAGTTCCCGTAGCTCATCACCATCACTGCGCCATCTTTGGTATTTAGCGCCTGGGTGAGGCCCGGAGCTTTGGTATCCGGCGCGACAATCTGGCTGGCGTGGGCGTGATCAGCGGTGACTATGACCAGCGTATTGCCATCCTTTTTAGCGAATTCCAGCGCCCGTTGTACGGCTTCATCGAGATCGACCGTCTCGCCAATTTGCCCACAAGGATTCGCAGCGTGATCCTGTTTATCGATTGACGCACCTTCAACTTGCAGGAAAAATCCTTTCTCATTTTTACTCAACAATTCAATGGCTTTGTCGGTCATCTGCGCCAGGGTTGGTACACTGTCATTACGTTGCGGATTAGGCGTACAGGTGACTGCGGGCTTATCGATATTGCCGTGGTACGTTGCTTTCGGTCCTAGCCAGCGCACTGGCATATTGCCGTCAGCAAACAGTCCAAGCAGAGGTTTTTGCTGATTCGCTTCCGTCACCGAATTCAGTGAGGCAGCATCGCTGACCAACTGATAACCACGCGCCTGTGCCTGTTCACGCAGCGTTTTTCCCTGCCATTCACCGGCGGTTGCCGTTTCAGCAAAGGTTTTTGCGCCACCGCCAAGCGTAACGTCGGCACGAGCGTTAAGCAGCTGTTCGGTAATCGATCCTTTTCCGCCTTTTTCCAGAGCGTTACCCGGACATTTTTCACTGGTCGCGCTCGGACCGTAGCATTTGCGCGAAGTCACATGTGCCACCAGCGCAGCGGGCGTGGCATCCTGCAACTCTGCGGTAGAAACGTTACCGGTCGCCAGACCTGCGGCTTTTGCCATTTCCAGAATCGTTGGGTGATCTTTTTCGTGAATATCGACGCCCAGCGCGCCGTTATAGGTTTTGACACCGGTTGACCAGGCGGTTGCTGATGCAGCCGAATCGGTGACGTAGTCCGGTTTGCCGGTTTTTTTATTCAGCGCATAGTGAGTGTATTGCCCGGTAAGCGGTAAGGCATCGATACCTTTAAAAAAGCCGCCCGCACCTTCGGCATAATTACGT
This sequence comes from Escherichia sp. WS33, assembly GCF_046486385.1. Classification (NCBI taxonomy): domain Bacteria; kingdom Pseudomonadati; phylum Pseudomonadota; class Gammaproteobacteria; order Enterobacterales; family Enterobacteriaceae; genus Escherichia; species Escherichia sp. WS33. Next base: position 1,048 of record NZ_JBJQLJ010000005.1, on the reverse strand, counting down.
GCGGCTGTAATTTCCGAATCCCCCATCCCATCGCCAATCAGCAAAATAATATTTTTTGCAGGTTTATCGCTAAGAGAATCACGCAGAGCGGCAGTCTGATCACCCGTTAAACGGCGAGCACCGCCGGGTGCAGTAATATCGCCCTGAGCAGCCCGGTTTTCCAGAACAGGCATTTCTGGTGTCCGGGCTTTTGTCACAGGGGTAAACAGTAACGATAAGAGTGCCAGTGCAATAGTGCTTTGTTTCACTTTATTTTCTCCATGTACAAATACATTAAAAAATAAAAACAAAGCGACTATAAGTCTCGGCCGTGACAACTTTATGACAGCTGTTGAAAAGATTAACTTTTTACTGACGAGGATGCTTCAATAACTTCTTTACGTAATCGCGCAGCAGCTCCGTATCGTCGTCAGGAATGCTGGCATCGGGCTTTACCTCGTACAGCGCCCCCTCTACCTGATCAATCAACCGCTGTTGGTCATTTTGCGCCATATTGCGAAGCATTGCAGTGACGATAATCTCCAAAGCTTCTACCTGCGCACACAGTTCTTTCGACTCTTCTTCTTTTTGGGCAAGCTTAAATAACAACTCAGCAATGAGATTTTTCATGTCTGTATTTCCTTATCCAAAGTATGGAGAAGTTAACATTATGTTTCACAACTTCATAGTGTCTGGAAGTATTATTTTTATGACAAAGGAAATACTTTGCGCAAATATTTTTTGTTTGATTACCAGCGAAACGTTTCTCTTATTTAAATAATTACCCACACAAAATATAGGCTTTTAATTATCAACCTTTATTATAAATAAAAGTTATGGGTGATGCTGCCAACTTACTGATTTAGTGTATGATGGTGTTTTTGAGGTGCTCCAGTGGCTTCTGTTTCTATCAGCTGTCCCTCCTGTTCAGCTACTGACGGGGTGGTGCGTAACGGCAAAAGCACCGCCGGACATCAGCGCTATCTCTGCTCTCACTGCCGTAAAACATGGCAACTGCAGTTCACTTACACCGCTTCTCAACCCGGTACGCACCAGAAAATCATTGATA
>NZ_JBJQLJ010000049.1:0-14831 GCF_046486385.1 Escherichia sp. WS33 | reverse complement strand
AAGTATCCAGTTCTTCGGGCTTACCAATATGGGCCAGAATTGCTGACCAGTTATCGTGAGAGTAATTCATCGGCACGTTAAATCATATCAGGCGTAATACCACAACCCTTAAGTTAGCGCTTATGGGATTGCTCCCCGCACAACGGCTACTTCTTCGGTTCGTAAGCGAGAACAACCTTAAACTCAATATTACGTTCCTTTACGGTGAACTCACACAGCGAATCCCCGACCAGAAGCGTAAATCCCAGCACCGTTAAACACAGCACTATGACTGCCGCAAGGGCATATTTCGTCAGCATGTTTATATTGCCTCCATGCGAAGAAGGGACTACCATCCAAATTGTTCAGGTTTGGGTAGGTAGCCCCAGGGTTGATAGAAATATCGTCCTGGGGCTTCATCTTTCCAGACCTCAGAGTAAACCTGAAACCGGAAAGCTTCAGGCACCCGCAGTTATCTTACCCTTGCTTAGCAAAATAGCTGTTTATTTATACAGTAAGTCCTGTTTCGGACTTCTCACTCCCCATTTGATCAACTGAAGCTGAACCCGTTTTTTTCTGCATGCCTCAATCGTCAAAATTCTTCGCCACCAGCCAGCCGTGCCATAACTTGTCACATTGCAAAAGTAGCCAAATTGCTTCAGTCACCATCACCAAAAAAAGAAACATTCCAGAACTTCCGCATCTCGCCCAGCCGCTCCGACTTCTATACTGAATAGAAAACGCCAACTTAAGAGAAACCTATGCCATTACCCGATTTTCATGTTTCTGAACCTTTTACCCTCGGTATTGAACTGGAAATGCAGGTGGTTAATCCGCCGGGCTATGACTTAAGCCAGGACTCTTCAATGCTGATTGACGCGGTTAAAAATGAGATCACGGCCGGAGAGGTAAAGCACGATATCACCGAAAGTATGCTGGAGCTGGCGACGGATGTTTGCCGTGATATCAACCAGGCTGCCGGGCAGTTTTCAGCGATGCAGAAAGTCGTATTGCAGGCAGCCGCAGACCATCATCTGGAAATTTGCGGCGGTGGCACGCACCCGTTTCAGAAATGGCAGCGTCAGGAGGTATGCGAAAACGAACGCTATCAACGAACGCTGGAAAACTTTGGCTATCTCATCCAGCAGGCGACCGTTTTTGGTCAGCATGTCCATGTTGGCTGCGCCAGTGGCGATGACGCCATTTATTTGCTGCACGGCCTGTCACGGTTTGTGCCGCACTTCATCGCCCTTTCCGCCGCGTCGCCGTATATGCAGGGAACGGATACGCGTTTTGCCTCCTCACGACCGAATATTTTTTCCGCCTTTCCCGATAATGGCCCGATGCCGTGGGTCAGTAACTGGCAACAATTTGAAGCCCTGTTTCGCTGCCTGAGTTACACCACGATGATCGACAGCATTAAAGATCTGCACTGGGATATTCGCCCCAGTCCTCATTTTGGCACGGTGGAGGTTCGGGTGATGGATACCCCGTTAACCCTTAGCCACGCGGTAAATATGGCGGGATTAATTCAGGCCACCGCCCACTGGTTACTGACGGAACGCCCGTTTAAACATCAGGAGAAAGATTACCTGCTGTATAAATTCAACCGTTTCCAGGCCTGCCGCTATGGGCTGGAAGGCGTCATTACCGATCCGCACACTGGCGATCGTCGACCGCTAACGGAAGATACCTTGCGATTGCTGGAAAAAATCGCCCCTTCCGCACATAAAATGGGTGCATCGAGCGCGATTGAGGCCCTGCATCGCCAGGTCGTCAGCGGTCTGAATGAAGCGCAGCTGATGCGCGATTTCGTCGCCGATGGTGGCTCGCTGATTGGGCTGGTGAAAAAGCATTGTGAGATCTGGGCCGGTGACTAAGTAGGGAATTGCCTTACAGAAGAATATCCCTGACAATGGTGTTTTAACTTACATTTAACAATGTTATGAAACACCCTTTAGAAACCTTGACTACCGCAGCAGGCATTTTGCTGATGGCTTTCCTCTCTTGCCTGCTGCTGCCCGCCCCCGCACTGGGGCTGACGCTGGCACAAAAACTGGTGACCATGTTCCATCTGATGGATCTTAGCCAGCTTTACACTTTATTGTTTTGTCTGTGGTTTTTAGTGCTGGGCGCTATTGAGTATTTTGTTCTGCGCTTTATCTGGCGACGCTGGTTCTCGCTGGCGGATTAAACGTCGATTATCGCCGTACTTCGCGGCATACTTTGCTTATTCTCCTTCGCCTAAAGGAACGTTTATGGATAAGCAATCACTGCACGAAACGGCGAAACGCCTGGCCCTTGAGTTACCCTTTGTCGAGCTTTGCTGGCCTTTTGGCCCGGAGTTCGATGTTTTTAAAATTGGCGGCAAAATTTTTATGCTGTCGTCGGAGCTGCGCGGCGTCCCCTTTATCAATCTGAAGTCCGATCCACAAAAATCCCTGTTAAATCAGCAGATATACCCGAGCATTAAGCCAGGGTATCACATGAATAAAAAGCACTGGATTTCGGTGTATCCCGGCGAGGAAATCTCCGAAGCGTTACTTCGCGATCTGATCAACGATTCGTGGAATCTGGTGGTTGATGGTCTGGCTAAACGCGATCAAAAAAGAGTGCGTCCAGGCTAAAGCGGAAATCTATAGCGCATTTTTCTCGCTTACCATTTCTCGTTGAACCTTGTAATCTGCTGGCACGCAAAATTACTTTCACATGGAGTCTTTATGGATATCATTTCTGTCGCCTTAAAGCGTCATTCCACTAAGGCATTTGATGCCAGTAAAAAACTTACCCCGGAACAGGCCGAGCAGATCAAAACTCTCCTGCAATACAGCCCATCCAGCACCAACTCCCAGCCGTGGCATTTTATTGTTGCCAGCACGGAAGAAGGTAAAGCGCGTGTTGCCAAATCCGCTGCCGGTAATTATGTGTTCAACGAACGTAAAATACTTGATGCCTCGCACGTCGTGGTGTTCTGTGCAAAAACCGCGATGGACGATGCCTGGCTGAAGCTGGTTGTTGACCAGGAAGATGCTGATGGCCGCTTTGCCACGCCGGAAGCGAAAGCCGCGAACGATAAAGGTCGCAAGTTCTTCGCTGATATGCACCGTAAAGATCTGCATGATGATGCAGAGTGGATGGCAAAACAGGTTTATCTCAACGTCGGTAACTTCCTGCTCGGCGTGGCGGCGCTGGGTCTGGACGCGGTACCCATCGAAGGTTTTGACGCCGCCATCCTCGATGCAGAATTTGGTCTGAAAGAGAAAGGCTACACCAGTCTGGTGGTTGTTCCGGTAGGTCATCACAGCGTTGAAGATTTTAACGCTACGCTGCCGAAATCTCGTCTGCCGCAAAACATAACCTTAACCGAAGTGTAATTCTCTCTTGCCGGGCATCTGCCCGGCTATTTCCCCTCAGATTCTCCTGATTTGCATAACCCTGTTTCAGCCGTCATCATAGGCTGCTGTTGTATAAAGGAGACGTTATGCAGGATTTAATATCCCAGGTTGAAGATTTAGCGGGTATTGAGATCGATCACACCACCTCGATGGTGATGATTTTCGGTATTATTTTTCTGACCGCCGTCGTGGTGCATATTATTTTGCATTGGGTGGTACTGCGGACCTTCGAAAAACGTGCCATCGCCAGTTCACGGCTTTGGTTGCAAATCATTACCCAGAATAAACTCTTCCACCGTTTAGCTTTTACCCTGCAGGGGATTATCGTCAATATTCAGGCGGTATTCTGGCTGCAAAAAGGCACCGAAGCGGCAGATATTCTGACTACCTGCGCGCAGTTGTGGATCATGATGTATGCGCTGCTTTCAGTCTTCTCGTTGCTGGATGTGATTTTGAATCTGGCGCAGAAATTCCCGGCGGCATCTCAGTTACCGCTGAAAGGGATATTTCAGGGGATTAAACTGATCGGCGCGATTCTGGTCGGCATTTTGATGATCTCGCTGCTGATTGGTCAGTCGCCAGCGATTCTGATCAGCGGTCTTGGTGCAATGGCTGCCGTGCTGATGTTGGTTTTTAAAGATCCGATTCTTGGTCTGGTGGCAGGTATTCAGCTTTCCGCGAACGATATGCTGAAACTGGGCGACTGGCTGGAGATGCCGAAATACGGCGCGGATGGCGCGGTGATCGATATTGGGTTAACCACCGTCAAAGTGCGTAACTGGGACAATACCATTACCACTATTCCCACCTGGTCTCTGGTTTCTGACTCCTTTAAAAACTGGAGCGGGATGTCAGCATCTGGCGGGCGACGTATTAAGCGCAGTATCAGTATTGATGTCACCAGTATTCGTTTTCTTGATGAAGACGAAATGCAACGTCTGAATAAAGCGCATTTGTTAAAGCCTTATTTAACCAGCCGCCATCAGGAAATTAATGAGTGGAATCGCCAGCAAGGTTCTACGGAGTCGATATTAAACCTGCGCCGAATGACCAATATTGGAACCTTTCGTGCCTATCTGAACGAATATCTGCGTAACCATCCGCGGATTCGTAAAGATATGACTTTAATGGTACGCCAACTGGCTCCAGGTGATAACGGTTTACCGCTCGAGATCTATGCGTTTACCAACACCGTGGTGTGGCTGGAATATGAAAGCATTCAGGCTGATATATTCGATCACATATTTGCGATTGTCGAAGAGTTTGGTCTGCGACTTCATCAGTCGCCAACCGGCAATGATATTCGCTCTCTGGCGGGTGCATTTAAGCAGTAATTAAAAAAACCGCTCTCATCGAATGGATGAGAGCGGACATCGTTTTGTCGGATGTAGCGTGAATGCCTTATTTCCGACGCAGCGTTTTAAATGCCACAAACAGGAATACAATCCACACCGGCAGCAGGATCGCTGACAAGCGCATATCATCCATCGTGCACATCAGCAGCAAAATCATGCCGAGGAAGGCAATGCAAAGATAGTTGCCGAACGGATAGAGCAGCGCCTTAAACTGTGTTTCACGCCCCTGACGTCGCATCGCTGCACGAAAACGCAGATGCGCCAGACAGATCATAATCCAGTTCAACAGCAGCGTTGCTACCACCAGCGCCATCAGCAGACCAAACGCTTTTTGCGGCAGCAGATAGTTGATTAACACCACCAGCGAAGTGATCGCTCCGGAAAGCATCAGCGAGTTAATCGGCACACCGCGACGGCTGACGCGAGTCAAAAACTTCGGCGCATTACCCTGCACAGAAAGGCCAAACAGCATGCGGCTGTTAGAGTAAACCCCGCTGTTATACACTGACAGCGATGCTACCAGAATGACGAAGTTCAGCGCAGAAGCTACCACGTTGCTGTCGAGATTATGGAAAATCATCACAAACGGGCTACTGTTGGATTTCACTTCCACCCACGGATAGAGCGCCAGTAAAACCACCAGTGAACCGATGTAAAACAGCAGGATGCGATACACCACCTGATTTACCGCTTTTGGAATGCTTTTTTCCGGATCGCGCGCTTCAGCGGCAGTAATCCCAATCAGCTCCAGACCGCCGAAGGAGAACATAATTACCGCCAGCGACAAAATCAGCCCATTCCAGCCGGTGGCGAAGAAACCACCGTAGCGCCAGAGGTTGTCGATACTGGCTTTCTCGCCGCCGTGACCAGAAAACAGCAGCCACAGGCCAAAGCCGATCATACCGATGATCGCCAGCACTTTAATCAACGCAAACCAGAACTCGGTTTCGCCATATAAGCGCACGTTCACCAGGTTAACGGCGTTGATGATAATAAAGAAGGCGGCAGCCCAAATCCACGTTGGAACATCCGGGAACCAGTACTGCATATAGATGCCCGCAGCGGTCAGCTCTGCCATCCCCACCAGCACGAACATCACCCAGTAGTTCCAGCCAGAGAGGAAGCCCGCGAACGGTCCCCAGTATTTATAGGCAAAGTGGGCAAACGAACCGGATACCGGCTCTTCGACCACCATCTCGCCGAGCTGGCGCATAATCAGGAAAGCGATGATCCCGGCGACGCCGTAGCCCAGCAATACAGCCGGACCCGCCATCTGAATCGCCGGGCCAATGCCAAGAAACAGACCAGTACCAATTGCGCCACCCAGCGCAATCAGTTGAATATGACGGTTATGTAATCCGCGATGAAGCGTCGGCTCTTGATTCGACGCAGTATCTTCCGATACGGTTGACGCGTTTTTCACGCCTTTCCCCTGTGTGTCTTTTTTGTTGAGGGGCACCTTTTAACATTTAGTGCCCATCGTCGCAAGACACAATCCACACGGTTAAACGGGGTATCCTGCTTTTATTTCCGTACCCGATGTCGGTGCAGCCACATCAGCTTATACGCCGCCGGGATAATAAACAGCGACAGCAAAGGTGCGGTGATCATGCCGCCAATCATCGGTGCGGCAATCCGGCTCATCACCTCTGAACCAGCCCCCGTTCCCCACAGAATCGGCAGCAGACCGGCGATAATCACCGCCACCGTCATCGCTTTCGGGCGCACGCGCAGTACCGCGCCGTGATACAACGCCTCATCCAGCTTCTGCTCACTGAATGTTTGCGGATTATTCAACGACGGCTCGGCCTCTATGGCGTGACGTAAATACATCAGCATCACCACGCCAAATTCGGCGGCGACCCCGGCAAGGGCAATAAAGCCAGTACCCGTCGCCACAGAAAGATGAAAGCCCATCCACCACAGCAACCAGATGCCGCCCACCAGCGCAAACGGTACGCTGCTGATAATCAGCAACGCTTCGCCCACCCGACGGAATGCCAGATACAACAGCACGAAGATGATCATCAGTGTCATCGGCACCATGAGTTTCAGCTTATGGTTGGCGCGCTCCAGTAGCTCGAACTGCCCGGAGAATGCCACGCTGGTGCCCGGTTTTAACTGCACTTTTTCAGCTATCGCTTTTTGCAAATCGTGAACCACCGACACCATGTCACGATCGCGGGCATCGATATAAATCCAGCTCGTCGGGCGCGCATTCTCGGTTTTCAGCATCGACGGTCCGGTAGAGACTTTAACGTCGGCCACGTCTGCCAGGGTGATTTGCTGCTTCATCGGCGTCAGGATCGGCAACTGGCGCAGTGCCTGCGGACTATCGCGCCAGCTTTGCGGATAACGCAGATTAATGGGATAACGGGCAATCCCTTCCACCGTTTCGCCAACCATCGCCCCGCCCACCGCAGAAGTCACAAACAACTGCACATCCGCCACCGTCATACCGTAACGCGCGGCTTTTTCACGGTTAATCTCAACGTTGATATAGCGCCCACCTTCCAGACGCTCGGCAAGCGCAGAAGCCACGCCTGGTACCGTTCGTGCCACCTCTTCAATTTGCTCCGCCATCGCGTCGATATCCGCCAGCACAGTGCCGGAAACTTTAATGCCGATGGGGCTTTTAATGCCAGTCGAGAGCATATCGATACGGTTACGAATTGGCGGCACCCACAGATTCGCCAGCCCCGGCAGCCGCACGGTGTTATCCAGTTCCTCAATGATTTTGTCCATCGTCATGCCAGGCCGCCACTGATCCTGCGGCTTAAGCTGGATGGTCGTTTCTACCATCTCCAGCGGAGCAGAATCGGTGGCGGTTTCCGCTTTCCCGGTTTTGCCAAATACCCGCGCCACTTCAGGTACGCTCATAATTAGCTTGTCGGTTTTTTGCAGCATACTCGCCGCCTCTGCTGCGGAAATCCCCGGCAGCGTCGATGGCATATACAACAAGTCGCCTTCATTGATCTGCGGTAAAAATTCCCCGCCAACTTTATTGAACGGCCAGAGAACCGTCAGCACCGAAAGCGCTGTCACCAGCAGCGTGGTTTTCGGCCAGTGCAGTACTTTCAGCAACAGCGGATGATAAACACGAATCAAAAAGCGATTGAGCGGGTTACTGCTTTCCGGCGGAATTTTGCCACGGATCCAGTACCCCATCAGGATAGGGATCACTACGATCGCCAGCAGCGCCGCGCCCGCCATCGCATAGGTTTTAGTGAACGCCAACGGGCCAAACAGACGCCCTTCCTGCCCTTCCAGGGTGAAGATCGGGATAAACGACAACGTGATAATCAGCAGACTGATAAATAGCGCCGGACCCACTTCAACAGATGCATCGGTGATCACCTGCCAGCGCGTTTTATTATCCAGCGTGGCGTCAGGATGCTGGTGCTGCCACTCTTCCAGCCGTTTATGTGCATTTTCGATCATGACGATAGCGGCATCGACCATCGCCCCGACGGCAATCGCAATGCCGCCCAACGACATAATATTGGCATTCAGTCCCTGGAAGTGCATGACAATAAAAGCAATACACAACCCCAGCGGCAACGAAATAATCGCCACCAGCGCCGAGCGCACATGCCAGAGAAACAGCGCACAGACTACCGCCACCACAATAAACTCTTCCAGCAACTTGCCGCTGAGGTTGTCGATGGCGCGGTCAATGAGCTGGCTGCGATCGTATGTTGTAACTATCTCCACGCCTTCCGGCAGACTACTTTTCAGCGTTTCCAGTTTGTCCTTCACGGCGGCGATCACTTCTCGGGCGTTTTTGCCGGATCGCAGGATCACCACCCCGCCCGCCACTTCGCCTTCGCCGTTTAGTTCGGCAATGCCCCGGCGCATCTCCGGGCCAATCTGGACCTTCGCAACATCGCGCAGATAAACGGGCACGCCATTTTCACTGGCTTTTAAAACGATGTGATTAAAGTCGTCGAGCGTTTGCAGATAGCCGCTGGCGCGCACCATATATTCCGCTTCCGCCAGTTCGATCGACGAACCGCCCGCTTCCTGGTTTGAAGCATCCAGCGCGCTTTTTACTTCGGCGAGACTGATGCCATACTGCGCCAGGCGCTGGGGATCGATAACCACCTGATACTCTTTCACCACACCGCCCACCGACGCCACTTCCGCAACGTCAGGGATGGTTTTCAGCTCATATTTGAGAAACCAGTCCTGCAATGAGCGTAAATCGGCCAGATCGTGCTTACCGCTGCGATCCACCAGTGCATATTCATAGATCCAGCCAACACCCGTGGCATCTGGTCCCAGCTCGGCGCTGACTCCCGCAGGCAGCTTACCCTGTACCTGGTTGAGGTACTCCAGCACCCGCGAACGCGCCCAGTACGGATCGGTGCCATCTTCGAAAATGACATACACATAAGAGTCGCCAAACTGTGAGAAACCGCGCACAGTCTTCGCGCCAGGCACCGACAACATGGTGGTGGTTAGCGGATAAGTCACCTGATTTTCAACGATTTGTGGTGCCTGACCGGGATAGCTGGTTTTAATAATAACCTGCACATCGGAGAGATCCGGCAGCGCATCCACTGGCGTATTAATGATGGTCCAGGTGCCCCAGATGCTCAGAAACAACGCGCCCATCAGCACCAAAAAACGGTTCGCCACCGAGCGACGAATAATCCATTCAATCATTGGTTATTCCCTCAATGCGCATGGGTAGCACTTTCAGAGCGCATCCGCTCCAGTGCGCCAGAAATATTGGCTTCGGAATCAATCAGGAACAGGCCGCTGGAAACCACCTTTTCACCTTCCGCCAGACCAGAGCGTAATGCGGTGACGCCTTGCGATGCCTGGAAAACAGCAACGCGTTTCGGTACAAAGCGCCCGTCGGCATCAACGGTAATCACCCGCTGTTCGCTGCCGGTATCAATCAGCGCTTGTGACGGAATGAGCAGCATCGGTTCGCTGGCGGTGTTGAGTTGCAACCAGGCGTTCATGCCCGGTTTTAGCGCCTCGTCGGCGTTGTCGACTTCCAGACGCAGCTGCAGCGTGCGGGTCGCGGCATCCACGCCAGGTAGCAGCGTCCATTTGCGGATGGTGAGTGTTTTATCCGGTCGCGCCGGAACGGTGAGGGTAAACTGCGAGGCATCTTTCACCAGCCAGGCGATGGACTCCGGGATCGCAGCAGTGACCCACACCGGGTCCATACCCTGAATTTTCGCGACCACGTTATCTTTGGCGATATTCATTCCCGCGCGCAGATCAAACGCGGTGATCACGCCATCAATGGGCGCTTTGAGCGTAAAGCGAGTCTGGATTTTTTGCGTGGCGATCAGGCGGCGAATATCCGCCTCCGGCATTCCCGCCAGTCGCAGCCGCTCAAGAATGCCTTCAGTCTGGGTCGCCGTACCGCCGGTTTCGCGCAGCAGTAAATACTCAGTCTGCGCTTCCACCCAGTCAGGAATGGTCAGGTCGAGAAGCGGTGTGCCCTTTTGTACTTTATCGCCCACGGTAAGCGGATACACCTTGTCGATAAACCCGGCAGCGCGAGCCTGCACAATGGCATACTGATACTCGTTGTAACTGACATTCGCCGGGAAACTCTGGGCAAAAGTCAGCGGTCCGCGCGTGACGGTAGCCGTTTTCACCCCCAGATTCTGCGTCTGAGTCGGGTCAATGCGCACACCAGACGCAGAACTCTCTTCATCGGCATATTTCGGCACCAGATCCATATCCATAAACGGCGATTTACCTGGTTTATCGAACCGCGTATTGGGATACATCGGGTCGTACCAGAATAAGATTTTACGTTCTGCGGTCGACGTTTTTTCTGCAGGCGGTTCCGCCTTTGCAACCCAGGTAAAACCTGCCGCAGAAATAATACCGCCCGCGATCATGCTGCCGATAATAAGCGCGATTTTTTTCATCTCATTAAACCTGGGTTACTGGCTGACTTTAATATCCTGTAATAAAGAAAGGTTGCCCTGCTGGACAAAATTAAACGCCACTTTGTCGCCAGTTTTAATTTCACTCATTTTCGTCTGCGGAGTGATGGTAAAGCGCATGGTCATCTCCGGCCAGTTCACGGCAGCAATCGGATCGTGATGGATGGTGATTTTTTTGCTTTCCAGATCAATACCCTTTACCACGCCAGTGGCGCTAATAACCTGCGGTTGTACTTCGCTCATGGTTTCATGATGATGTTCGTTAGCCTGGGCATTAAAGCCAATAACGGTAAACAGACTGAACATTGCGACTTGCAGTGCTTTTTTCATTTATTCTCTCCTGGAGTTAAAAGTTATTGCTGCCAACCGCCACCAAGTGCGGTATATAAAGAAATTTCGTTAACCTGACGGGCATAATTCAGGTCAAGTAAAGTTTGTCGGGTTGCAAATAACGAACGTTCGGCATCCAGCACTTCCAGATAACTTACTGCGCCGTGCTGATATAATGCCCGCGCCCGTTGCAAAGTAATTTGCAGCGATGCCAGATAACGCTGCTGGGCGCTAATTTGATCGTTCAGGCTTTGACGTAATGCCAGCGCATCTGCCACTTCTTTAAAGGCGTTCTGGATTTTCTGTTCATAATTCACTACCGACTGCTGCTGGCGAATTTCGGCGATATCCAGATTGGCCTGGTTGCGTCCGGCATTAAAAATGGGGATCTCAATTTTAGGAATAAAATTCCACATCCCGCTGCTGGCGTTAAATAATGACGACAGATCGCTGCTGGCGGTTGATATTCCGCTGGTCAGGCTTATAGATGGGAAAAATGCCGCGCGTGCGGCCCCAATATTGGCATTAGCCGCCATTAACGCGTGTTCAGCTTCCATAATATCCGGGCGCTGCAATAAGATTTGCGACGACAAGCCCGCCGGTAATTTAACGCTTTGCAGGCTGTCGCTGTTTACTGTCTGCGCTTGCGGCAGCTTGCCGTAGCTTCCCAGCAACAGTTGCAATGCATTATTCGCCTGCGCCAGTTCCCCCTGACGTTTAGCGATGTCGCTGCGGGTACTTTCTATCACCCCGCGAGCCTGTTCCAGCGCCAGAACATTACTGCTACCTGTCAACAGTTGTTTTTCGACAAACGCATATGACTGCTGATAATTACGCAGCGTTTCTTCAGCTATTTGCAATTGCGCATACGCCAGTTGCTGATTGAAATAGCTTTGCGCGACATTAGAAACCAGCAGAATATGCACCGCGCGCTGAGCTTCCTCAGTGGCTAAATAATTTTGGCGCTCGGCTTCGCTCATGTTCTTTAAGCGACCGAAAAAATCGAGGTCAAAGCTGGCGTTAAGGCCGGTCGAAAACTCCCGTGTCGTGGCGGTATTCCCTTTAAGATTACCGCTCCAGCTGCCGCTGCCCTCGCCATTGAGCTGTGGGTAGCGGTCGGCATCGGTCAGACGATATTGCGCCCGTGCCTCCTGCACTTTCAGCGTCGCCATGCGCAAATCCCGGTTATTCACCAGCGCCTCGCTAATCAGCGTCTTCACCTGATTATCAACAAAAAAGGTGCGCCAGCCCGCGTTCTGATAGTTATCTGCTGCGTTAACGAGGCCGTTCTGGCTGAGTGAGAACTGCTGCGGTACGGGCATTGCCGGGCGCTGATAATCCGGTGCCAGTGAACAACCGGTTAGCGCAAGGGCCACACAAAATGGCAGAAGTTTACAAGGAGACATAGGCTCATAATTTCTGATGATTTTATGCCGCCAACTTTACTCGCCAGGCTCTGATTTTCCGGTGACAGGAAAATGACAAAATTGTCATTTTGCCAATAAGCGATTGCCATCTGATCCCGCTACTCTAGAATTGCCCGGGCAACATGCGGAGGAAATATGAAACTGTTGATTGTCGAAGATGAAAAGAAAACCGGAGAATACTTGACCAAAGGGTTAACCGAAGCCGGTTTTGTGGTCGATTTGGCCGACAACGGGCTGAATGGCTACCATCTGGCGATGACCGGTGATTATGATCTGATAATCCTCGATATTATGCTGCCGGACGTGAACGGCTGGGATATCGTGCGCATGTTACGCTCCGCCAATAAAGGGATGCCGATTCTGTTGCTTACCGCGCTTGGCACCATTGAACATCGCGTCAAGGGGCTGGAGTTGGGGGCAGATGACTACCTGATGAAACCATTCGCTTTTGCTGAACTGCTGGCGCGGGTGCGCACTCTCCTGCGGCGCGGGGCGGCGGTAATTATCGAAAGTCAGTTTCAGGTTGCCGACCTGATGGTCGATCTCGTCAGCCGCAAAGTCACCCGCAGCGGCACGCGCATCACTTTGACCAGTAAAGAGTTTACTCTGCTGGAGTTTTTTCTCCGCCATCAGGGCGAAGTGCTGCCCCGCTCGCTTATCGCCTCGCAGGTGTGGGACATGAATTTCGACAGCGACACTAACGCCATTGATGTGGCGGTGAAGCGGCTACGCGGCAAAATCGACAACGACTTTGAGCCGAAGCTGATTCAGACCGTGCGCGGCGTGGGCTATATGCTTGAGGTGCCGGATGGTCAGTAAGCCATTTCAGCGCCCGTTTTCGCTGGCAACCCGTCTGACCTTTTTTATCAGCCTGGCCACCATCGCGGCGTTTTTCGCCTTTGCATGGATCATGATCCACTCAGTGAAAGTGCATTTTGCCGAGCAGGATATTAATGATTTAAAAGAAATTAGCGCCACCCTTGAACGGGTACTTAATCATCCTGACGAGACGCAAGCCCGACGCTTAATGACGCTGGAAGATATCGTCAGTGGTTATTCCAACGTGTTGATTTCCCTGGCAGATAGCCACGGCAAAACGGTGTATCACTCCCCCGGTGCGCCGGATATCCGCGAGTTTACGCGTGACGCCATACCCGATAAAGACGCGCGGGGCGGTGAGGTGTATCTCCTTTCCGGCCCGACGATGATGATGCCAGGCCACGGTCACGGGCATATGGAACACAGCAACTGGCGGATGATTAACTTGCCGGTTGGCCCGTTGGTGGACGGCAAACCGATTTATACGCTCTACATCGCGCTTTCGATCGATTTTCATCTTCATTACATAAATGATTTGATGAATAAACTTATTATGACCGCATCTGTCATCAGCATCCTGATCGTCTTTATCGTGCTATTGGCGGTACATAAAGGTCACGCGCCGATCCGCAGCGTCAGCCGTCAAATCCAGAATATCACCTCGAAAGATCTCGACGTTCGCCTTGACCCGCAGACCGTGCCCATTGAGCTGGAACAGCTGGTACTGTCGTTCAACCATATGATCGAGCGTATTGAGGATGTCTTTACCCGCCAGTCCAATTTCTCAGCGGATATCGCTCACGAAATTCGCACGCCGATTACCAATCTCATCACGCAAACGGAAATCGCCCTCAGCCAGTCTCGCAGCCAGAAGGAGCTGGAAGATGTGCTCTACTCTAATCTCGAAGAGCTGACGCGAATGGCGAAAATGGTCAGCGATATGCTGTTTCTCGCTCAGGCCGATAACAACCAGCTAATCCCCGAAAAGAAAATGCTCAACCTGGCGGATGAAGTCGGCAAAGTGTTCGATTTTTTCGAGGCGTTAGCGGAAGATCGCGGCGTGGAGTTGCGGTTTGTTGGCGACAAATGTCAGGTTGCGGGCGATCCGCTGATGCTGCGTCGGGCGTTAAGCAACCTGCTTTCTAATGCCCTGCGTTATACGCCACCCAGTGAGGCTATTGTAGTGCGCTGCCAGACGGTCAATCATCAGGTGCAAGTTTCCGTCGAAAACCCCGGTACGCCCATTGCGCCCGAGCACTTACCGCGATTGTTTGACCGTTTCTATCGCGTTGACCCTTCCCGCCAGCGAAAAGGTGAAGGTAGCGGTATTGGGCTGGCGATAGTGAAATCGATTGTTGTCGCGCATAAAGGCACGGTTGCGGTAACGTCAGATGCGCGGGGGACAAGGTTTGTGATTATGCTGCCGGAGAGAGAGTGATTATTAAGTTCAAATTCAGGGCGTGGTGCATCACCTCCTGGGTAATGACTCCAACTTATTGATAGTGTTTTATGTTCAGATAATGCCCGATGACTTTGTCATGCAGCTCCACCGATTTTGAGAACGACAGCGACTTCCGTCCCAGCCGTGCCAGGTGCTGCCTCAGA
>NZ_JBJQLJ010000048.1:0-14855 GCF_046486385.1 Escherichia sp. WS33 | reverse complement strand
ATCCGGGCAAACTGCCGTGTTTCATTAGCCCGGTAGCATGAACCATTATCCGTCAGCCACTCTACTGGAGACGCCGGAAGCTCGTTGCCGAAGCGGCGTTCCACCGCTCCCAGCATGACGTCCTGTACTGTTTCACTGTTGAAGCCGCCCGTAGTAACCGCCCAGTGCAGTGCCTCACGGTCACAGCAGTCCAGCGCGAACGTGACTCGCAGTTTTTCTCCGTTATCACAGCGGAACTCGAACCCGTCAGAGCACCATCGCTGATTACTTTCTTTCACAGCCACTCTGCCTGTATGTGCCCGTTTCGATGGCGGTACAGCAGGTTTTCGCTCAAGCAACAGCGCATTCTGGCGCATGATCCGGTAAACACGTTTGGCATTGATCGCAGGCATACCATCAAGTTCTGCCTGTCTGCGAAGCAGCGCCCATACCCGACGATAACCATACGTGGGCAGCTCTCCGATAACATGGTGTATACGGAGAAGCACATCCGTATCATCAGTGTGACGACTGCGGCGGCCATCCATCCAGTCATCGGTTCGTCTGAGAATGACGTGCAACTGCGCACGCGACACCCGGAGACAACGGCTGACTAAGCTTACTCCCCATCCCCGGGCAATAAGGGCGCGTGCGCTATCCACTTTTTTGCCCGTCCATATTCAACGGCTTCTTTGATTCTTTGAGGAGTTCATTTTCCATCGTTTTCTTGCCGAGCAGGCGCTGGAGTTCTTTAATCTGCTTCATGGCGGCAGCAAGTTCAGAGGCAGGAACAACCTGTTCTCCGGCGGCGACAGCAGTAAGACTTCCTTCCTGGTATTGCTTACACCAGAGAAATAACTGGCTGGCTGCTACACCATGTTGCCGGGCAACGAGGGAGACCGTCATCCCCGGTTCAAAGCTCTGCTGAACAATTGCGATCTTTTCCTGTGTGGTACGCCGTCTGCGTTTCTCCGGCCCTAAGACATCAATCATCTGTTCTCCAATGACTAGTCTAAAAACTAGTATTAAGACTATCACTTATTTAAGTGATACTGGTTGTCTGGAGATTCAGGGGGCCAGTCTAAGGTGCACGAATCCTAGAGGCAGAATGTTTCTCCACATGCTTGTGGAGAAACCGCCGCATTTTGCCCGTTCTGTACGATACACCGTAGCCAGAGATAAGATATTCTGTTGCTGTATGCTACATACATTACACTATACGAAATCAGGTCTGTTCAATCAGTAAGGAAATAAACGGACAAACGTTATGTAACCCAGACAGAGATATATTGTCTGGGAAAATAGTGGCTTTTGTGGCGAAAACTAGTAAAACAGCAACCCGAACCACTTGATGTGCATCGTTTTTGATTATTCCCGTATACTCTTGCAGAAGGAGTTCTCCGTCGGGCTACTGTCATGGTTAATGCGGGGAATATGGCGACAATACAACATACCTAAAAGAGTAATGGACAGATGAAGCGGTTTATTCATTTCCCATGATTCTGAGTACCTACCAAGTCTGAGTAACCACTTTTATACTTTTAATTTTCGTTCATTTAGCTATCGTTTAATTATTATCACATAGGATTCTGCCGTTTTTAACAATGCAGGATAATAAGATGAAAAAAATGTTATTTTCTGCCGCTCTGGCAATGCTTATTACAGGATGTGCTCAACAAACGTTTACTGTTGGAAACAAACCGACAGCAGTAACACCAAAGGAAACCATCACTCATCATTTCTTCGTTTCGGGAATTGGACAAGAGAAAACTGTTGATGCAGCCAAAATTTGTGGCGGTGCAGAAAATGTTGTTAAAACAGAAACTCAGCAAACATTCGTAAATGGATTGCTCGGTTTTATCACTTTTGGCATCTATACTCCGCTGGAAGCCCGGGTATATTGCTCACAATAGTTGCCCATCGATATGGGGAGCTCATCTGCACTGTTCATTAATATACTTCTGGGCTCCCTACAGTTGTTTTTGCATAGTGATAAGCCTCTCTCTGAGGGAGGAAATAATCCTGTTCAGCGATGTCTGCCAGTCGGGGGGGCTGCATTATCCACGCCCGAGGCGGTGGTGGCTTCACGCGGGGATGGGCAGATTGATCTGATATGCAACCGACGACGACCAGCGGCAACATCATCACGCAGAGCTTCATTTTCAGATTTGGGCCACCTTTTGATTTCTCGTTTAACTTTTGCAGTCACCAGACTGTGATTTATTTTAACAAATCAATAGCTTTCATAAAATTCTCGAAGCTGAAAGCTTAACTGAACCAACCAGCCTGGCTGGTGTTTTCTAAAGACAAAAAGGCCATCAGCAAAACACTGATAGTCTGAATCACCTTTATCAATCATGTATGAAGAAAATATGCGCAATTAGTTGACAGTGATTATCATTTTCATTAAAAAGAGCGCGTAGCATTCTTATTTCATGAGGAAATTTACCCGCCAACAACCTGAGTAGCGAAAGCTGTTCATCCCCAATATTTTTGCTGGCGGGTTCTTTTTTCTACTGTCCTCCTCCCCAGAGGAAGCATTCCCATTAATCATTACTGGCGAGGAGGCAAGAGAAAAAGTCGGTTCTTTGTCCCTAAATAACAGCATCATTTCAGTCCATGCAAAATCTGATTTACCAGCTCACATAATAACCTGATGATACACAGTGTAAGTTCACAGAGATATTGCAATTGCCTCCGGATAAGTAAGGGGAGATTGCACTATGCAAATGCAGCACCTGAGGTTGGCTATCCTAAGCAGCCGATTATGCGTTGAGGCTTTCAGTGATGGCTGATATAGCAACAATGAGAATGAAGGCTCTGCACTTCTGGGATAAACACGGTATTTCTGCAGCTTCTGAAGCCTTTGGCGTATCCTGCCGCACGCTTTACTGGTGGCGTCAGTTACTGATCAAGGGAGGACCTGAGGGGCTAATCCCGCACAGTAAGGCACCTCTGGTGCGACGAAAAAAGCACTGGCATCCCGATGTGCTGAAAGAGATTCGACGCCTCAGGACAGAGCTGCCGAACCTCGGTAAAGAGCAGATTTTTGTTCGCCTGAAGCCCTGGTGCGCATAACGCCATCAGACCTGCCCGAGTGTTTCCACCATCGGCAGAATGATCGCCACCGCACACGATAAAATGCGGATGATACCAGTACGTCTGAGCTCGCGGGGTAAGGCTCTGCTTGTCAAAAAGCGAACCACCCCCCCCCCCGCAGGCCAAAGCACTACCGTCCGGTAAAGACAGGAGAGCTCATTGGGATGGACGCCATTGAGCTCAGAATGGGTGAAATGCGTCGCTATATCATTACCATGATCGACGAACACAGCGATTATGTACTGGCGCTGGCTGTGCCGTCGCTCAACAGTGATATCGTCAATCACTTTTTCAGCCGTGCAGCCCGGCTGTTCCCTGTCGGTATCAGCCAGATCATCACAGATAACGGGAAAGAGTTCCTGGGAAGCTTTGACAAAACGCTGCAGGAAGCCGCCATCAAACACCTCTGGACCTATCCCTACACGCCAAAAATGAACGCTATCTGTGAACGTTTTAACCGGGCATTAAGAGAGCAATTCATTGAATTTAATGAAATTTTACTCTTTGAGGATCTGGCGTTGTTTAACCTGAAACTGGCGGAATATCTGGCGCTGTATAACAGCAAAAGACTCCACAAGGCGCTCGCACTAACGACGCCCGTGGAATATATTTTAAAAGAGAACAAAAATTGCAATATGTGGTGGACCCATACACAGCAAACGCACAGGCCGCCCCGGTTGGGTAGATATGTGGGATGGCTGGTTCAGACTTCAGGATATGGTTGAGGCTGGTGATGAAGTCTCTTTATCAGGAGATCTGATCAAGAGACAGCCGCGCAGGGGGATTCACTATGCTGGATTCTTTTAACAAATTCTCCGCTAACCAAAAAATAGACTTTTTGCATTCGTAAATGCGTTAAGAGATAATTTTTAAAGTTCCATCAATCTCCCGGCCAGTTCGTCTCGCGGCATTACTCACTATCCGCACAACTTCAGTAAGATCATGACTTTTTCAATCGTTATCTGTTGACCAAGCTTTGAAACCACTAGCGTCCCGTCAACCTGACCTGGAATCGTCGAGAACCGCCCATAGTTGTGAATTGGCTAGAGTGTGATGGAAAGCAACGCTAAACGACCTAGTCACACATTCTCTTTTCCCTAACAATGACCATTTAGTGAAATAACGTATCCAAAATGATGACGTGAAAGCCTGATACTGGCAGCGAAAAGCCGAAAAAACTCACCTGGTCAGGAGCAAAAATCGGATTATTCGCCAACAGCGTAATATCAGCAGTAGTTCTCGACACGCTTGCGCTATAGACAGAGGATGAAACGCTGCTGGTCGGAGTTCTCTATACATTTTTGGCGACGGCAGAACCGCTCACCAATGCCTTAACGTCTATCAGCCTTCCGGTGAGTTGGAACAGCATGCTCAGCGTTTGCAAGATATTCTCCACGGTCTGTAGCAGCGTAGGTTTCAATTTAAATATCCCCAGATAGCCCTCTGGGAGCTTCCCTTTTTATTAAGTTTTAATTACCGTTGCAATAGTTAAATGATATTGGTAATTATTATCATTAGCATTTGTGTCTGTGTTGTTTCTGGTAAGGCTGAAAGGGAACAAACATCGCCTGTACAACGGCGTTTTTACTTACAGACCAGCGAAGGCGAGACTATCAGGATGATGCATCGTGTGTCTAAGAAATCACGGTTCTTTCCAGATTCGTTGTTCGGTCTAACACTGCACAAATGCGTCAGAACATCCCGGCGTAGCTGTCCGACGCCATTTGGGCTGTTCAACAGGACAATGGCGCGTAAGCGTTAATGGAAGTGGGGATACGGAGTTCCCTGTTCACCTGTGTATGTCACGGAAAAGTCTCTGACTGAGCTGTCCATAACGCTGGTGAAGCACAAATGGCGCAGCATCTGGTAAAGCAGGTTTAACGAAAAGTCGTGTCCTGCTGCTGGCATATGAGTGCGTCGACTGCCTGATTTAGATCGTCAAGCGGAGAGGGATTTTCTCATGCGTATTTTGTTTGTAGGCCCGCCTCTCTATGGGCTGTTGTATCCTGTGCTGTCTCTGGCGCAGGCATTTCGCGTTAACGGTCATGAAGTGCTGATCGCCAGTGGAGGACAATTCGCACAAAAAGCGGCAGAGGCCGGGTTGGTGGTGTTTGACGCCGCACCCGGTCTGGATTCCGAAGCTGGTTACCGCCACCATGAGGCACAGCGGAAAAAAAGTAATATCGGAACCCAAATGGGCAACTTCTCATTCTTCAGCGAAGAAATGGCCGACCATCTGGTGGAGTTTGCCGGACACTGGCGGCCTGACCTCATCATCTACCCTCCGCTCGGAGTCATCGGGCCGCTGATTGCCGCCAAATATGATATACCGGTCGTGATGCAAACCGTAGGCTTCGGCCATACCCCCTGGCATATCAAGGGTGTAACGCGTTCGCTCACGGACGCCTATCGTCGCCACAATGTGGGGGCCACACCACGTGATATGGCCTGGATCGACGTAACACCGCCGAGTATGAGCATTCTGGAAAACGACGGTGAACCCATTATTCCGATGCAGTACGTCCCGTATAACGGTGGCGCGGTGTGGGAACCATGGTGGGAGAGAAGGCCCGAGCGTAAACGTCTGCTGGTGAGTCTCGGCACTGTCAAACCGATGGTTGACGGCCTTGATCTAATCGCCTGGGTTATGGATTCTGCCAGTGAGGTCGATGCCGAGATCATCCTGCATATTTCAGCCAATGCGCGGTCCGATTTGCGCTCGCTGCCGTCAAATGTTCGCCTGGTTGACTGGATACCCATGGGTGTCTTCCTCAACGGCGCAGATGGTTTCATTCATCATGGCGGAGCAGGCAATACCCTGACAGCGCTACACGCTGGTATTCCACAAATCGTCTTCGGCCAGGGAGCCGATCGCCCGGTAAATGCCCGCGTTGTTGCCGAACGCGGCTGCGGGATTATCCCTGGCGACGTCGGCCTGTCGAGTAACATGATCAATGCTTTCCTCAACAATCGCTCACTTCGCAAAGCCTCTGAAGAGGTAGCAGCGGAAATGGCGGCGCAACCCTGCCCAGGTGAAGTGGCGAAAAGCCTGATCACAATGGTACAGAAAGGGTAACCACTACACCTTCATGATAATCATATGCCAGCACCCATCCAGGAGTCATGCATCCATAACAATGCGGGACCGGAGCGTGCTGGCTTTTTTGCGGAACGATCCGGCCAGTGGATCGTATTTTACAGACGGAGGAGGCTTAATGCCTGCGAATCACACTCCCACACCGGCTCAGTCATGGATAGTTCGCCTAGCGCGCGTGTGCTGGGAACGTAAGAAACTTAGTGTCATCGTGGTGGTAGCGTCAGTATCGACTATTTTGCTGGCTGCGCTGACGCCACTGCTGACAAGACAGGCTGTGAATGACGCACTGGCGGGCAATCCGGCCCGCCTGCCGTGGCTGGCCTGCGGGTTACTGTTGATCGCTTTTTTTGATTTCATCGGTAACTATGTGCGCCGTGGTTATGCCGGGATGCTCTCACTCTGGGTGCAGCATACCCTCAGAGGACGGGTATTCGACAGTATTCAGAAACTTGACGGCGCAGGCCAGGATGCGCTGCGCACCGGGCAGGTGATTTCACGGACCAACAGCGATCTGCAGCAGGTGCATACCCTGCTGCAGATGTGCCCGGTGCCGCTGGCAGTGTTCACTTATTACATTGCCGGCATTGCCGTGATGCTGTGGATGTCCCCTGCCATGACGCTTATCGTCGTGTGCGTACTGGTATGCCTGGCGATCACCGCGCTTCGTGCGCGTCGTAGGGTCTTCGCGCAAACCGGGCTGGCCTCGGACCAACTGGCGAATCTCACCGAACATATACGCGAGGTGCTGGCACAGATCTCAGTGGTAAAATCCTGTGTGGCAGAGATGCGTGAAACGCACTGGCTCGATAGGCAGTCGCGGCAGATTGTGCGTGTACGCATCGGTGCGGTTATCTCGCAGGCGATGCCTGGGGCCACCATGCTGGCGCTACCGGTGCTCGGGCAAATCGTCCTGCTGTGCTACGGCGGGTGGTCGGTCATGCACGGGCGGATCGATCTCGGTACCTTCGTTGCATTCGCCAGCTTCCTCGCGATGCTGACCGGGCCAACCCGCGTACTGGCATCGTTTCTGGTTATCGCACAGCGCACTCAGGCGTCCGTGGAGCGGGTGTTTGCACTGATCGACACCCGTTCACAGATGGAGGACGGGACGGAGTCGATTAACAGTCAGGTTGTCGGACTGGAACTGGAGAATATGAGCTTTGACTACCACCATGGCGACAGACATATCCTCAGCAATATCTCCTTTTCCCTGCGCGCCGGTGAAACCGTGGCGGTGGTGGGCGCATCGGGTTCAGGAAAATCGACCCTGTTGATGCTGCTGGCGCGTTTTTATGATCCCTGCTCCGGAAAGATATGGCTCAACACCAGCGAAGGCCGACAAAATCTTCGCGATATCAGACTGGAGGCGCTTCGTCGCCGGGTAGGCATCGTATTTGAAGATGCTTTTCTGTTTGCCGGTACGGTGGCGGAAAATATCGCCTATGGCCACCCTCAGGCAACGGCGGACGACATTCGCCGTGCGGCAGCTGCTGCAGGAGCCAGCGATTTTATCAACGCCCTGCCGAAAGGCTTCGATAGCCTGTTAACCGAACGGGGTACGAATCTTTCCGGCGGGCAGAGGCAGCGAATAGCGCTGGCGCGGGCGCTCATTACTGCACCGGACGTGTTAATCCTGGATGATACCACCTCAGCGGTTGATGCTGTTACGGAAGCGGAGATTAATACCGCGCTGGGTCGCTATGCTGACGAAGGGCATATGCTGCTGGTGATTGCCCGACGGCGTTCAACACTTCAGCTAGCCAGCCGGGTTGTGGTGCTGGATAAGGGCCGTATGGTGGATACCGGAACCCCGGCAGAACTTGAAGCGCGCTGTCCGGCGTTCCGCGCACTGATGACCGGCGACAGCGATTTTCTGGCCACGTCCCACAATAGCCACAACGAATTGTGGCCGGCTGAACCAGCGACACAAGACGATGTAACGGATACGGGGGATAAAGGTTTTGTCGCCCGTATGACCCGCGTACCGGAAAATGCAGTACAGCAGGCGCTGGCCGGTAAAGGTCGCAAAGTCACGTCACTACTGAAGCCTGTGGCGTGGATGTTCGTCATCGCCGCTCTGCTGATCGCACTCGATTCTGCGGCAGGCGTAGGGGTACTGATACTGTTGCAGCACGGCATTGACTCCGGTGTCGCCACAGGCGATATGTCGATCATCGGCCTCTGTGCCCTGCTCGCCCTGTGCCTAGTCATTGTGGGCTGGTGCAGTTATTCTCTGCAGACGGTCTTCGCCGCCAGAGCGGCGGAATCAGTTCAGCATTCGGTGCGCTTGCGCAGCTTCGGCCATATGCTGCGTCTTGGACTCCCCTGGCATGAAAAGCATGCCGATTCGCGTCTTACCCGCATGACCGTTGATGTGGACTCTCTCGCCCGCTTTCTGCAAAACGGCCTTGCCGGTGCGGCCACCAGTCTGGTGACGATGTTCGCAATCGCCGCCACCATGTTCTGGCTCGACCCGTTCCTGGCGCTGACGGCATTAAGCGCAGTGCCAGTGGCCGCACTGGCAACCATGATTTATCGCCGCCTCAGTACCCCTGCTTATGCACAGGCACGGCTGGAAATAGGCAAAGTCAACAGCACCCTGCAGGAAAAAGTCTCTGGCCTGCGTGTCGTGCAATCGCATGGTCAGCAGGAACTGGAGGGCGCCCGGCTGCGCGCGTTATCGGAGCGTTTCCGCGCAACCCGTGTGCGAGCACAAAAATACCTTGCAGTCTATTTTCCGTTCCTGACATTCTGCACCGAGGCCTCCTATGCCGCTGTTCTGTTAGTGGGAGCTTCGCAGGTCGCCGCTGGAGAAATGACTGCCGGGGTACTGGCGGCTTTCTTCCTGTTGCTGGGGCAATTCTATGGGCCAGTGCAGCAGTTATCAGGGATTGTCGACGCCTGGCAGCAGGCGACAGCCAGCGGCAAACATATTGATGAACTACTGGCGACAGAAGGCACTGAGCACCTCGGGTCCTCTTCGGTCCTCCCTGTCACCGGTGCACTGCATCTTGATGAGGTCACGTTCAGTTATCCCGACAGTCACGAGCCAGCTCTGAACAAACTTACCCTGACGATCCCAGAGGGAATGGTTGTCGCGGTCGTCGGTCGCAGCGGTGCGGGTAAGTCGACGCTGATTAAGCTGATTGCCGGGTTGTATTTCCCCACGCACGGCAACATCAGAATCGGTGTGCAAATGCTCGATGATGCCTCGCTCACTGAGTATCGTCGCCAGATTGGGCTTGTCGATCAGGATGTAGCACTGTTTAGTAGTGATATTGCAGAAAACATTCGTTATTCACGGCCATCCGCCACCAATGAAGACGTTGAAATTGCCTCACAGCGGGCAGGGCTGTATGAGATGGTGTGCAATCTGCCGCAGGGATTCCGGACACCGGTGAATAACGGCGGAGCCGATCTGCCCGCAGGTCAGCGCCAGTTGATTGCGCTGGCCCGCGCGCAACTGGCGAATGCCCACATCCTGCTGCTCGACGAAGCCACGTCATGTCTGGATCGCACATCCGAAGAACGACTGATGTCATCGTTAACAGATGTCGTGCATGCCGGGAAGCACTCGGCGCTGATTGTTGCACATCGTCTGACCACCGCGCAACGCTGCGATCTGATTGCCGTTATTGATAAGGGGTTACTTGCGGAATACGGAACCCACGAACAGCTGTTATCTGCGGGCGGCCTCTATACCCGCTTATGGCATGACAGCGTCAGCAGTACTGCGCTCCATCGCCAGCACAACATGAAGGAGGAAACCCCGGGATAGTTACTGGACACGTAATGTATTAAAAACACAGTCAGAAGCGGCGGTACCGTGAATAGCCGCTTTAATTATTTATACTGACATCCTTAATTTTTAAAGAGTATGAATGCTGAACATGCAACAACATCCCTCTGCTATCGCCAGCCTGCGCAACCAACTGGCAGCGGGCCACATTGCTAACCTTACTGACTTCTGGCGCGAAGCTGAGTCGCTGAATGTTCCTCTTGTGACGCCAGTCGAAGGAGCGGAAGATGAGCGAGAAGTGACCTTTCTGTGGCGCGCCCGACATCCTCTGCAGGGCGTTTATCTGCGTCTGAACCGGGTGACGGATAAAGAGCACGTAGAAAAAGGAATGATGAGCGCCCTTCCCGAAACGGATATCTGGACACTGACACTGCGTTTACCCGCAAGTTACTGCGGCTCCTATTCGCTGCTGGAAATCCCCCCCGGCACTACGGCTGAGACGATTGCACTGTCCGGAGGCCGTTTTGCCACCCTTGCCGGAAAGGCCGATCCGCTAAACAAAATGCCGGAGATCAACGTTCGGGGAAACGCAAAGGAATCAGTGCTGACACTTGATAAAGCTCCCGCCCTGTCGGAATGGAACGGCGGCTTCCACACCGGACAACTGCTTACCTCCATGCGCATTATCGCCGGGAAATCTCGCCAGGTTCGGCTCTATATTCCGGATGTTGATATTTCTCAGCCCCTCGGGCTGGTCGTGCTGCCCGATGGTGAAACCTGGTTTGATCACCTTGGCGTATGCGCGGCAATTGACGCCGCCATAAATAATGGGCGCATCGTGCCCGTGGCTGTACTGGGCATTGACAACATTAATGAACATGAACGCACTGAGATACTCGGCGGGCGCAGCAAACTGATAAAGGATATCGCCGGACATCTGCTGCCGATGATTCGCGCTGAACAACCGCAGCGTCAGTGGGCAGACCGTTCGCGCACAGTGCTGGCCGGGCAGAGCCTCGGCGGGATCAGTGCGCTAATGGGGGCTCGTTACGCACCGGAAACGTTCGGTCTGGTGCTCAGCCACTCTCCTTCAATGTGGTGGACGCCAGAAAGAACCAGTCGACCAGGCTTGTTCAGCGAAACCGATACCTCATGGGTGAGTGAGCATCTGCTTTCTGCCCCACCGCAGGGCGTACGTATCAGCCTGTGCGTGGGATCGCTGGAAGGTTCGACAGTGCCTCACGTTCAGCAGCTTCACCAGCGGCTGATTACCGCTGGCGTCGAAAGCCATTGCGCAATCTACACCGGTGGTCACGATTACGCATGGTGGCGCGGTGCACTGATTGACGGGATTGGTTTACTACAGGGTTGAGTTGACCCACAAACACTTTCAGGAAACGGTACAGACTTCCTGAATAAATCAAATAGTCACCTGCGGAAAAGGAATAATCATCAGATGTATGCCCGCGAGTATCGCTCAACACGCCCGCATAAAGCGATTTTCTTTCATCTTTCTTGCCTCACCCTTATCTGTAGTGCGCAAGTTTATGCGAAGCCGGATATGCGGCCACTGGGGCCGAATATAGCCGATAAAGGCTCCGTGTTTTACCATTTCAGCGTCACCTCTTTCGACTCTGTCGATGGCACACGCCATTATCGGGTATGGACGGCCGTGCCGAATACAACCGCACCGGCATCGGGTTACCCGATTTTATATATGCTTGACGGTAACGCAGTTATGGATCGCCTGGATGACGAACTGCTCAAACAATTGTCAGAAAAAACACCGCCAGTGATCGTGGCTGTCGGGTATCAGACCAACCTCCCTTTCGATCTCAACAGCAGGGCTTACGACTATACGCCAGCAGCAAAAAGCAGAAAAACAGATCTCCACTCAGGGCATTTTAGCCGTAAGAGTGGTGGCAGCAACAACTTCCGCCAGTTACTGGAAACGCGTATTGCCCCAAAAGTGGAACAGGGACTGAATATCGATCGGCAACGCCGCGGCTTATGGGGGCACTCCTACGGCGGCCTCTTCGTGCTGGATTCCTGGCTGTCCTCCTCTTACTTCCGGTCGTACTACAGCGCCAGCCCGTCGTTGGGCAGAGGTTATGATGCTTTGCTAAGCCGCGTTACGGCGGTTGAGCCTCTGCAATTCTGCGCCAAACACCTGGCGATAATGGAAGGCTCGGCGACACAGGGTGATAACCGGGAAACGCATGCTGTCGGGGTGCTGTCGAAAATTCATACCACCCTCACTATACTGAAAGATAAAGGCGTCAATGCCGTATTTTGGGATTTCCCCAACCTAGGACACGGGCCGATGTTCAATGCCTCCTTTCGCCAGGCACTGTTAGATATCAGTGGTGAAAACGCAAATTACACAGCAGGTTGTCATGAGTTAAGCCACTAAACACTGCCCGCTTTTACGCGGGCAGTACGCCTGAAACACTACGATCAGAATGATGCGGTAACTCCGGCATAGTAAGCCCGGCCTGGCTCGTTATAGGTATTCGCCCCTTCAGAAGATCGGAAGATCTGTTTATTGAGGATATTACTGACGCCGACATTAAGACGCAGATTTTTATTAATATCGTAATTGAAGTTCGTCCCCACCAGTGAATAAGCGCCCAGCTCTTTACCTGACAGACCGCCAGTATCTTCACTGCGGGTTTCCGCATGAGTACGCGGTTTTTGTCTGCCATATAACGTCCAGTTGACGCTGGCAGAAAACGCCTGGGTGATGGTCCAGTTAAGCGAGTTATTGATAGTATATTTCGGGATGACCGACAGAGGATTACCGGTGTCTTTTTGCTCCGAAGTGATCATCCATGTGGCATTGGTATTCCAGTTCAGACGATCTTTCACCAGTGGGAAAGACATACTGGCTTCGATACCGTCCACCAGAGCTTTCCCGCCATTCTGCCACTTGAGGATATATGCGCCTGAAGCGGTTTGCCCGATAACGTTATCCCCGGCCACGATCTTATTCTGGTAATCATTGCGGAAGTAGGTCACACTTGCGTGGTAATCTTCCCAGGTGAACTCCAGCCCAATTTCTTTATTGACGCTGATTTCCGGATCGAGATCTTTATTACCGATCAGGTAGCACCCGCCTGATGTAATATCTTTTGGACAGCCATTGCCTTTCGAGTAGAGCAGATAGCCTTCACTGGATTGATACAGGTTTGGGGCTTTAAAGGTTCGGGCAACCCCTGCTTTGACTTTGAAATAATCGCCCAATTCCTGCGAAAGATTCAGACTGGGGCTGAAGTTCCCGCCGGAGTCGCTGAGATAATCAAAGCGCAGGCCGGGAATGATATTCGTGCCAGGAACCGGCTCAATGTTATCTTCAATATACAGCGCACTGATTTGAGAATGATTTTTACTGCTGCGATCCGCAGCAGAGCCAGAAATACCGCTGATATCACTGTCATTCACCGTCAGGCTGGTAGAGGAAGGATCATCGAGCTTATCGCGGTTCCACTCTGCACCAACGGTCAGCGTTTGATCAACCATCACATTCAAAGGAATATTAAGCTCGCCGCTGGTTCGCCAGGAACTCAGGCGATTGGTCGTAAACTTTTCACCCGCTAAAATACGCCCTTCACCACCGCCGGATAATCCTTCATTCATGCGGGTATTATTGGTTTTCTCGTAATAAACACCAAAGCGACTTTGTCCCCAGTCCCAGATACCATTATGCGTAATGCCATAATTCTGTCGGTACAGGCGGTTCGTCTCTTTGCCGGATTTTGCCAGGCTTTCGGTAACTGCACTGGAAGAACTGTTTTGCGTATCGCCCGCATAGATATTCCCCTGGCGGCTATATCCGGCTTCGAAATCGAGAATCTGCTGCGGATTTAATTTCCACGAGACAACGCCGTTAATATCTTTGTTACGTACCCCTTCATGCCCGGCTGCGTTTTTCGTACCGACCGGAGAATTAATATCCCAACTGTCAGCATCCGTTTTATTCAGGTTACCATACAAACGCGTGGTAAGAGCATTACCAGCCAGAGGCCCACTAAGGCTGAAATTGGCGCGACGCGTAGCGCCCTCATCGCTACTTTCCGGCTGATTGGTGTATAACGACAGCGAACCGTGCCAGTCGTTGGTGGGACGTTTGGTAATGATGTTCACCACCCCCCCGGCTGCCCCCGAACCGTAGCGCGCCGCCGCAGGGCCGCGGATCACTTCAATACGCTCAACCTGTTCCGGTGGCACCCAGTTGGTGTCACCGCGGGTATCACGCTCTCCACGCCAGCTATAACGCACGGAGTTACGTGACGTCACCGGTACACCATCAATTAAAATTAAGGTGTTTTCCGGCCCCATACCACGAATATCGATCTGGCGGTTGTTACCGCGTGTGCCCGAGGCGCTATTGCCGGTAAGATTGACGCCAGGCATTTTACGAATAATATCTGAAAGGTCGTTTACCGGAGGGGTCTTTTTAATATCCTCGCTGGTAATAACCGACACGCCCGGCTGCTGTTTTAATACCTGCTCAGCGGTGGCTTCCACCACCAGAGTCTCGTCATTATCATCGTCGGAGGATTTGGCTACTGATACCTGGCTATTCAACCCAACCAGGAGCACAGTTAGCGACCAGAGGATTTTGTTAATTCTCATACCTATTCCCTAATAAATGCCTAACTTAAAATGTTTGATCGTTAAGCTCACATCCTTGCCAGATATTTTTTACTGCCATTATTGTTTTTATATAAGAATGATAATTAATATCATTTAGCAAAAAAAAAGCAATCCCTCACAAGATAAATATATTGATTTTTCATAAATATCAAATTGATGGTGATGCTGCCAACTTACTGATTTAGTGTATGATGGTGTTTTTGAGGTGCTCCAGTGGCTTCTGTTTCTATCAGCTGTCCCTCCTGTTCAGCTACTGACGGAGTGGTGCGTAACGGCAAAAGCACC
>NZ_JBJQLJ010000047.1:0-15696 GCF_046486385.1 Escherichia sp. WS33 | reverse complement strand
GTTTAATTATATCGAATGTGATTACAATCGGTGGCGGCGGCACAGTTGGTGTGGCGGCCTCAGTCCGGAACAATTTGAAAACAAGAACCTCGCTTAGGCCTGTGTCCATATTACGTGGGTAGGATCACTACTGCACACAGAGCAGGTGCAATGAGCACAGTTATAAACCAGATTGTGATGCCCATCCCATGCCTACTGATAATAGCCATTGGTATTGCAAAAATGAATGTTAGAGCAGCATTAGCTAATAGAATATCTTTTAAAGTATTTTCAATTAGTTTTTCTAGATTATCTTTCATCTAATCCCCCCCGTTGAACATTAATATATAAAAGCCCCTTACTAAGGGGCTTTGCACGGATTGTTTAAAGGGAACTTTTTTTCGCCCCTTCAATTTCTTCCTGACAAATTTCGTCATTTGTAAATGAGTACTGCAGATAGACATATCCCTGAGTGGAATTGTTCGCTCTGGCCTCAATAGAGATAGTATCGATATTGTTTTTTAATGGTATTTCTTTTGTTCCCTTCCATGTGGCAGATAAGAAGCGTTCTTTTTTGTTTAGCCCCCTCATCCAGTCCTGAGGATCTTTCCAAATTGAACCAGCCAGCAAAAAGTCTGTAGTATCAGCCTTTCCATACAGAGAACTTAAAGAATTACTCAATTCTTCAAACTTGGATTTAAGAGCCAATCCATAGCTATCAGTATCAATATTTTTTCCTAAAGCCCGTATTTGACATAAACCAGCTTTCGGGGAGATCAACAAACCATACATTTCAAAATCTGCGTTTTGCTTCGGTAATTTATCAGAAGTATACAGATTCACACTGTCTGGTAGTGGCTTGAGCTTAGCACCGATCATATCTTCGATGTTTTTCTGTGTAAGACCGGCTTCTAAGCCAAACGGACCATCCGCTGGCGGGAGTAAAGGAAGTTGCCCTTGGGAATTTTTGGCTGTTACTTCCGTTTCAGTACTGTTTTTTGCGTCATTATCTTGTACTGATGCCAGCTTAACTTCAGCGAGGCCATACTTGGCTGTGAGGTACTTTTGCTGCAACATTGCCATGGTCTGCTCTTCAGTGGCAACAGTAGATAATTTTAGTACCTTTATCAGACCACCACTATACTGACGAGCATCAGCTTTGGCTTCGTTGATTTTTGCATCTAAGCTGTCAATTTCAGTTTTAATTGAAGCCGCAAGCTCAGGATCAGGTTTTACTCCAGATACAACAACATCAATTTTGGCACCTGATTCAATAGCATTAATACGCTGTTCCAAAAGCGCTTTATTAGTTCCTAATATTTCCAGTCTTGCTGTTGTCAGATTTTTTATCAACCCACCAGAAAACTGCTGGTCAACTTCCTTAGCTGCTGATATTTCACCTTCCGTTTGCGACAGTTCAGCTTTAAGAGCCGCTACTTCCTGTTTCTGTTCTGGAGTTAACTCTTCTGGCCCACATCCGGTTAACATTACTATACCGACTAATGTTGCAATTAAAGTTTTATTCATATCCCTATTCCAAATGAAAATATTCAGATTAATCTTATCAGGAACCCAGATGCAATTGAATATTCATCTGCTCAGCAACGTAGTAGATTTCCTCAGAAAGCATCAACAAAAAACCAAGAGAATCCCATCCTCTGTTACTGACTACAATTGTTCTTTTTTTGGTATTTCCTGAATGCCTCACCATTGGGCTGATGTAATCCCATCCCGGCATGTGCCCGGCTGATGGTTTCGCGCATCTCCCCCGAAATTATCCTGCCTTGCTGGTGGGCGTGCTGCCTTGTGGATACATTCCGCGCGACGTTTTGCCGCCTGTTCCCGTGCCTTGTCATCATTCGCCAGCATGATGACCTCAGCCCACCGCGCCGCCGCTCTCCGGTACAGACCACGCGCTTCCAGTGCTTCCGCTTTGCTGTCGTGAATCATGCGCCTATTGTCTCCTTTGCTGCCCGGCGCTGGCGTTTGCGCTTCTCATTCAGCGCCACCAGCCGCGTTTCTGCGTCCTGTTGTTCCTGTGGTGTCACCTCGCCGCACGGCTGGCCTTTCAGGTCGTAGCGTACCCCACCAGCCATTAAGGCGCGGTAATAGTGCGGACACTGCGCATAAGATGCCAGCGTCGCACGCAATGCCCCTGGCCCGAATGCCAGCCCCCTGACGGCGAGATCCTGCATCAGGTCGTCGAATATCCCCACCTTAAGCGGCTTCGGTGCTTCCCGGCTGAATAAGTCAGGCCACAACTCAGTGAGGCGGTTAACGCGCCTGCGGTTTTTGCGCTGGCGTTTGGTCATATGCCGCCACGGTGTCGCCCCTGTGGGCTTTTGCTGCGCTTTCTGGTTACCGGGCATCACTTTATGCGCCGATGTGGTTTTATCCTGCTCCTGCGCCGCCTGCGTCGTTTTCTGCGGCGTGCCGTAAATGCCTTTCGGTTTTCTGTTAATGGTCAGCTTAGTCATGCTTTGCCCCATCGTTACAACTGTCTACCAACTGTCTACCGATATAATTGTTTGATTTATTTAATGTTATTAATACATAACAAAAAAACAATCTGCAAACTGTCTACCAACTCTCTACAGTATTAATACATTGATAATTAATGACTTTTACTAAATGGTAGACAGTGTAGATAGTTAAAAGAAAAATTTTAAAAATGAACCCATAACTATCTATTTTTAGATACCCCCGTGGTTTAGAAATATAAAATAAACTGTCCACCTCTCTACCACATTAAAAATACCTATATAATTCAAAACATTAATTAGTAGATGGTTGGTAGAGGGTTAAGTGTATCTGTCTACCAACCGTCTACTTTTAAGTTTCAACTTATAAATTTCGTATCATGTTCTGTCGTTAATGCCTGCCGTTGCTGGTAACCATCCATCAGCATCTTTATCTAACAGAACATTTGTGATCGTTCGCCCTTTATCTGGACCTTTAGTGCATTTAGCCCGCTTGTACTCCTTTCCGTACTCAGCCATTGCCCCTGGCATATCTGTACCAAAGCGTGTCAGTGATACCGGTTTTCCCAGACCATGCGCAGACATATAAGCCAAATAAGCATGATACAGATATCGCCTCGGACTAAATGGCACTATTTCTGCATTACCTACTATCATTCCCTCACATTTAACCAACGACATCAGATAACCGCAGAAGTCCACCAGCGAATCACCTTCACGCTTTATCAACAGTGCTTCTTCTGATTTTTGCTGCTCATAAAGTAGTCTTTTCGCTTCGTCCTGGTCGGCAAATCGTGTAAGCAAATGGCGAATCACTACTGCCAGTTCCCCTTCTATCTTTTTCGCCAGCATCGGATCGCGTTCGTTCTCTGGTACAACCTCAGAGAAATTAAATATTACTCGTCGACGCGAGATCCCCCCACTACGGTCGCTGAATGACATGGCATAATTGTTTACTGCCAGCACTACCGCAGGAACGCGCGTGGAATAGGGCGCTTTGTGTTTCGGATCGATAGCCACCTTGTCACCGCCTGTAATGGCCTTAATCCCAGCACCATCACCTGCGTAGCGGGTCATGTCAGGCATGATAATCAGAGAATATCCCACCACTAACGCTCGTTCCCTCGCGTCTTCCAGCGCCTTCATGCTCGCCGATACTGTATTGGCCTTACCCGCCAGCATGGTACAAATCTCCGCCATCACACTTTTACCGCTTCCGCCCGGCCCCGTTACCTCAAGGAATAACTGCCAGTCGTACCGGTTCGCCAGTACCATGAATAATGCCGCCAGTACGCGATCCGCTTTACGAGCATTATCCGCCACCGAACGACGCAACCACTTCCAGAAATTCGGCGCATGTGTTGCCAGCGTTTCCCCCTCTTCTGGCGGGCTGAACGGTAATTCACTGGCATTTAACAACCAGTCATTTTTGTTGTGTTCCCGAAAATTTCCTGTCCTGATATCAAAAACACCGTTACTGAACCCAATAAGATTTCTGTCCGCTCCCCCCATAACAGGTAGACTCAATTTCATTGTCTCTACGGCAAATTTAATGGCGTTTTGCGAATAACTAATTTCGGCATCAATAAAAATCTTCGCCATAGACCGCTGGAGTTCCTTATCAGATACAGGCTCCCAAACAATTCCGTTGTAATGGTGAACTACATCAGAATCATCATTTATCGCCAGTGCTCCTCCATAATGTTCAAGTAACACTTCCCCTCTCTGGCTGGCTCCCATCTGATTTAATGCAGGCTTGGGTAGACCACTATTTTTTGTAGCTAATTTCATCACTGAAACTTCCCCGTGCTCAGCCTGTTCGCGGATCCGTTGCAGGTAGTCGCGCCAGTTCTCCGGTTCCTGGTCGGTGATACCTTTGTATAATTTCGCCTCCTGTACGCCAGCCAGCGCCAGCTTTTCAGCGATAGTATTGATCTGGATTGGCTCTATCTCCCCCGCGATATAGACACGCGCAAAACGGCGTTTCTCGTCAATAATGCGGATATTCGCCAGGTCTGCCAGTTGCTTTGGCCCCAGGTAAACAGGAGGCACGTTATCGCCGTGTTTTCGTCCTTCACTTTCAATCCAGTGTTGAGCATGGGCGTAAGCATCCATCCCGGCAAAAATGATTACCTCAGTGAATTTATCCTTCGGCTGATATTTTAGACTCGGTGCGTTTTTCACTTCTTACCTCCCGCAACCAACATTGCCCGGATTTTTTTAATATTCGTGGCTGCACGTCTCGCCACTGCCTGTTGTTTGTTTTCCACCACAATAAAATCACGATCAAACTGACGGCGCGGCATTACGCAGTCATATTCGTAAGCCTCACGGCGGTAGGTGATATTGCCTGGCGTAACGTGACGAATAACCACCCGTCCCCCGCGTCTGGTGTCCCGGAAAATATCACCGGGGCGGATTTCAGGCCGAGAGAGGCCGCTGGCAGTAAAGCCAGAATTTTTCTTTTTCATGGTTTTATTTTCCTGTCAGCAGTTCCGGTTTTATTTCCGCACGAATACAAAGTTCAGAAAAAAATTCAGGAGAACCAACAATCTCATTACTTTTCAGTCGGCATTGTGATTTCACTTTCCCTTTATCCAGGTAAACCAGTACGCGTCCGGTGAAATCATCTGGCACATTAAGCACTACGGGTACATGCGCTTCATGATTATGCATGGCTTACATCCTCCGTGAATTTTCTTCTGTAACGCGTCTCTGCCACATATTCCGCATAGTCCGACGCAATACTAAGAATCATTTCACCCTCTGACTTGTAGCCACTGGTATTGATAAGAAAATATGCAGCTTTCATCATGTCAGCAACGCTCAACAATGCGCCCGCTGCATCTTCCGGTGCGCCATCAAATTCCCGTTTCAGGGAATTAAAACGATCATCACGCATGTTTACCCCCCTGAATGACCTGATAACCGCAACTGGTCAGCAACTCGATAAATTCCGGCAGTGTGCCGAAACAGCAATCATCACGCAGCCGTTCGCGGGATACTTCAACGCCGTTTTCGTAGTGACTCACCATACGCCCGGTAAAATGCAGATCATCATCGTGATGGCTCGTTGACGGCTTAATCAGTCGCGCACGTTCCGCCAGTTCCAGCAATGCTTCAACGCTTCCGGCAATTGCACCATCCGGCAGGTGGTAATTACGCACTATGCGCCCGTTCTCCACATTGACCAGCAACTGCCCGGTAAATTTCTCGTCAAACTGAATGCTGTTAAGGTCAGAAATTGACAGGTTATGCATGGTGCACCTCCTGCACATCAGCCATGATAATTTTTCCGGCCTTATCCAGTGCCTGATCGGCTTTTAGCTGCACAAATGCTAAATAATGGGAGATGCATTCTGATTCTCTGGCTGCGTGTTTATGCGCCACACCAGCGATAGCAGAAATCTCAATAAGTGAATCCATCAGCGTTTTGATAGCGTCTACCGCTGCATCAGGCCATGTTGCATTACACATGTTCCACCTCCTGGCGAATACGGGCGGCGAATACCATCACGCAGCCATCAGGAGATTGCTGGCGTGCTTCCTGTTCGCTGGTGGCCTCGATGTGAATTACGCGCGGTTGTGCCGTGCTCAGGGCGATAAAACGCCAGATGTATTTATTCAGGTTGTGCGAGTCCCGCCCTTGCGGGTGTGTGGTATGATTTCTCATAGCTACCTCGATACTCTTGCTATCGTTGGTGGTTAGACGCCCTGCATGTGTGCCACCACTGCGGGGCGTTGTCGTTTCTGCACCTTGCATCAACAAGGTGTTGAACACCAATTTAAGCCCAGGTGTTAAACACGTCAAGTGTTGAACACTTATTTTTTTTCCTGCATACTGCATTTGTTTTTTGTAAGGGGTACACAACATGGCGACAAAAGCAGTAAACGCAAAATCACAAACAGTTGCGGCAAGGGTTCCGCATGAAGTTATGAACAATGTTGAGGCGGTAAAAATGCCTGGTGAAAGTACAGGGCAGTTTGTAACAGCAGCATTAAAGCGAGAAGTTGAATACCGCCAGCGCCGCAAGGCCAAAGAACAGGAGTAACCATCACCAGCGCCGTGGTGTGAGGAACTACGGTGCATCGTTTTACAGGGCTGCGCCATGACCAACAAAAAATCAACCAATACACCATCACCGGCACGGAAAAGACAGCGCAGAAAGATAGCGTACGAGCATGAGTCAAACAGATTCGCGCCCTGTGCGTTTATCCTTGAGAAATTCCTTAAAGAGTACAGGCGCACAAAAATGGGGTCGCATACCTGGAAAACATCGCGGCATGGCAATGTTAAAGAGCAGGAATAGCCCACCAGCAAGCCAGCATATTCACCATAATGACCCTCAGTTAAACATAGAGTCATTGGTGCAAAGCTGACACATTGCCCACCAGCCGCAAATCTGGCATTGTTGGCGATGCGTTCAAGTATGTAGCTTTCCCACTGGCGGCCCTCTGCGGTCGCCTTTGTTTTATCCAGAACGAAATCAGACATCAGATTGATCAGCACCTGGCGACCTGACAAAATCGCATCAGTCGCGCCACCAGCAAAATTTTTTGCTTTCCGGACAGTGTGACCAACGACATTTTGCAGCAAAATATTCTGCATTTCTGGCGTGCTGTAGTAACGGTGATCAGCGCCTTCACTCTGTGCGACCACAACGCTATAATCTGCCTCGTAGACAGTAAGCAATATGGCGCAGTAGGCTATTCGTTCACAAAGGCGCTCCGGCAACGGGGCGCTTTCTCTTTTTGTAACGGTCAGAGCGTTACACATGGCTGTTTTCCTCCATGCGACGGGCTAACCAACGCTGCGAAAGACGAATTAATTCAGCCTTCCGCTGGTGGTAGTCCTGGCCTAACTCAATCAGCGTGATATTGCTCTGCTCAAGGTAAGAAAGGTGCTCAAGCTGCAACGTGCTCATGTGGTCGCGTGGTTCGCCTGTAATGCCGTTCGCCAGTGCCCACTGTTTTGCAGTCATGCCACCCAGCACGATACGCGCCAGCATGTTCGCTTCCGTGGTGTAGTGGTGCTGGAGTGTGTTTTTACCCAGTTCAGCCCGGTACGCCTCCAGCGCGGCACACATTGGCTTAAAGTAGCTGGCAACTGTGATACGGGCTTTCAGTTCCCGGCGTAACGCTGCGGAACGAACAGGCGCAACCTTGTGTAGCTCCTCCTCGCATTTGATAAAGTACTGGCGAACGGCGCGGCCCTGTTCGGTACGTTCGACCATCGCCAGTTCTTTCGCCATGTTCACGGTGATGATGTACTCAAGAGCTGTTTGCTGGCGAGATTTTGCGCTCACCGGATCGGGTCGGCTCAAATATTCAACAACCTCATAATCCACGCCTTCCGTGAAGCCGTATTCTTCAATGCGCCCCTTGATCCACGAACGGAAAACGCGCCCTACACCTAACGCCTTATGTAACGCTCTGGCACTAACAATATTGGTTTCACTCCCGCCAATAACGCCGGAAATAATCGGGATAATTTCGCCGAGATTTTGCAGATTCTGGTTTTCAGGCCGAACGAAGCCCCGCCCCTGTACGGGCATTTTTGGAAATTTCATAAAAACTCCTGCTATCGAATTAAGTTACTTTTATTTGCTGGTGGATAGCTGGGGGCAATAGCCCCGTAGCCATTTAATCAGGTAGCTGTTCCGCGTGATTCCGCAATACGCTGATTAATCCACTCGTCAATTTCACTCTCAACGAAAGCAATAGCTCGCGAGCCAATTTTAACTGATGCAGGAAATTTACCTTGCCCCATAAGGCGATAAATCCATGCCTTGCTATATCCAGTTCTACGCTGAACTTCTGTTAAACGAATAAGCGTATTTGACATATATTTACCTCATAACGTCTACTCAATTTGACGAGGTAATCATGGCACAGAAATAACGAATATTTTCATACCCTCAGGCCTAATGGTTACCGGAAGGAAATCTACCCTAAGGGTGATGGTAATCTGGAGGAAATCTACCCTAAGGGTGATGGTAATCTGGAGGAAATCTACCCTAAGGGTGATGGTAAAATTGACGGGGAAGATAAAAAAATACCCTCAGGGTAACAGTAAATCACCCTCAGGGTATGCGGTATGGTGCGTTAATCCGGCTTTGCGTTCTTTTGGCTGTTGTCTCGGTTAATAGGGCAGGCAGTCCTCTCTATGAGCGTTGCAAGTGCATTACTTGCCCCCCACTGCTTAAGCTCCCTGGTTATCGCTTCTTGATTTCCCCTGGTGGCAAAATCATTTTCTGGATCGTAATTGGCCCACTCTCTGTTTCTAATCTCAATAGCCTTAGCTAATGGGTCTTTATCCCAGTATTTATATAAGTGTATCGGGTGCTCTTGCTCTAACTGCTCTATCCTTGCCCTTAACTCTGCGTTTTCTTTTTCCAGCATTGCGATTTGGGATAATAAATCATCCTCTGTACGCAACTCTTTCTTTTCAATATCGCGTCCTTGTGCCTCGTCATTTTCAGAAGAGTTAGCGCCTTCCAGCTTCGTTAACGCGTCAAGGACATCGGGAAAAATTGCGAAAATTTCACCCCTTATAAATCCAATGTTCTCAAATTCGGGATCTTCCCAATAACCGGACACCAGAAAACCATTTTCATCCCTCTCACCAGGTAAACAACCACGTTTCCGAACCGCATTCAGATTTCTATAAAGAACATCATTATCAAATTCATCCCGATACGGGTTACAAAAAGATTCCAACAGCTTAAATTCATTTACTGTGTACAGGCGGATATGTTCTCCGCTTATTCTCCTGAGTATCCAAGTTATGACATCTGAAACATCATAATCATCACCAGCGACCTTAAGCACGACCTCAAGAAATTCACGTAAAGAAATAAAATCTTTTTTGTATTCGTTTAATTCGGCATGAATATCAATCATACGCACACCTCAGCGTCCTCTACTGTAGTGGCTGTACCAGTCCGTCGAGGTGTACGGATTTTCGGGAGCGACCCTAGACACAGCCTTTTCTTTCGTCGCTCAAAGTCTACTACTGTATACTCAACCAGTCACCCGCATTTTCCGAACTCACCATGCACCACATTTCCGCCATGCTCGAGCGAATCCATATAATCAGCGTACCACTGAAGCATTTCCCGCCGCCCATCCAGATATTGCGCATGGTTGTATGTGCCACGAATTGAGTTTTTATCGACGTGCGCAAGCTGTGTCTCTATCCACGCGGTGTTATAGCCCTGCTCATGCAAAATGGTGCTCATAGTGTGCCGGAAGCCATGACCAGTAACCTTTCCGTTATAGCCGATGCGTTTAAATACTTGGTTTATGCTAGCCTCGCTCATTGTTTTCCTTGGATCATTACGGCCGGGAAACATAAGCGGATAATTGCCAGTTAGTTCTTTAATCTGCCCAATAAGCGAAAGAGCCTGCTCAGACAAAGGCACTACATGAGGGCGACGCATTTTCATCCGTGAAGCAGGTATCTCCCAGATAGCCTTGTTGAGATCGATTTCATCCCATAATGCACCGCGCAGTTCGCCAGTCCGCAAACCGGTGATAATCAGTAAACGAGCCGCCATAACAACCAATGCACTTCCTGAGTAACTGGACAATGCCTTGAAAAAATCAGGTAATTCTTTGGCTGTGAGGAAAGGATAATGATTAGATTCATGACCTTGCATCGCGCTGGTGAGATCCGGTGCAGGGTTATACTCAGCACGTCCAGTGACAATTGCATAGCGGAAAACTTCCCCACATCGCTGCCTCACTTTTTTGGCTTTTTCGGTAGCACCGCGCCCCTCGATGCGCCGCAGCACATTCAGCAGTTCAAGTGGTTTGATTTCGGCGATTGGTTTTTTGCCAATGTAAGGGAACACATCTTTGTTGAAGGCTTCGAGGATGTCTGAAGCATAACCAGCAGACCATTTTTTTAATTTGCTGCTGTGCCACTCAAGGGCAATATCTTTGAAGGTGTTGTTTAACTGCGTTTCCCGGGCAATCTTTTCCTCTCGTTTCGCTTCCATCGGATCGATACCCCCAGCGATACCCCTTTTAGCTTCTTCACGTTTTGCACGAGCATCAGCCAAGGTAACTTCAGGATACACACCTAGTGCTAACAGCTTCTCTTTACCAGCTACACGATACTTGAAGCGCCAATATTTTCCTCCACTAGGTTTTACCAAGAGATACAGACCACCACCATCAGCCAGCTTGTAAGCCTTCTCTTTTGGCTTGGCAGTGTCTATTTGACGGGCATTGAGTTTCACTTGGGGGTACCTCCACTAAACCGAACAGCAAATACCCCCAAAAGTACCCCCAATTGACTGTAGATTTTGGAGTACTTAAGTAGACGTCAAAAGACTAAAAGGGGCGCTAACATGCGGATTATAAGAGGTTTTTAAATACTTGAGTAGACTTGGGGATACATTAGAATGGTGCCGATAATAGGAGTCGAACCTACGACCTTCGCATTACGAATTATAAGAATCCGCTTCTAATTCAAAGTATTATCCCATCAACACTGCGCTCACACGTCCCACCACATCAAAACATGTAAAGCCTTGCAAACCATTGCGAGGCTTTATGTGTCTCAGTTTTGTCCCACCTTGTATTACGACTTGCATAGCCAATGAAGATAAACGTGACGACAAACGGCGCAGCAGTCTTCTTTTCCTTCATACTTTCCCCATCCAGCATGCATACCTTTATGCCATAACTGAAGTTTATGTCTGTTATGAGCGAGGAACGGACATTACTAACAGCATTCTGTGTGAATCACCAGGGAGCAGGTCAGCGCCACTACTCTATATAATCGCTAACGATGACAAGTATAATTATATAAGTCTTTGCCCTTAGCTTTTGGATAAAATTGTTGAAGTTTCACGAAAATAATGATAAACAAAAAAAGTAGCAATAATAATGGATTTAATTATGGAATGGAGATTTTTAGGTTCTCTATCAGAGGCCAGGAAATCTGGCTGTAGCGGAGTTTATCTTATTGTCCATAAAGGACTTTTCAGTCGTGTGGTTTACGTTGGGGTAAGTTGTAATGTAGGTAGAAGGATAACCGAACATTACGACGGTTATCTTAGAGGAAATCGAACAATTTACGACGCTGGTCACGACGAAGACGTTTATCGCTTCATGTCAGCTTATAAAATTCATAACCACACAAAATACTATCAAGCCTTGGCGAATGATTATAAGATATGGGCATCTACCACAATGTATTCTGATTTGCCGAAAAACATGCTAGCAAAAAGCCAAACCTTTGATACTGATTGGCAGAGCATTGCATTAGAAAAATATATTCCTCAACTGGTAGTATGGGCCCTTCCAATGGCAAAGTACTGTTATTCAAATGCAAGCAGGATTGAAAGTGTAATCCAATCAAAGCTCATTAAATCTTTTGATTTGAGAGGTTTTTTAATATAAAGCAATTAAGCATATTGGGTAAAATTGAATATCCCTATATGGAAAAGGTCAAAGTTTTCATTATTAACACACCTGATTTAGACCCGGCATCCCAGCTTATTTTTAGCAATCTATATAACAAAAAAACTGATAACAACTTCTGTAAAGAGTTCCGTTCACAATTTAAAAGCGAGATTTTTCAGAGGGAAAGTGAAACTCAGAGAAAGCAAACTATCAGGGAGCATAAGGTATCTCTTTATGAAAATTATGGCAAGCCTTGGACTTTAAAGGAAATGGAAAAACTTAGAGTCATGCTTGTCGATTTTGATTTGTCCCCGACAGAAATATCTGAGTATCTAGGAAGAGAGCCGCGCTCTATATCTAAAAAAATAAGCGAAAATGATAAAGTTACTAATTATAAATGGCGAGAGAGCGTCGGCTGGTTGTGACGTTACGTTTTGATTGAAATAACCCCCATTTTGCAAAGTCCGCTCTTGGCACATAGCAGACCAGAGACACTGGCGTAAAGCCATGGAGGATCGGTGGGAGGAGGTAAAAATCCTCTCATGCAAAAAATAAATAAAATTAATGACGGTTGGAAATTATTCAATACATACACTCTCGAGTGTGCATCAGCCAACCGCAGCACGTCTTGCATACGGCGTGTCTGCAGTTTTATATAATCCTGGCTGGAAACCTCTTATACAAAGTCGATACACCAATATCATAGATGATCGCCACCTTCTGACGCGGGACTTTTGATGCA
The DNA here is from genome assembly GCF_046486385.1 of Escherichia sp. WS33. Classification (NCBI taxonomy): domain Bacteria; kingdom Pseudomonadati; phylum Pseudomonadota; class Gammaproteobacteria; order Enterobacterales; family Enterobacteriaceae; genus Escherichia; species Escherichia sp. WS33. The sequence goes on along the minus strand of NZ_JBJQLJ010000047.1, from coordinate 3,078 downwards.
ATTAATCGCCCGGCCTGCGCCCATTGTTCTGATGTAAGTTTAGGACGACGTCCACCAATTCCTCCCTGTGCGCGAGCATCTTCCAGTCCAACTTTTGTTCAGTCATCAATCAGTTCACGCTTCATTTCAACCAGGGCTCCATCACATGGAAAAATAAAAAAACCATCGATGTTGACGTGTCAATGTTACCTGTCAGGCTACGGAAATCCCCCCCCTTACCCGCAGCTACTCGGTAAGTATAATAAGATGTTTCCTGCTCCTTCCTAACCTGTCCAGTTTCCAGACAATTAAAGTATCACCTTATATAAGAGACTGCAGAGCGCACTTTAACCTAGGTCGTTCTGAAATAGTTGCAGATTCGATTAATCAACGATTATACTCCCCGGCACTCCAGAGGATCTGGTAAACATAAAGTCAGAGCTTGGGTATACTGGCACACAAATGGCAGATCTTGCAGGTGCAGCCAGTCATAGCCAGTGGCGAAAATACACGAGTGGTTCTGAGCCCCGCGCCATGTCATCACATATCTTGTTTTTTTTATTGCTACCAATCTGACTTTGAGTACTAATGAGCTAGATAGAATTGTTTGTAAAATAAAAAAAATTGGAACAGTGATTATATAAAAATGAAGAAGGTAAAATCAATTCACTATTTGCGAGGTGTAGCAGCATTACTCGTTGTTGCATATCACAATAAACAATACCTAAATGAAGTTTACGCACAAAAAGATCTAGGTGATTTATTGTTTATTAGTGGTGGTTTTGGGGTTGATCTGTTTTTTATTATAAGTGGATTTATAATAATGCTATCGAGTCAAAAAAAAGAAACAAATTCCCCTATTAACTTTATGACCAGGCGTTTTTTCAGGATTTACCCTGTATTTTTCATTTGCACAATCTTATTCTTTTTATTGAACCCGGTCTTCACCGAAAGTGAATTATTGCGTTCATTGTTTCTGCTTCACCTGGACTATTATTCAGAAGCGCCATTCTTCGGATACAACGTGCTTTATCCAGCATGGACATTAACCTTTGAAGTCTATTTTTATTTCATTTTTATGCTTGCAATATCGCTGAGTCATAAAAACAGATTATTAATATCAGTTATTGCATTGATAGTCCCGCTACTTCTCATACAGTTGAAATTTTCCAACAGCCTTTCTCTATCAAGTAAGTTTACGATTGGTGATACAGGTCATTGGCATATTGGCTTTCTAAACTTAATGTCATCACCCATGCTGTTAGAATTCGTTTATGGGATGTTTCTGTATATAATACACAGAAAATTTAAACATATAAAAAACGCAAAGGCGATATCATTCCTTTTGGTTTCATTTGGTGTTTGCTCATATTTTTATCAATTCAGATTTGGTCATGGCCCTTTAAACTTCGGATTGTGGGCAGCCTCCATAATTACGGGAGTTTTACTTTATGAAGTTAACTTCGGATTAAGGGAAAATAAAATACTCAGTAAGCTAGGTGATATCTCTTACTCTCTGTATTTATCCCATGCGATAGTAATGCTATTTTTAATTAATTTTAAGGATTTCATTCCGCTTTATGAAAAACCTGGGTTTTCTAAGTTTTCATTCATTATTGCTCTTAGCTTGTTCTTATCATTCTTTATTTATAAATATATTGAAACTCCATTCATTAATATCGGAAAAACAATATCCAAAAGACTTTCAAAACCAACATTAACTTATAGCGAATAGTACTCACAAGAGCAAGTGGCGCAATAGTAAAAATCTGTTGCGCCCACATTATAAATCGCTCTCCAATAGCAAAGTATCTTAGTGACTAAGCATTACCTAAGTTATCACTATAAACACAAAATACTACGCGGAGCGGAATAGTGCTCTCCTTTTGACCAGCTATTGCATGGTAAATAGTGGGGCTGTTTTTCTATTTGACCGAGCTGTATCTGCCCCTCGATATGTTGCCCTCACGCAATATTCCAAATGTCAGTAAAACGGCTGGTGTAGCGGTATTATGCGCAGCTATTTAGGAGTTGCTGGGCTATCGCTTCGAAGGTGGAGGCCAGACGGGGTTTACTGTATCAACACGGTTCAGCAATACCCGATATGTTTTCCATGCTTCCAGCAACGAGATTTCTTCCTCCGTTGCGATCTCCAGCTCAACAACAGTCTGAACGTACCAGGAACAGCCTCCTTCAGGGCTTGAAGGATATCAATGTTCGCTTCCTGTTAACTGCCGGACAAGTGCAACCAGTTCGCTTACCTGATTTTCCAGAGTGGTGATCCGGGTGCCTGCTGTTGCCAGATTTTCACGTAACGTTGTATTTTCCTCTTCCAGCACGGTAACGCGATCATCTGTTTCACGGGCGACCTGAACAAGTAAGCCAGTCACGGCGGCGTAGTCAACATTCAGATAACGTGTTTCTTCACGTAATTCATTGCCGTCAACCGTTGGTCCCTGCAACTCTTTACCGTAATGAGTGAATGAGCCTACCGCTTCCGGTATTGCCTCCATTGCTTCCTGTGCAATAACACCAGCGTAAGGTAGTCCGTTTTCCTTAAGTGTGTAGGTGTACCCGTTCATTTTACGGATAGCTTCGGTTGCGTCACTGATAATCTGAATATTGTCTTTCAGCTCGCGGTCTGATAACTGATTTAGTGTTGTACAGTTAATAGCACCGTTTACATCAAACAGCTGACCTGACGATGTTTTTTGAGCATAAAACAGATACGCGGCAGACGTTCCAACCTCAAAAACGTTTTGTCGATCACCTGAACCCCACACCTTGACAGCAAATGGTAGTTCTGTATTACCTAAGTTCTGTAAAACAAAACGATTGCCAGTCCCTGTTTGTTTTGTAAGGGTTAAATCAACAGTTGAATTAACCTCATCCTTGTTGATAGTGAGCGCCTGCGCTTTAGCCCCGTTAACAGCACCTGTTTTGAGTTGAACCGCGCCGTCATTACCATTTAGCAGTATCTCAGCTCCGCTAAAGAAATTTTTTAGCGACAGCATCTTACTTACGCCGACTGATGAACCCAACGCCCACGCGAGAGAATTACCGGTGCTATCAAACCCACGTACAAAGCAATCCATTTTG
>NZ_JBJQLJ010000046.1:0-18074 GCF_046486385.1 Escherichia sp. WS33 | reverse complement strand
TCGAGCATTATAACGAATGGCACCCGCATAGTGCACTGGGTTATCGCTCGCCACGGGAATATCTGCGGCAGCAGGCCAGTAATGGGTTAAGTGATAACAGGTGTCTGGAAATATAGGGGCAAATCCAGCCACAGGCACAACGGAAGGTGGTCTGTATCAATATGACCTGACACAGGGAGCTGATGGTAACTTTTATTTCGTAAAAAACACGCATAAAGCATCCAACGCCAGCTCCCTGATTCAGGCAATGGCAGCAGCTCCGGCTAACGTTGCTAATCTGCAGGCTGACACGCTCTCAGCCCGTCAGGATGCTGTCCGTCTGAGCGAAAATGACAAGGGCGGCGTATGGATTCAGTACTTTGGCGGTAAACAGAAACATACCACCGCGGGAAATGCATCCTATGACCTGGATGTAAACGGTGTAATGCTGGGTGGTGATACCCGCTTCATGACTGAAGATGGTAGCTGGCTGGCAGGTGTAGCGATGTCTTCTGCGAAAGGTGACATGACCACCATGCAGAGCAAAGGCGACACTGAAGGTTACAGCTTCCACGCTTACCTGAGCCGCCAGTATAACAACGGTATCTTCATTGATACTGCTGCACAGTTTGGTCACTACAGCAACACGGCAGATGTTCGCCTGATGAATGGTGGCGGTACCATCAAAGCTGACTTTAACACCAATGGTTTCGGTGCGATGGTTAAAGGCGGTTACACATGGAAAGACGGTAATGGCCTGTTTATTCAGCCATATGCCAAACTGTCTGCGCTGACGCTGGAAGGTGTGGATTATCAGCTCAACGGCGTGGACGTTCATTCTGACAGCTATAACTCTGTGCTGGGTGAGGCCGGTACGCGCGTGGGTTATGACTTCGCTGTGGGCAACTCGACCGTTAAACCTTATCTGAATCTGGCCGCACTGAACGAATTCTCTGATGGCAACAAAGTCCGTCTGGGTGATGAGTCTGTCAATGCCAGCATTGACGGTGCAGCATTCCGCGTGGGTGCAGGTGTACAGGCTGATATCACCAAAAACATGGGAGCATATGCAAGCCTTGACTACACCAAAGGTGACGACATTGAGAACCCGCTACAGGGTGTAGTTGGTATCAATGTGACCTGGTAAGAATAAAGCAGTCGGTTCCCCTGTCGACTGTTATACCCCCTGCAGGCAGCATACTGCTGCCTGCAGGCTATAAACATCCAGTATTCATGATGCTGGTTTTTTGCTGATATTTACCCCGAACATTCCTGATACAGACTATTAATACAACCTTATCTGCGACAGATTTTATTTTCTGGATATATTATGCGTGAACAAATCAAACAGGATATCGATCTGATTGAGATTTTATTTTATCTGAAGAAAAAGATTCGCGTTATCCTTTTTATTATAGCTATCTGTATGGCAATGGTGCTGTTGTTTCTGTATATCAATAAAGATAATATAAAAGTGAGTTACAGCCTAAAAATAAACCAGACAACACCAGGCATACTTGTTAACTGTGATAGCAATAATAACTTTGCCTGTCAGACCACAATGACTGAAGATGTTATACAGCGAATTACTACATTTTTTCACACCAGCCCAGATGTCAAGAACAGAGAAATAAAGCTGGAATGGTCAGGAGATAAGAGAGATTTACCAACTGCTGAAGCGGAAATATCTCGCGTGCAGGCGTCTATTATCAAATGGTATGCGTCAGAATACCATAATGGCAGGCAAGTTCTCGATGAGATACAAACACCTTCAGCAATTAACAGTGAGCTTTATACAAAAATGATATACCTGACCAGGAACTGGTCATTGTATCCGAACGGTGATGGCTGTGTAACTATAAGCTCACCAGAAATAAAAAATAAATACCCTGCTGCCATTTGCCTGGCTCTGGGATTTTTTCTAAGCATTGTAATTTCTGTAATGTTTTGCCTTGTCAAAAAAATGGTAGATGAATACCAACAAAACTCTGGGTAGTAATAAACAGCATTCTGATAGAGAGTGCCTGTATAAAGCTGAAGTGACAATGACCGGGAAGGGAACCCGTTTTCAGGAATGGATGCCTGTCTTTTTCACTGTAAATATCCTGGCATTACTAATGCCAGGATATTTACAGAAGAGCAGCATAACCATGACGGAACGGGGTTAAGTCAGGTTGTCCTAAACGCTATTTTCAACCTCGTATGCCTTCTTCAGGTTTATGTCCAGACTTCATATCTCTCTCAACAATCCTCAATAATCAGATACACCGCTTTCACCGGACCATGAACCCCGACGACTTTGATAAGCTCAATATCCGCCGTTGAACTAGGGCCGCTAATGATGTTAATGCAGGACGGCATTCGTTCACCGGCCTGCGCTTTCTGATGCAATTTTTCTGCGAGTTGCGCTACACGCGGCAAGATAGTGCTTTTACGCAGGATAAAAAGAGAAGATTCCGGGAGCAGGCTCAATGAACGCCCGCGCCCGGCGGCGGAAAAAAGAACCACGCCTCCCGATTCGGTTAAACCATATTCAGCATACACGACACCCACTTTAGCCTGCTCTGCCTGCGAGATATTCTCGGCACCTTTCGCCGGATCCCAAACAACGGCATTGCATTCCTGCTGCAAACGTTCGCTAATCCCCAATTCCTCTAGCCTCGTGTCACCGCTAATCACGACCGACTGATCTCCCAGCTCTTTACACAGACGTATTGCAGCTTCTGCCGCCTTCGCCTCGCTGGTCAGCTCACAGCGCGTCAACATAACATCGCTGGCAAACTGAATAAACGCGTCACAGCGCTGCTGTTGGTTAAGTGCGGTAAGCCGCTCGTTAGCATAGTTGTTAAGCGGCGCATCTTCTGCTTGCGGTTCAAGTCGCAACGGGCGACCCAGTGCCTGAGCAACGTTATTCAAAAATTCGCTCCGATTATCCATTCTTTTTCTCCTGCGCCAGATGTTTCTTAAACCAACTACGGAAACTCTCTCCGTCAGCTTCAGGAAGATCGCGTGCTTCCATCCAGTCACTAATCGCGCCAAATTTGAGTGGTGTTTTGCCGCCATTGATAAACCAGCTTGCCGCATGAGCACCGGCCATCATCCCGACTTTCCACAATCCTGGATGACTATTGGCATAAGCGAACATTTTTATCGCCCGTTGCTCTGCTTTTGCGGTGATCCCTTTTTCAGCCATCACCCGACGATGACGCAAAATCAGTTTTGACAGCGGAATACGCACCGGACACACGCTGTCACAAGCAGTGCATAAAGAGCAGGCGTAGGGTAAATCTTTAAAATCTTTATAGCCGCCAAGTAGCGGAGAAATCACCGCACCAATTGGCCCTGGATAAATAGAGCCATATCCATGACCGCCAATATGGCGATATGCCGGACAAGTATTCATACAAGCCCCGCAGCGAATACAGCGCAGCACATCCCGAAATTCAGAGGCCAGCACCTCAGAACGCCCGTTATCGACAATAACCAGATGAAACTCTTCAGGACCATCAACGTGCCCCGCTTCGCGCGGTCCTGTCAGCCAGGTGTTGTATCCCGTCAAACGTGCACCAACGGCACTGCGCGCCAGCATGGTGATCAATACATCTACCTCGGCAAACGTGGGGGCAATACGCTCCATTCCCATCACTGCAATATGCGTTTTAGGCAGCGTGGTACACATTCGCGCATTACCTTCATTGGTCACCAGGCATACCGAACCTGTCTCTGCCACCGCGAAATTACAGCCGGTAATACCTATTTCAGCACTGAGGAAATCTTCGCGGATTTTTTGCCGGATGAATAAGGTCATCGCTTCAGGCGTTTCCGGCCCCTCATAGCCCAGAAGTTCGTGTAGCACTCGACGGATCTGATGGCGATCTTTATGAATTGCCGGGACCACAACATGAGAGGGCGGATCTTGATCCAGCTGGAGAATGTATTCACCCAGATCGGTTTCAATCACCTGAATGCCAGCATCCTGCAACACATGATTGACACCAATCTCTTCGGTCACCATCGATTTAGATTTCACCACCTTCCGGGCATTTTTGCGTTGGGCAACCTGTAAAATGTAGCGAGTGGCGTCTTCTTTAGTTTTTGCAAAATAGACGTGACCGCCGTTTTGCGTCACTTTTTCTGAGAGCTGGTACAGATAAGCGTCGAGATTACTCAGAACATGATCACGTATCTGGGCGGCCCGATCGCGCCACTCCTCCCAGTGCCCCAATTCATCGACCATTTTTTGCCGATTTGCCCCAATACGCTGCTGCGCGTTTGCCACCGCTTTGCGCATGATCGGATCTTCAATTTGCTGACGGATGCGTGTCTTAAAATCTGTATTACTGGTTTTGATCGACATCTTTATATCCTCAGCGGCTCATCAACACTTCAGCAATATGCATCACTTTGACTTTCTGCCCTTCCCGTTGTAATCGCCCACTGATGTTCAGCAGGCAACTCACGTCAGCACCAATTAAATACTCAGGGCGGACTTCCATCAGGTGCACAACCTTTTCTTTCACCATCTCGCCGGATATTTCGGCCATTTTGACCGAGAACGTGCCGCCAAATCCGCAGCAGGTATCCTGTTCAGCAAAGGTCAACAGCTCCAGTCCACGCACATTTTTCAGCAGCGTAAGTGGTTCGTCCTTCACCCCCAGCTTACGGGCCAGGCTACAAGATGGGTGATACACCGCTCTCCCTTGCAAACTGGCACCTACATCGACTACCCCTAATTTATTAACAATAAAAGAGGTGAGATCCTGCATACGCGCGGCAACCTTTTCGGCTCGTGATGCCCATTCAGGTTCATCCGCCAGATACATCGGGTAACTTTTTACGGCATAGGTGCAGGAGCCAGCCGGTGAAATAATGGGATCATCGTTATCCTCCAGTGCGGCGATCAGATTTTTCATCCCTGGAATCGCTTCTTTGATATAACCACTATTGATCGCAGGCTGACCGCAGCATCCCTGTTTCTCCGGGAAATTTACGCGACAGCCGAGTTTTTCCAGTAGCAGCACGGAGTCTCGTGCCATTCTTGATTTCAGGGCGTCACCAATACAGGTGACAAAGAAATTGACATTCACAACTAATACTCCATTACTTCATGCCCATTTATGCCCGATGTTTCCCCCCCACCGGGGGATCAATCATCAATAAATATGGCGTTCTTTTTTAATTGGCTAGCAACATACCACCCCTCATTTGTATGACAAATGATGATCTTTCATCCAAACTTCAAATGCAATAACTAATTTTATTTCTTTCGGCATCGCTCACATTTTATAGGGAAATCGACGATCATTTTTGGCATAAGAAATCCATTTAAAAATGGCTACATCCCTTATACCTATTCAGAGCTACTTATTCAGGGGTTATTGAGATATACACTGATGGTGTACAAACAAAATCACCGACAATAATCACGTATCAAGTAATAGTCGGGGTTTTATTTAATTGAAGCAATTTAGTTTGCATTTTTATTTAAAAACTGAGCTAGAGTCCATCAGAAAAAAATATATAAAGCCCAAACCACCGTTGGAAATAGAAATAGTTGAAAGGCTCACAACTCCCGGAATGCGGATTATCTTTGCCCTGATTTCTGGCGGTTTTATTCAGGGTGCAAGCTGTCTGACCCTTTCCCGATATTCTCCCGGAGTACAACCAAACTCGCGGACAAACGCCTTGTGAAAAGATGATTCACTGGCATAGCCTACTGACTCAGCGATCACCACAACAGGGAGCATTTCCCGGGAAAACATCTGGGCCGCTATTTGTAGACGCAACTTTGTTAATACAGCCAGCGGCGTGGTTCCGGAAACATCACGGAAAAGCTGGGCAAAACTTGCCCGGGACATGTGAGCGATGCTGGCCAGCGATTCGACGGTCCAGGCGTGTCCTGGCATTTCCAGCATTTGCTGTATTACCGCACCAAGACGTGGATGCAGAAGCAAACTGAGAATGTTTTTCTCAGTATTAACCTGTGCAATCCACTCACGCACCGCGAGGGTAAAGAATGTAGCGCAGATCTGGCTACACAGTGCATCCACTCCCGGCATCGCCGATCTGGATTCCTGTTGTAAAAACGGGATCGCCTCCCTCAGCCAGTTATATTCCACGCTGTGGTTAACCGGTGCTAAAAACAGCGTTTCCGGCAAAGACGTTAAAAAATAACGCGCCGAATGTTGCAACCGAAGAGTGCCGCAGACAATACAGGTCGATTCATTATCGACATGACTCAGGCGATGAGCTGAATTTTGTGGTAGCAGGACCACATTTCCCGGGCGTAATGTAAAAATCTCTCCCGTCGGCATTTCCAGCTTCGCCGCTCCTTGCGTTAACGCATGCCAACGAATAACCGATAATTCCCCGGCACCATGTGGAAGCTGCCAGTCACTTCCTAACACGCAATTCTTATCGATCGTTCCTTGTGGAGCGTTAAGCATCAACAAACGGCTAAGGGCATCCATATCAGACTCCTGAGTGGTTTTTGATTACAAACACCAACAATCTTAGTAAATAACTAATCTAATACCATCAAATGGTTAATCATGATTTTTGTTTTGTGATTCTGATTAAGAAAAAGAAAATACCAGACGATAAGACAAAATATCAAGCGTTGTGAAGAAATGGTATTTGCTCTTTTGCGTCTATAGTCATGATGTCAAATGAACGCGTTTCGACAGGAAATCATCATGAATAAATATCAGGCAGTTATTATTGGTTTTGGCAAGGCTGGAAAAACATTAGCCGTCACGCTGGCAAAAGCAGGTTGGCGAGTGGCTCTCATCGAACAATCAAATGCAATGTATGGCGGGACCTGTATTAATATCGGCTGCATCCCAACCAAAACATTGGTTCATGACGCACAGCAGCACACAGATTTTGTCCGTGCCATACAGCGTAAAAATGAAGTGGTTAATTTTTTACGTAATAAGAATTTTCATAATCTTGCGGATATGCCCAATATCGACGTGATCGACGGCCAGGCGGAGTTTATCAATAATCATAGCCTGCGTGTTCATCGGCCTGAGGCAAATCTGGAAATTCATGGCGAGAAAATTTTTATTAATACCGGTGCACAAACCGTGGTTCCGCCAATTCCTGGAATTACCACCACGCCAGGAGTATATGACAGCACCGGATTACTTAATCTAAAAGAATTGCCTGGGCATTTAGGTATTTTGGGCGGCGGATATATTGGCGTTGAGTTCGCCTCTATGTTCGCTAATTTTGGCAGCAAGGTAACCATTTTAGAAGCAGCTTCGCTGTTTTTGCCTCGGGAAGATCGGGATATTGCTGATAATATCGCGACGATTTTACGCGATCAGGGCGTCGATATTATCCTCAATGCCCATGTGGAGCGAATCAGTCACCATGAAAATCAAGTGCAAGTGCATAGCGAGCACGCCCAACTGGCGGTGGATGCACTGTTAATAGCTTCCGGTCGTCAACCGGCTACCGCTTCGTTACATCCAGAAAATGCCGGTATCGCAGTAAACGAGCGCGGGGCAATTGTCGTTGACAAGCAATTACATACCACCGCAGACAATATTTGGGCGATGGGAGATGTTACCGGCGGGCTGCAATTTACTTATATTTCACTGGATGATTACCGCATTGTGCGTGATGAGTTGCTGGGAGAAGGCAGACGTAGTACTGATGATCGGAAAAATGTGCCTTATTCCGTATTCATGACACCGCCACTGTCCAGGGTTGGTATGACAGAAGAACAGGCCAGAGAGAGTGGTGCTGATATTCAGGTGGTGACATTGCCTGTAGCTGCAATTCCGCGTGCCAGAGTGATGAATGATACTCGTGGGGTATTAAAAGCGATTGTTGATAATAAAACCCAACGTATATTAGGGGCATCACTGCTGTGTGTTGACTCCCACGAGATGATCAATATAGTGAAAATGGTGATGGATGCCGGGCTGCCTTATAGCATATTACGCGATCAGATATTTACTCATCCGTCGATGAGCGAATCACTCAATGATCTATTTTCATTAGTCAAATAAACTCAAAATCAGACGCCAGAACAAATATTCTGGCGTCTCAGAGAAAAGAATCTTATTAATTCCCTGTTACTCTATAACTTCTTAATCACTTCATTGATGGTATTTTATATGTTTAAAAAATCTGTTTTATTTGCAACACTATTATCTGGCGTTATGGCATTTTCCACCAATGCAGATGATAAAATAATTCTGAAACATATCAGCGTCTCGTCAGTATCAGCATCACCGACAGTTCTGGAGGATGCCATTGCTGATATAGCCAGAAAATATAATGCTTCATCCTGGAAAGTCACATCGATGCGAATTGATAATAATTCAACCGCAACAGCAGTATTGTATAAATAAGGATGTTCACAATGGAAAAATACCTGCACCTGTTAAGTCGGGGAGATAAAATTGGCCTGACATTGATTCGTCTGAGTATTGCAATTGTTTTTATGTGGATTGGGTTATTAAAGTTTGTCCCTTACGAGGCAGACAGCATTACACCATTCGTCGCAAACAGTCCACTAATGTCGTTCTTTTATGAACACCCGGAAGACTATAAACAGTATCTGACTCACGAAGGCGAATACAAACCAGAAGCAAGGGCATGGCAAACGGCCAATAATACCTATGGTTTTTCCAACGGTCTTGGCGTCGTGGAGGTGATTATTGCTCTGCTGGTTTTGGCTAATCCTGTCAATCGCTGGTTAGGTTTATTGGGAGGACTGATGGCATTTACCACGCCGCTGGTAACACTCTCATTTTTAATCACCACCCCGGAGGCATGGGTACCCGCATTGGGTGACGCTCATCATGGTTTCCCTTATTTATCCGGTGCTGGTCGCCTGGTATTGAAAGATACTCTGATGCTGGCAGGTGCTGTCATGATAATGGCAGATTCGGCGCGGGAAATTCTTAAACAACGCAGTAATGAATCCAGTTCAACGTTAAAAACTGAATATTGATAATCCGAACACTGTCTGTTGTTCACTTTTTCAGGCGTCAGGCCCCCTTTCTGATGATGAAGCCTGACGCCATATTACCGGAGATATGACAGAGTGAAGATCAATATCACTCCCCGGTTAAAAGATTCTTGTCGTCTCAGGTAAAATATATGATTAATATCAATCGTGTATTTTTACAGCAAGACAACCACGAACAAATTCAGGATTAAAATGTTTTACCGACTCCCCAACATAACCCAAATCAAGCGAACTAATTTGTGCCATTTCTTTCTCTGTCAGTGAGAAATCCCAGATAGCAAAATTTTCTTCGATACGCTGTTGATGTGTCGATTTCGGAATAACGACCACTCCCCGTTGAATATTCCAACGCAGAATGACTTGAGAAATCGATTTTTGATGGGCATCTGCAATACTCTGAAGCAGATTATTTTCAAAGGGTTTATGTCGTCCACCACCTAACGGAGCCCATGCTTCAGGCTGCACGTTATAATACTTCATGGTTGCCAGCGCCTCTGGTTGGGCAAAATAGGGATGCAACTCGACCTGGTTGACCATCGGTTTAACTCTTACCGTTTCACAAAAGTTCGCCAGAACATGAGGATAGAAATTGGAAACCCCAATTGCTTTTAATTTGCCCTCTTCATAGGCATCTTCGAGTGCACGCCACGCACTGAAATAATCGCGCATAGCCTGGTGCAATAAATAGAGGTCGAAGTACTCTAGTCCCGATTTTTTTAATGATGCTTCAATACCTGCTGCTGCCGTATCCTGATTCAACATATCCTGCACCCACAATTTAGACGTTATAAATAACTCATCTCGGGTACATAAACCTTCAGATATAGCTTCACGAACGGCTTCACCGACGGCATCTTCATTACCGTATACCGCTGCAGTGTCGATGAGTCGATAACCTGTGCGGATAGCGTTCAACACTGACTGTTTGCACACGTTTTTATCGGTAACCTGAAAAACACCAAATCCCATCATCGGCATTTTCAGATTGTTACTTAATACGGAAAATTCCACTGTCAGTCCCTCCATTAGGCATGAACAATGAGTCTACGTTAAAACGTAACCTCAAATTAGTACGTGGATTTTGATATCACTTATGCAAAAAAATCATTAATAATGCAGGACTGAAACCTCTCTATTTTCGGGGACAACGAAGCAGACGCTACCAGTGCTTTTGCCTTCGCCCTTGCTGTTTTTGATACACTTAGGGCCCAGGGCATAACGAAAATGTGCGATATGACAAAGAATTAACGGAGAATGTGATGATCAGGCAGAAGATTCTACAGCAGCTCCTGGAGTGGATTGAGTGCAATCTTGAGCACCCTATTTCAATCGAAGATATCGCACAGAAATCTGGCTACAGCAGACGCAACATCCAGCTTCTGTTCCGAAATTTCATGCATGTGCCTTTGGGAGAATACATTCGCAAACGAAGGCTTTGCCGTGCCGCTATTCTTGTCCGGCTCACCGCGAAATCTATGCTTGATATTGCACTCTCTTTGCATTTTGATTCACAGCAGTCATTCAGCCGCGAATTTAAAAAGTTATTCGGCTGCTCTCCCCGTGAATACCGCCACCGTGATTATTGGGATCTCGCAAATATCTTCCCTTCTTTTTTAATACGTCAACAGCAAAAGACGGAGTGTAGATTAGTCAATTTTCCTGAGACACCTATTTTTGGCAACTCATTTAAATATGACATTGAAGTGTCGAATAAATCACCGGATGAAGAAGTCAAACTGCGACGTCATCATTTAGCCAGATGTATGAATAATTTTAAGACGGATATCTATTTCGTCTCCACGTTTGAACCGTCAACAAAATCGGTCGATTTGCTCACAGTTGAAACTTTTGCCGGTACGGTATGTAAACAAACCGATTCTGAGATGGCGAAAGAGTGGACAATAAACCGAGGACTGTATGCATCTTTCCGCTATGAAGGTGAGTGGGAGCGCTATCCTGAATGGTCGCGAAACCTCTATCTGATGGAATTACCTGCCAGGGGGTTAGCCAGAGTGAACGGCAGTGATATTGAGCGATTTTATTACAATGAAGATTTCGTAGAAAAGGATAGCAATGATGTTGTTTGCGAAATTTTTATCCCCGTTCGTCCGGTTTAGCTGTCGCTATATCTAAATGAACTTATAACGAGACTACTGTCAGGCAATTCAATAAATAATGGCGTTGAATATGTCAACGCCATTATTGTTTATTAGAATGCTATTTTCATATTCTTAAAAATTATTTCATCGCCTCCTCGCCCTTTGCCGTATCGGCATCCACCGCGGTAATGGTCACCGTCACTGGCTTCATTTCGTACCCGCCATAGGTCAGGGCGTTAAATGTGAATGTATAGACGCCTGGCTTGCTGGTACTAAATGTACGTATGATTTTCCCGCTCACGAAATGGTCATTTTTCGACGGCAGGAACTGATAATCCTTCTCCGTCACCCCTTCCGGCGTCTGAATGTCGACCCACATATTCCCGCCAACGGGGTTATTTGCCGACATCAGGGTCACCGCCAGCTTCGCAGTCGATTTCCCATCCGCCACTAGAGATTGCATATCAGATGATGCGGTGAGTACCGCGTTTTTATCATCCGCAACGAATTTAGATTCGGCAGTTTTCGTTGATACCTGACCGTTGGTCTGACTCACTTGCGCCTTGAGTGTGTATGTCGCCGCAACAATAGTGGTAGCGGTGAAAATAGCCTGCCCTTGCTCATTCGTTGTCGCAGTGCCATTCGGTTCCAGGTTTAACGAAGCCGGGCTGGCAGTCAGCGTCACTTCGCTATCTTTCACCAAATTGTTATTGGCATCAGTCACCGTAACTTTATACGTTTGTTTGGCTTTGCCGTCCGCCAGCGCATAGTTGCCAATCACCTCAATATTGGAGATGGTTGCCGTAGTCTTATCCGCCACAAACGTTACAGACTGCGCATTCGAAGGCTGGTCATTTCCTGCCGACGCCGTGATCTCATAGGTTCCGGCAGTCACTGAAACCACCTGCAACTCTGCTTTCCCCTCATCGTTGGCTTTCACCCAGACATTATCGCCTGTAAGCGGCTTGACACCCCGGGGCAGATTAAAGGTCACCAGGCTCCCTGGAACAGGGTTACCATTTTTATCCTCAACGGTCGCCGTCAGCGTAAAGGCGTCTTTGCCGTTTGCCACTTTTTGAACGGCGGTGTCTACCTGCAGGTTTGCCTGACCGGTGCTGGCATCCGCGTTAAATTTCACCGTGACCGTCTTCTGAGCACCATTCACCGAAGCGGAAATATTGTGTTCTCCCGCAACCGTTGACATAAGCTCAATGTCCACTTTCCCTGCCGCATTGGTTGTTACTGTATTCCCCGTCTTGCTGGTCACACCCTGCGGTAAAGTCAGCGTAACTTCTTGCCCCTGCAACGGGTTACCATAGCTGTCCACGACGGTCAGGGTTATCTGGTTAGCAGACTGTCCATTAGCCAGTTGGTTATTAACCTTCACTGTCATATCACCAATCTCAGCCTTAGATGCGTCACCTGCAACGTTCAGCACCAGTGGCTGAGCAACGGCATTTTGGCCGTTCACTCGCGGCATCACAGACAACTGACCCGCGGCAGATCCCAGCGTTAAGGTCGACACGTAGACCCCATTACCTTTCTCTGTCCAGCTTCCTGCTGAAGGACGCTCACTCCCCGTGCTGGCGGCACCGCTAAACACTGGTGCATCTGGCTTCAGCCCGGTGACCGGGTTCCCGTACGCATCCTTCACGGTGAAGGTGAGTTCCGTCGTCGTTTTGACGGTCGGAGCCTTATTGTCCGCAACAAGCGTAGAGTTCGCTGATGACATCTCTCCGGCGATGACCGTCAACTGCGCGGCTTCGGTGGCTGCTGGCTGGCCGTTGAAGAGCGGCATGACACGAAGCTCGCCCGTCTTTCCGCCTGTAGTCAACGTAGCAACATAGGAACCGTCACCTTTTTCGGTCCAACTGGAAACGGTCGCCCCTTCAGAGGCGGTCCCCGTCAAACTTGCCGACAACGAAAGACCACTGATAGCGTTGCCATGCGCATCTTTCGCCACCAGCGTCACGGTTGTGCTTTCGCCGGCTTTTACGTGATCTTCTGCGACAGAGACTTTCGACTGGTTTGAAGATAACGCATCAGCCACCACGGTTACTTTTGCCGCATTTGCTGCCGCATCCTGTCCATTTAGCTTCGGCATAACTTCTAATTCACCCGCCGTAGAGCCGAGAGTAATTTGCGCAGTCCACGTCCCATCACCATTATTTGTCCAGCCCGATGCCGTAGAACCTACAGCAGCGGCACCCGCTAATGACGGCGCTTCCGGCGTGAGGCTGGTCACAGGGTTGTCATAGGCATCTTTTGCCGTCCAGATTGCCGTAACTGTACCCCCAACCACCGGTTTATCAGGATTCAGGGTGATGGACGAATGTGCTGCATCAAGCGGCCCGGCAACAAACTTCAGCGTTTGTTGTAATGTGCCCAGTTGATACTGCTCGCTGAAGGCACGTACAACAACGTTTCCGGCACGGGTCGAAGAAACCGTGGCGCTGTAAACCCCTGGTTTTATTTCCGAAATGGCACCAACGGTAACACCATTAGTGTCTTGCGGAACAAGTCGCAGGCGGCTGGCTTCTCCCGTCACCGGATTACCCTCGGAGTCCACCGCAGTCAACGTCAACGTGTAGGCTTGCTGACCATCAGCAACCACGTCACCTGACGGCTCGTTAGCGCTCAGGGTGGAGTTTGCCACATCCATCATCGTGGCCCGCAGTTCTGCAGTGACGGTTTTGCTCATGCCATCAACGCTAACAGTAATCGTTGCCTCACCTGACTGCGTTCCGGTAGTAAAGACAGACTGATACACCCCGGCTTCAGTTTCGGTGAACTCACCCAGTGTTGGCTTTGCCTGTGATTTAGTGGCCTTCAGGGTACGAGTCACAATATTTCCAGCCGGTTTGAAAGTTAGTTCAGTCTTGATCTGATCTTTCATGCCCGTGACTGGCTGGCCCTCGGCGTCGCGCAGAGACAGCACCAGCGGTCTTTGCTCATTACCGTTAGCAAGCATTTGAATACGGCTCTGACCGTCAAGCGTTAACGCCGTGCGATCGGCGCTCATACCTGCTCCGGTAATGACCACCTCTGTCTGCACGCGTTTTGAGGCATTGCCTTTGTTATCGTAGGCAACCGCAGAAATCGCATAATAATTGTCTTTACCTGGACGATAAGCCGGGAGCGTTACTTGCCACTGACTACCCTGACCGGTAATTTTGCCACCTTCAGCCAGTAATGACGGCGCTTCCCACTGCACATTTTTCAGTCCGTGAGTTGCTTTGCTGACCACAAGCCCCAGGGAAAGTGTCTGACCGCCCTTACCTTCAATACGCTCAGGCAGAGCAATACGGATCACTTCAGATTTGCGGTACTCAAGAACGATGTTGTTATTACGCTCAACCAGGTCATAGCGGCTGCCTGCCAGCATTCGACGCTCGCGAATGCTGTCTGTATCGAGTTGTTTCTCCAGAGGTTCGCCAATCCGATAATTAACTTCCAGGCCAAAGCGAGTGTCATTCTCACCGCTCTTGCCCTGCTTATGCCCGGCGCTCAGTGTCAGAAGAGGCACTGGCGTATAGGTCACCTCGGCAGAAATAGCATGCGGGTCTTTCTGGCGCTTATCTTTACCAAACAGCCCGACTTCATCGCCATAATACTGTTCATACATCAGGCTTGCGCCAAGCTGCGGCCAGGCAGGTAAATAGCCCTCTGCGCGGATATCCCAACCATTCGCCGGGCGTTCCTGATAATCCTCAATATCCGGCGATTTTTTCCAGCCAGAAGCCCGGATATAACCATTGGCGCTCAGTTTCAGATAATCGCGCCAGTATTCCGCACCAACACCAATGCGGGTATGACTACGGGATAAATCATGGTCGATAAAGGTGTTCACCCCCGCCATCCAGTCATTTCCTGAAAAATGACGCCAGCCAAAACCAATATTTGACTGAGTACGATCGTCGGTACGATGTATTGCTCCCTGAGTGAACAACATATTTGTTGGCGTATCATAAATCGGATAAAGCATTTCCAGCGAAGAATCCTTCAGCGAGAAATCTTTATCGACATTCAGTTTGACGCGCGCAGTACCATATTTCCCGAGCCACTCCTGTATTTCCTGGTTAGCTTTAGCTGTGGCCATTCCGGTAATAAAGTTACGTGTCGCATCGCTATCTGGCTGACTGCTTAAAAATGTCCCGGCATTTGCGGCAAACGACGCGACATTTTTCTCCACGTTATTATCAGCAGTTACCGTAGTATTTCCCATGCTCAACCGTGGCTGAACCGCATGCTGCGCACGTGCCGCCATTACTGGGGTAAAGGTGACAGCGAGTGGAAAAAGAACCTGAACAGAGATATTTGCCCACGCCACGCAGCGGGCCAGAACTGAATAACGAAATCGTGGTTGTTTATGACCTGTTTTATAACGCGACATTGAGATAATTTCCTGATGAACGAATTAACGAACATAGGCAGACACAAATAATGGCGTCTGCTTGTCAGAAAAACCGGGGATTTCCCGATTTCCTTTTCCGCAGAAAAGGAAATACCTTTATGTAAGAAAGTGCACCGCCACCTAATATATCCAGTGTCTGTAGCCACTCATCAGGTGGTTGGGCGCGGGATTATATTTTTATTTATGGGTGAAAATTTAGCTTTTTGTGCAAGTCATTAAATAGACACCTAAGTTATATTTTTTACTCTGCGGACAGTGAATAATTCATTATTCAGAGTGAATAATAATGGCCTGCCTTTAATTAACAACTATTGGAAATACGTCGAAGTAGGTATATACGCCAGAATAAATCGATATATTTTTTATGGATATTCATTTTCCTTCATCGGACTGTAAATTGCGGAGATTTCGAACTTGCACTACCCATCGCAACACTCAAACAGATTTATGAATTTCGTTCATAACCCCTGACAAATCCTGCCGTCTAATCGAGCTTTTCCCTTTACGTTATGCTTCTCATGAACGATAACACAACTTGTTCATGAATTAACCATTCCGGATAAACTATGGGATCAAATTCAGGCATCGAAAGGAACTGACTGGTTTCCGTTAATGAATTAAATATCTATTACTCTCCCGAGAGTAAAACTATCAAACCAATGAGTAACCGATACAGCCTCGCAAATTCTTTCAGATAATTAACCCGTCACTGCGGCACGTTCTCTCGTAAGGCGTGCCTGCAGTGTAATCCAGTATGTATCCGGCATAGTTGACGGTTTAATAGAACTCAATTCCTCTCCCAGGTCACCAACAACGATATCTTGTATAACACCCCAGGAGATACGACATTATGATGAGATGCGATATGCTCCTCAGCGCCAATCAACGCCCGGACTGGGCCAGTCTTGAGATCAAACTCATTCCCGGAACTGACTTCAGGCGACATATATCAATGACGTTGGTGCAATAAAAGATAGCCGATGTAATACATCCATTCAAATTTGTGATACATGTCAAAAAATTGGTTGACCAAACTCGTTATTTATATAAGGGCACTTACGAAGTGCGCTCTTTTTTAAAGCGAGGAAGTACCAATGAAAGAGAATAAAGTACAACAAATCAGTCATAAACTGATTAATATCGTTGTTTTTGTCGCAATTGTAGAATACGCCTATTTATTTCTCCATTTCTATTAATAACGGCAATAAACTGTTCACTTCAGTGATATTTAAAATATGCATCCTCTCCCTTTTTGTAAGTAATTATTATATCCGTGGGAGAGGAATACACGCTGTCAGGTAATCAATCATACTGCGATAAATCATCGGCCAGTAAAGTGGAGATAACCTCCATTGTCGAAAAATCCATACTCTCAGCGAAACCATCATCAATCACTCATCCAGGCGTTTATGGGAGCGTCGCCAACGGCTGCTAACAATGCCAGAGTTCCCCGTTGCGAAAATTCCACATCCACAAAGAGTCACAGGGATTGGGTGTTGAAATGATCCGGATGAGCATGTATCTTTATGGTTATGTTATAACATAACAGGTAAAAATGATGAAGCCCAATATCCATCCTGAGTATCGTACTGTGGTGTTCCACGACACCAGTGTTGATGAGTACTTTAAAATCGGCTCGACTATCAAAACAGACCGTGAGATTGAGCTGGATGGCGTAACGTATCCATACGTGACAATTGATGTCTCTTCTAAATCGCACCCGTTCTATACAGGGAAGCTGAGAACAGTGGCATCAGAAGGAAATGTTGCACGATTCACCCAACGTTTTGGTCGTTTTGTTAGCACGAAAAAGGGGTCGTGATGAAAGTTCTTAACTCTCTGCGTACCGCAAAAGAACGCCATCCAGACTGTCAGATTGTGAAGCGAAAAGGACGGTTATATGCGATTTGTAAATCTAATCCACGTTTTAAGGCCGTTCAGGGTCGTAAGAAAAAACGTTGATTCAAAATTCGACGGATTAACGATATTTGTCTGATTAATAATCAGATCGGATTAATGTTGGTGTGTTTATAACACCAACATTAATTTTCCTGGGGATATATTCCTCCTGTTCATTTGAGGCCAACTGCCTGACGTTTCTCTCCGAATATTCCATTATCTTAATGTTGACTTGTTGACCAGCTTCGCCCCTGTATGCTGGCATCAACTCTCTTTTAGACTGAACACGCCACTCAGTCTCCTCCCTTTGCGGCGCAGCCTGCATTTTCACTCAAACTGTTAAGATGATAAATGTGGTAAATCTGTTGGTACTAACATAAAAACGTTTACGCCACAGGAACAGTCTGATCCACCGGTAACCCCGTCGCCGACGTTCGAGTGCCAGTTAGAGTAACGCGCACAGATAACTGCACTCAGTGCCCTGACAAAGAGGCCATCGTTCCTGTGACAGCTGGCAGCCTTCGTTTAACTTCACTTAATCTGGCTCTTGGGGGCTTACCGAACAGATTGATCTTACCCAGCAATAGTGGACACGCGGCTAAGTGAGTAAACTCTCAGTCAGAGGTGACTCACATGACAAAAACAGTATCAACCAGTAAAAAACCCCGTAAACAGCATTCGCCTGAATTTCGCA
>NZ_JBJQLJ010000045.1:0-19258 GCF_046486385.1 Escherichia sp. WS33 | reverse complement strand
TCCGGTAGCGGCGTAAAAATCGCGGAAGGGATGAAAAAAACAGCGCCTGACGGCGCTGTGTCTGGCATGCCTGCAATCCGGGAAACCGGACCAGGAAAAAACTTGCAGGCCATAACAGTATCTACGTGAATTCTGCAATTTATTGAATTTACAAATTTTTGTAGGTCGGATAAGGCGTTCGCGCCGCATCCGGCATCGATAAAGCGCACTTTGTCAGCAATATGAGGCGGATTTCTTCCGCCTTTTTAATCCCTCAACATATACCCGCAAGTTATAGCCAATCTTTTTTTATTCTTTAATGTTTGGTTAACCTTCTGGCACGCTTTGCTCATCACAACACAACATAAGAGAGTCGGGCGATGAACAAGTGGGGCGTAGGGTTAACATTTTTGCTGGCGGCAACCAGCGTTATGGCAAAGGATATTCAGCTTCTTAACGTTTCATATGATCCAACGCGCGAATTGTACGAACAGTACAACAAGGCATTCAGCGCCCACTGGAAACAGCAAACTGGTGATAACGTGGTGATTCGTCAGTCACACGGTGGTTCAGGTAAACAAGCGACGTCGGTAATCAACGGTATTGAAGCTGATGTTGTCACGCTGGCTCTGGCCTATGACGTGGACGCGATTGCGGAACGCGGGCGGATTGATAAAGAGTGGATCAAACGTCTGCCGGATAACTCCGCACCGTACACTTCCACCATTGTTTTCCTGGTGCGTAAGGGCAATCCGAAGCAGATCCATGACTGGAACGATCTGATTAAACCGGGTGTTTCGGTGATCACGCCTAATCCGAAAAGCTCTGGTGGCGCACGCTGGAACTACCTGGCTGCCTGGGGCTACGCGCTGCATCACAACAACAACGATCAGGCAAAAGCACAGGATTTTGTTCGGGCACTGTATAAAAACGTCGAAGTTCTGGATTCTGGCGCGCGCGGCTCCACTAACACCTTTGTCGAGCGCGGGATTGGCGATGTACTGATCGCCTGGGAAAACGAAGCTCTGCTGGCAGCGAATGAACTGGGGAAAGATAAATTCGAAATCGTCACGCCGAGTGAGTCTATCCTCGCAGAGCCAACCGTGTCGGTGGTCGATAAAGTGGTCGAGAAAAAAGGCACCAAAGAGGTGGCGGAAGCCTACCTGAAATATCTCTACTCGCCAGAAGGTCAGGAAATTGCCGCGAAAAACTACTACCGTCCGCGCGACGCTGAAGTAGCGAAAAAGTACGAAAATGCGTTTCCAAAGCTGAAGTTATTCACCATTGATGAAGAGTTCGGCGGCTGGACGAAAGCGCAAAAAGAGCATTTTGCTAACGGCGGTACGTTCGATCAGATCAGCAAACGCTGATTTCCCCAGGATAATTATCAAACCCGGTGGTTTCTCGCGACCGGGTTTTTTATTTGTCACGATTTTGCGTTACCCTTGCATCTCTTTGAGGTACAGGGAAAAAAAGATGAAAAAAGCGGGTCTTCTTTTTTTGGTGATGATAGTTATCGCCGTTGTGGCTGCCGGTATTGGTTACTGGAAATTAACCGGTGAAGAGTCGGATACATTACGTAAGATTGTCCTTGAGGAATGTTTGCCCAATCAGCAGCAAAATCAAAATCCTTCGCCATGTGCGGAAGTCAAACCCAATGCCGGATACGTGGTTTTAAAAGATCTTAATGGTCCACTGCAATATCTGTTGATGCCAACGTATCGTATTAACGGTACTGAAAGTCCTTTGTTGACCGATCCTTCAACGCCGAACTTCTTTTGGTTGGCCTGGCAGGCGCGTGATTTTATGAGCAAAAAATACGGCCAGCCGGTTCCCGATCGCGCGGTTTCTTTGGCGATCAACTCCCGCACCGGGCGTACGCAAAACCATTTTCATATTCATATCTCTTGTATTCGTCCTGATGTGCGCGAACAGCTGGATAACAATCTGGCGAACATCAGCAGCCGCTGGTTGCCACTGCCAGGTGGTTTGCGCGGGCATGAATACCTGGCGCGTCGGGTAACGGAAAGCGAACTGGTACAACGCAGCCCATTTATGATGCTGGCAGAAGAAGTACCTGAGGCGCGGGAACATATGGGAAGCTACGGGCTGGCGATGGTACGGCAGAGTGATAACTCATTTGTATTGCTGGCGACACAACGAAATCTACTGACGCTTAACCGTGCTTCAGCCGAGGAAATTCAGGATCATCAGTGTGAGATTTTGCGTTAAGGCGAAGAGTTAAGGAAAGTAAGTGCCGGATATGAAATCCGGCACCTGTCAGACTTAAGCCTGTTTAGCCGCTTCTGCAGCTTTAACGATCACTGCGAAAGCGTCAGCTTTCAGAGAAGCACCGCCAACCAGCGCGCCGTCGATATCTGGCTGAGCAAACAGTTCTGCAGCGTTAGACGCGTTTACAGAGCCGCCGTACTGAATGATCACTTGTTCAGCGATGTTAGCGTCAACTTTAGCGATGTGGTCACGGATGAATTTGTGAACAGCCTGTGCCTGAGCCGGAGTTGCAGATTTGCCAGTACCGATTGCCCATACAGGTTCGTAAGCGATAACCGCACCTTCGAATGCCGCAGCACCCTGAGTTTTCAGTACCGCGTCGATCTGACGTGCGCAAACTTCTTCAGTTTTGCCCGCTTCGTTTTCAGCTTCGGTTTCACCGATGCACAGAACCGGAGTCAGGCCCTGCTCTTTCAGCACCGCGAATTTTTTCGCGATCAGTTCGTCAGACTCTTTGTGGTAAGTACGACGTTCAGAGTGGCCGATGATGATGTACTGAGCGCCGATGTCTTTCAGCATAGCGGCAGAAGTTTCACCGGTGAATGCGCCGGACAGGTTCAGGTCCACGTTTTGCGCACCCAGCATGATGTGGCTGCCTTCAGCTTCGCGCTTCGCCATATCGATGTACATTTCCGGTGGTGCGATTGCAACCGCACAGCCAGCAACACCTGCCAGCTCTTTACGCAGGTTAGAAACCAGCTCGTGAACCATGTGGCGGCTGCCGTTCAGTTTCCAGTTACCCATCACTAAAGGATGTCGCATTTTAATTCTCCACGCTTATAAGCGAATAAAGGAAGATGGCCGCCCCGCAGGGCAGCAGGTCTGTGAAACAGTATAGAGATTCATCGGCACAAAGGCTTTGCTTTTTGTCATTTATTCAAACCTTCAAGCGATTCAGATAGCGCCAGCTTAATCGGTTCAACAGCGAAGGTCAGCCCCTTTTCGCCGTTGTCCGCGACAACATAACGCAGTGCACCTTCTGTCTCGGTGTAATAACGTTTGTTTTTCCCCGCCGTTAGTAGCGACTGCAGTTTTTTCTGGCTTTGTGTTTTGGTCATTAATGGGGTGAGTGTGCGGATCACTGCTGCCATGTATTCCTGAGCTTTCGCTTTCGCTGCTTTTTGCTCTGGCCCCTGGATGGGTAGCCAGGTCATTTGAATGCTTTTGATTTTTAAGGTACCGCGCTCCAGCGCTGTAGAAGCATACAAGTTCTCGTTAATTTTACTTGCAGCACGAGTGAGATTGGCTTTGTCGGGACTGCTGTCGATGGCACGAAATTCGTTCAGTGGCAGGCTGGGATTCTGGCTGTTAAAGTCTTCTCGAAACTGGCTGATGGAGAGATCGAAAGTAGGGGCTCCAGCCAGCAGATAAGGCGCGGTCGTTACCGTATCTGGTGTTTGTGCATGCGCCGTTGTTGTAACGGTTAATGCAGAACATAAGAGAAAAAACAGCGTACACCCTGGCTTCATTGACAGTACCTTTTGTTATGACTGGCTCCGATTAAAACGATATCTGTCGCCCTTGTCAAAAGGGTAGAATCCTGGAAAAGACAACCATCAAGGAACTTACATGACCATACAGCAATGGTTATTCTCATTTAAAGGGCGTATTGGACGCCGTGATTTCTGGATTTGGATAGGCCTGTGGTTAGCAGGCATGCTGGTGCTTTTCTCACTGGCGGGTAAAAATTTACTCGATATTCAGACCGCGGCGTTTTGCCTGGTGTGCTTGCTTTGGCCAACAGCGGCAGTAACCGTTAAGCGCTTGCATGATCGCGGGCGTTCCGGCGCATGGGCATTTCTGATGATTGTGGCGTGGATGCTGCTGGCGGGTAACTGGGCGATTTTACCGGGTGTCTGGCAATGGGCGGTGGGGCGTTTTGTCCCGACGTTGATTCTGGTGATGATGCTTATCGATCTTGGAGCGTTCATTGGCACACAAGGCGAAAATAAATATGGTAAAGATACCCAGGATGTGAAGTATAAAGCCGACAATAAATCAAGTAATTAACCTTTAATATATCTCTTACTGCTATTTTTTTCCGGGATTGTTATTTCCACGATGCAAATGACAATGCCCGGAAAATCCTTCTGAACTCTTCACCTTAAGCAATATCAAAAAAAATGGTAATCCATAAGATCATTACTTGTTTGTTCTTCCCTTAACGGCGCATTATTCTTAAGTCGTAATCGACAGAGAGGCGAATATACAGAGGTGCCCTATGAAAGATGTCGTAGATAAATGCAGTACTAAAGGATGTGCGATTGATATCGGTACGGTGATTGATAACGACAACTGTACCAGTAAGTTTTCGCGCTTTTTTGCCACCCGCGAAGAAGCAGAGTCTTTTATGACCAAACTGAAAGAGCTTGCCGCCGCTGCATCCTCTGCAGATGAAGGGGCCAGCGTGGCCTACAAGATTAAGGATCTGGAGGGGCAAGTTGAGCTTGATGCGGCCTTCACTTTCTCATGCCAGGCCGAGATGATTATTTTTGAGTTATCACTGCGTTCGTTAGCTTGATGGAGTTGCTTTAGAAGGAGTTAAACATGGCTTATAAACACATTGGCGTGGCAATTTCCGGGAATGAAGAAGATGCCTTACTGGTGAATAAAGCTCTGGAGCTCGCCAGACATAATGACGCTCACCTGACGTTAATTCATATTGATGATGGCTTAAGCGAGTTGTATCCGGGTATCTACTTCCCTGCAACAGAAGATATTCTTCAATTGTTGAAGAATAAGTCGGATAACAAGCTGTATAAACTGACGAAAAATATTCAATGGCCGAAGACAAAACTGCGTATTGAACGCGGAGAAATGCCGGAAACACTGCTGGAAATTATGCAAAAAGAGCAGTGCGACCTCCTTGTCTGTGGTCATCATCACTCATTTATCAACCGTTTGATGCCGGCATATCGCGGGATGATCAATAAGATGAGTGCGGATTTGCTCATCGTGCCGTTTATCGATAAGTAACCGCTTACCAGTAATGCTCCGCTGTCATATGGCCCGGTCGGCGACGTAAATGTTTCGTCATCTGCCGGGTCTCTTTCAGCAACTGTTGTGTATCGCGCACCATCTGTGGATTGCCGCACAGCATCACATGGCTGGTTTCTTTATTCATCGGCAGGCCAATCGCGCTTTCCAGTTCCCCACTTTCAATTAACGCCGGTATCCGCCCGGTGAGCGACCCCGCTGCCGTTTCCCGACTGACCACCGTCTGAATGCGCAGTTTCCCTTCGTAGCGTTTTTCCAGTTCTTGCATCAGTGGCAAATAGCTTAAGTCGGCGGCATAACGTGCGGCGTGAACCAGGACCAGATTTTTGAAGCGATCTAAATCTTTGCCTAGTTGCAGAATCGATAAATAAGGGCCAATCGCTGTACCGGTTGCCAGCATCCATAGCGTTTCGCAGTCCGGTACTTCATCCAGAACAAAGAAGCCAGCTGCTTCGCTAACCACCTGCACTTCATCGCCTGGTTTCAGTGCCGCCAATCGTGGGCTTAATTTGCCATCGGGGACGGTGACCAGGTAAAACTCCAGATCGGGATTATCGGGCGAGTTAACATAGGAGTAGGCGCGCTGGACGCGTTCGCCGTCGATTTCAAGGCCAAGCTTGGTGAATTGCCCGGCGGTAAACGGAAGCACGGGGGCGTGAACGGTGAGACTAAACAGGGCGTCGGTCCAGTTCTGCACTTTAGTGACTTTGCCTGTTACCCAATCAGCCATGTTTTTCTCCTGTTTTGATTAACTTGCCTTATCTTCGTTCTCCGAACAAAAAAATTCCAGTCCCGAAGGACTGGAAGGCTCAATCGATCAAATCAATCAGAGGATGTGCACCTGCATTTCCGGGTCTTTGCGATCCAGATAGTGGATGGACTGAATGCGGCGAATGGTGCGTGACTTGCCGCGGATCAGCAGCGTTTCGGTAGTCGCGATATTGCCTTTGCGGCTAATGCCTTCCAGCAGATCGCCTTTGGTAATACCGGTGGCAGAGAAGATGACGTTATCGCTGCGCGCCATATCGCCCAGGCGCAATACTTTACCGGCTTCGATGCCCATCGCTTTGCAGCGTGCCAGCTCCTGCTCGCCAATGCGACGATTCTCTTCGTTGTCGCCTTTGACGTCATGACGCGCCAGCAGACGACCGTTCATGTCGCCATCTAATGCGCGGATCACCGCCGCAGAAACTACGCCTTCCGGCGCGCCACCAATACCGTACAGCACGTCAACTTCGCTGTCTGGCATACAGGTGAGAATTGAGGCCGCAACGTCGCCATCCGGAATAGCAAATACGCGTACGCCGAGTTGCTGCATTTCAGCGATAACGGCATCGTGGCGTGGTTTAGCCAGAATCGTTACCGTCAGTTCGCTCAACGGTTTGCCGAGCGCCGCCGCTACATTGCGCAGGTTATCCGCCAGCGGCAGGTTCAGATCAATGGTGCCTTTGGCTCCCGGCCCGACAATCAGCTTCTCCATATACATATCCGGCGCATTGAGGAAGCAGCCTTTATCGCCTACTGCCAGCACCGCCAGCGCGTTAGCCTGGCCCATCGCCGTCATGCGCGTGCCTTCAATCGGATCAACAGCAATATCTACCGCGTCGCCGCGACCAGTACCGACTTTTTCACCAATGTAGAGCATCGGTGCTTCGTCGATTTCACCTTCACCAATGACGATGGTGCCGTCAATGTTGACCTGGTTGAGCATAATACGCATGGCGTTTACCGCCGCGCCGTCCGCGGTGTTTTTATCGCCGCGTCCTAACCATTTGTAGCCAGCCAGCGCCGCAGATTCGGTGACGCGGGAAAATTCGATGGCAAGTTCTCGTCTCATAGCAAACTCTAAGCAGTAAGGAATGGCGCGAAGTGTAGCACAGGGGAAGGGTGGGATTATTGATGTGTGCGGGGTTGCCCCCGCACGGTTTCAGGACTACCGGATGCGGCATAAACGCTTCATCCGGCATTTACATTACTCGTCGTGTTCTTCCCACGCCATCGCGCGTTTGACCGCTTTTTTCCAGCCTGCGTAACGGTAATTACGCTCAGTGGTTTCGATGCCTGGACGGAACTCGCGTTCAATCACCGCTTTCTCTTGCAGCTCGTCGAGGTTCTGCCAGAAACCGACCGCCAGACCAGCAAGATAGGCCGCACCCAATGCAGTCACTTCGCGAACTTCCGGGCGCTCAACGCGGGTGCCGAGAATATCGGACTGGAACTGCATCAGGAAATTGTTTGCTACTGCGCCACCATCCACGCGCAGGGCGTGCAGACGGATACCAGAGTCGGCCTGCATCGCTTCCAGCACGTCACGCGTCTGATAAGCAATAGACTCCAGCGTCGCGCGTATAATGTGGTTAGCGTTCACCCCACGAGTCAGACCGAAAATCGCCCCGCGCGCATACGGGTCCCAGTACGGCGCACCCAGCCCGGTAAATGCCGGAACCACATACACACCATTGGTGTTTTGCACTTTGGTGGCGAAATATTCGGAATCGTAGGCGTCGTTAATCAACTTCATCTCATCGCGCAGCCACTGAATGGATGCGCCTGCCATAAACACCGCACCTTCCAACGCATAGTTCACTTCGCCAGTCGGGCCGCAGGCGATGGTGGTCAGCAGGCCGTTTTCTGATTTCACCGCTTTCTCGCCAGTGTTCATCAGCATAAAGCAGCCAGTGCCATAGGTGTTCTTCGCCATCCCTTCTTTCACGCACAACTGACCAAACAGCGCGGCCTGCTGGTCACCGGCGATCCCGGAGATTGGAATACGCGTGCCGCCTTTGCCGCCAATGTTAGTCTGACCGTATACTTCGGAAGAACGACGCACTTCTGGCAGCATCTCGCGCGGAATATCCAGCACTTCCAGCATTTTGTCGTCCCAGTCCAGGGTATGGATGTTGAACAACATGGTACGAGAGGCGTTGGTGTAATCGGTCACATGGACACGGCCCTGAGTCATTTTCCAGATAAGCCACGTATCAACCGTACCAAACAGCAATTCACCACGACGTGCACGCTCGCGAGAGCCTTCCACATGGTCGAGGATCCACTTCACTTTGGTGCCAGAAAAGTACGGGTCAATCACCAGACCGGTATTGCTGCGGATATAATCTTCTAAACCGTCACGTTTTAAATGCTCGCAGATTTCTGCGGTACGACGGCACTGCCAGACAATGGCGTTATAGATAGGCTTGCCGGTTTCTTTTTCCCAGACAATAGTGGTTTCACGCTGGTTCGTAATACCGATAGCTGCAATTTGATCGGAACTGATATCGGCTTTCGCCAGCACTTCTACCAGCGTGGAGCTTTGGGTGGCCCAGATTTCCATTGGGTCGTGTTCTACCCAACCTGGTTTTGGGTAGATTTGCTCAAATTCGCGCTGCGACACGCTAATGATATTGGCATCGTGATCCATTACGACCGCGCGGGAGCTGGTGGTGCCCTGGTCGAGCGCAACGATATATTTTTTTTCAGTCATGTTTAATTGTCCCGTAGTCATATTACAGCGAAGCTTTTTGTTCTGAAGGAGTTGTGGTTTCCTTTTCTTCCACAACACAGATATCGCAAGGCAAATGGCGACCAATCAGTTTGCGGTAGGCAAATGCACCTACAATCGCGCCAACGATAGGGCCGAAAAGCGGCACCAGGAAGTAAGGAATGTCTCTGCCGCCGGTAAAGGCGACATTGCCCCAGCCCGCCAGCCAGGCAAAGACTTTCGGACCGAAGTCACGCGCTGGGTTCATGGCAAAACCTGTCAATGGGCCCATAGATGCGCCAATGACCGCAATCAGTAGACCAATCAGCAAGGGAGCCAAAGGGCCGCGTGGTACACCGTTGCCATCGTCCGTTAACGCCAGGATCAGCCCCATCAGAATAGCGGTAATCACCATCTCAACTGCGAAAGCCTGCACAAAATTGATATGAGGATTAGGGTAAGTAGAGAAAGTGCCAGCCAGATCAACACTTTCAACGCTGCCGCGAACAATGTGATGAGTCTGCTCGAAGTCGAAAAATAAATTGTAGTAAAGCCCGTAAACTAAAGCCGCAGCACAGAAAGCGCCGGCAACTTGTGAAACGATAAAAGGAATAACTTTGCGCTTGTCGAAACAGGCAAACAGCCACAATGCAATGGTAACAGCGGGATTAAGATGCGCGCCGGAAACCCCTGCGGTCAGGTAGATGGCCATTGCCACCCCCAGTCCCCAAATGACACTGATTTCCCACTGACCAAAAGACGCACCAGCGACTTTTAGTGCTGCAACGCAACCCACACCGAAGAAAATCAACAACCCGGTACCGAGGAATTCAGCAATGCACTGGCCTTTCAAGGTTGATGTTTGACTCATAATCGGATCCTGAAGAGTTAATGTTTGTTGTATGCGTGAAAGTCACGGACCTCCACGATGCTTGTAGGCATGCTGTAAACTTATCGTTAACGAGCAAAAACGAGAAATATCGAACTTAAAATGTGTGTGCTTCGTCATAAAATGAGCGTTATCGCGCCATTTATTCCATCTGATTGTACATGATGCATGTTTGTTAGATCATTCGCGCAACAAATTTATTAACATTTTCGATTGATGTGGATTATGTCACCAGGAGAAGGATGAAAAGTGTGGCAAACCGTAATCTGCAAGGCGTGCCGCTGGACAGCGATGGCGCGGCTTCATACAATCGGAGCTAACTAAAGTGCGCTCGTATTTATTAAGGCGTCACCGGTAATCGGGACGAGGATTTTTTATCCATCAACGCCTTGCAATTCAGGAGAGGTATGACAATGTCATTAGAAGTGTTTGAGAAACTGGAAGCAAAAGTACAGCAGGCGATTGATACCATCACTCTGTTGCAGATGGAAATCGAAGAGCTGAAAGAAAAAAACAACTCACTGTCGCAGGAAGTTCAAAATGCCCAGCATCAGCGCGAAGAGCTGGAGCGTGAGAACAACCATCTGAAAGAACAGCAGAACGGCTGGCAGGAACGTCTGCAGGCCCTGCTGGGTCGCATGGAAGAGGTCTGATTACGCTTCATCTTTCGCGTAATTTCTTTACTGTGTAGGCCAACAGGTAACGCAGAAAAAAGGCACCTTGCGGTGCCTTTTCTATCATTCAATATCCAGCGGATCTTCTGAAAGAATAATCCCGGTATTGTCGGCATAAAGATGGTCGCCGGAGAAGAAGGTGACACCGCCAAAATTGACGCGGACATCGCTTTCGCCAATGCCTTCGCCAGCGGCACCAACCGGAATTGCCGCCATCGCCTGGATGCCGATATCCAACTCTTCCAGGTCATCTACCTGACGCACCGCGCCGTAAATGACCAGACCTTCCCATTCATTTTGTACTGCCAGACGCGCCAGTTCAGCATCGACCAGTGCGCGACGAACAGAACCACCGCCATCGACGACAAGAACACGACCACGGCCATTCTGTTCGAGCAGATCGTACAGCAACCCGTTGTCCTCGAAACATTTTACCGTGATTATTTGTCCGCCAAACGACGCCCGTCCGCCAAAGTTGGAGAACAGCGGTTCCACGACGTTAACATCTTCTTGATAGATGTCACAAAGCTCGGAAGTATCGTATTTCATAGGCTTAACATTCAGTTGCTGCGAGAATTTTCAGTATATCGCGCTATGTGGGCTGTTGGCAAAATCATCAATTGTTAATTGATATTTGTCAGTTATGCTGCCCACTGGCTTAGGAATATCCCTAAAATAAACAGCAGGTTAGTCAATAACGCTCCCTTGACAGTACGTTCCAGCATTGGTCGCATCGCCACCGGGTCCATTTCCCGCATCACATAACGGGCTTGCTTCACCAGTAATGGTGCCGCCAGCAGGAACAGCCAGCCCCACAGGCTATGCAGCGAAAAGAGATTAAACAGCGCCAGACACACCAGTGAGCCCATCAGCAGGCAGGCATGATAACGACGCGCGTTCACTTCACCTAAGCGCACCACCAGCGTGTTTTTGCCATTTTCGCGGTCGCTATTGATATCACGCAGGTTATTAATATTCAGTACTGCCGTTGCCAGCAGGCCGCATGCGGTCGCCGGAAGGATCAGTGCCGGAATCAATGTATGAGCCTGTAAATACCAGCTCCCCATGACACTCAACCAGCCAAAGAAAACCAGTACGGAAATATCACCCAGACCGATATAACCATAAGGACGATTGCCCACGGTGTAGGTGATAGCGGCAATGATCGACAACCCGCCAAGAATCAGGAAACCGACAAAATCGGCCAGCGTATGGCATGCCACTGCAACCAGTGCCAGCCCGGAGAGACAGATGAGCACGACGGTAATAATGAGCGCCCGTTTCATCTCTTGCTGGGTAATGACCCCTTTTTGCATGCCGCGTAGCGGCCCAATGCGGTCAGGTTTATCGCTGCCTTTTACCGCATCGCCGTAATCATTGGCGAGGTTAGAAAGGATCTGTAATAGCCCGGCGGTAATCAGTGCCAGCAGGGCGACCAGCGGATCGAAGTGACCTTGCCACCATGCCAGCGCTGTCCCGACGATAATTGCAGCAAAGGCGAGGGGGAGGGTTTTAGGTCGTAAACTTTCCAGCCACGCCTGAGTTCGGCTAATTTGTTGTTCAGTCATAATACGCGCCAATAAAAATGGGGCCTTTCAGCCCCATCAAACAATGATGAAAATGATTGAACGCGATTATAGGATAAAACGGCTCAGATCTTCATCTGCCACCAACGCATCCAGATGTTTGCTCACATAATCTGCGTCAATGATGATAGTTTGACCGCTTAAATCGCTGGCGTCGTAGGAAATCTCTTCCATTAAACGCTCCAGAACAGTGTGTAAACGACGAGCACCGATGTTTTCGGTAGATTCGTTCACCTGCCATGCCGCTTCCGCGATGCGCTTAATACCGGAGTCGGTAAACTCGATATTTACGCCTTCAGTCGCCATCAGTGCTTTGTACTGCACGGTGATAGAGGCATTCGGCTCGGTCAGAATACGCTCGAAGTCGCTGGTGGTCAGCGCCTGCAGTTCAACGCGGATTGGCAGACGACCTTGCAGTTCCGGGATCAGGTCAGACGGTTTCGCAATCTGGAACGCGCCAGAAGCGATAAACAGAATGTGGTCAGTTTTGACCATCCCGTGTTTGGTGGAAACGGTGCAACCTTCTACCAGCGGCAGCAGGTCACGCTGAACGCCTTCACGAGAAACATCCGGACCGGAAGACTCGCCGCGCTTACAGATTTTGTCGATTTCGTCGATAAACACGATCCCGTGCTGCTCAACAGCGTCGATAGCGTCTTGCTTCAGCTCTTCCGGGTTCACCAGTTTCGCCGCTTCTTCTTCAATCAGCAGCTTCATGGCGTCTTTGATTTTCAGCTTACGCGCTTTTTGCTTCTGGCCGCCCAGGTTCTGGAACATGGACTGCAGCTGGCTGGTCATCTCTTCCATGCCTGGAGGAGCCATAATTTCAACGCCCATCGGTGCTGCGGCAAGATCGATCTCGATTTCTTTGTCATCAAGCTGGCCTTCACGCAGTTTTTTGCGGAATGCCTGACGAGCAGCGGACGGTTCCTGCTGCTGTTCGGTCTGTCCCCAGTTGTTTTTAGCAGGTGGGATCAGCACGTCGAGAATACGTTCTTCTGCCAGTTCTTCAGCGCGATAACGGTTTTTCTCGATAGCCTGGACGCGTACCATTTTCACGGCGGCATCGGTCAGATCGCGAATAATAGAATCCACTTCCTTACCGACGTAGCCTACTTCGGTGAATTTGGTCGCTTCAACTTTGATGAACGGCGCATTCGCCAGCTTAGCCAGACGACGGGCGATTTCAGTTTTACCGACACCGGTCGGGCCGATCATCAGGATATTTTTCGGGGTCACTTCATGGCGCAGCTCTTCGTTGAGCTGCATGCGACGCCAGCGGTTACGCAGAGCAATCGCCACAGAACGCTTGGCGTTGTCCTGGCCGATGATGTGCTTATCCAGTTCGCTGACGATTTCGCGTGGGGTCATTTCAGACATGGGAGATCCTTACGCTTTGTAGCTTAATTCTTCGATGGTGTGGAAATGGTTGGTATAGATGCAAATGTCGCCTGCAATATCCAACGCCTTTTCAGCAATTTCACGAGCACTCAGTTCAGTATTTTCTAACAGTGCACGCGCCGCAGCCTGGGCGTAAGGGCCGCCGGAGCCGATAGCAATAAGATCGTTTTCTGGCTGCACCACGTCACCGTTACCGGTGATGATAAGCGATGCAGTTTCATCCGCGACTGCCAGCAGTGCTTCAAGTTTGCGCAGCATGCGATCGGTACGCCAGTCTTTCGCCAGCTCAACGGCGGCTTTGACCAGATGGCCCTGATGCATTTCCAGTTTACGTTCAAACAGTTCGAACAGCGTAAAAGCATCCGCAGTACCGCCCGCAAAGCCCGCGATGACTTTGTCGTTGTACAGACGGCGGACCTTTTTCACGTTGCCTTTCATTACGGTATTGCCCAACGTGGCCTGACCATCACCAGCGATGACCACATGGCCGTTACGGCGTACGCTTACTATAGTTGTCACGAGCTGACCCCTTGGTTACGAATACAGAGTACAAACCCCGTACAAAAGTACGGGGCATAATGCAATTATAGATGGGGGGGATTTTGAGGGTTTCAACCCCCGGCGGCGAGCCGAATGCAGTTTGTATGACCCGCCATCTTCAACCGATTGAGGGTGCTGTCTGCGTTCTCTTTGCCTTTCACCGGGCCAATGACCACACGATTCCAGCCATTGTTGGTGGTGATTTTCGAGTCAAATCCTTCGAACGCCAGCTGAGCACGTACCGTCTCTGCCTGTTCCGCGCCTCTGAACGAACCGCACTGCACCATCCAGCGGCGTTCGTCTTTTTTCTCCGCCGTCGGTTTTGGCGCGTCAGCGGCACGAGCAACCGGCGCAGCTTGCTGCGGCTTCGACTGCGCGGTCGTGTGCGCAGGGGTTTGCAGCAGATCCTGGTACGGCTGCTGAGTAGAAGCCGGTTTAGACTGGCGCGGTTGCGCCTGTACCGGCGCGGCTTGCGACGTACGCGTCTGCTGCTGCCAGCTTTGTTCAGTCGTACGCGACTGCTGAGCCAGGCGTTGCTGCTCCGCTAATTGCTGCGCCTGACGCTGGCGTTGTAGCGTTTGCTGACGCTGTTCCGGCGTCTGTTCATTCCACGGAACTTCAACCAGCTGCGTTGGCTGCTGGCGCATATCAGCCTGCATTTGTTCAAGAAGCTGACGTTGTTCTGGTGTCAGTTGCTCCGGCGTTTTCACTTCACCACCGGCAGAAGGTTCTGTGGGCGCACGCACACCCGGCTGGCGACTTTCCAGCTCTTTAATGTAGCGCCAGCGTTCTTCTGGTTTTGGTGGTAGTCCGTTACCGGTCACTTTCTGGCTTTGCAGCGTCTCGGACTCTTCTTTCTTGTGATGCGTAATGAAGTACAGACCACCGATAAAGGTCACAAGAACGGCGGCAGCAATAGCGACCATAGCGGGAGAAACCGCAGGCAGATTTCGTTGCTTTTTCCGTGAGGTGCTCTTTTTTCGCCGCGAAGGTGCCGGTTGGCTGCGGCGTACATAATCTCGTTGTGCCACTATCGTTTCGCTGTATTTATTCGTTCGTCAGCCCGCCATGTTACTTAAGCGGCGGGCCTTTGACCAGTCACGGCAGTCTTAAAGGTTTACTTTAAGGTAACGCGCGTGTTGATCCCCGGATGATAAGTTCGCAGTCCATTAAACGAGAGCCACTGCCAACGTGTTGCCCCTGCATTTGATCAAGCAATAACAGCATAGCTTCCCGACCGATTTCGTAACGCGGCTGCGCGATGGTTGTCAGCGGCGGATCACAAAATTGCGTCAGGTCGATGTTATCAAAACCGATTATGGAAAGGTCTTCCGGGACTTTCAGCCCCTGGCGTTTTGCCTGAGAAAGTGCGCCGAGCGCCATCACATCGCTATGGCAGAAGACAGCAGTAGGCGGTTGTGGAAGATCAAGCAGCTGCTGCATCGCTTTGCTTCCGGCTTCGAAGGTGAAGTCGCCACGGGCGATGTATTGCGGATCAACCATAATGCCGCAGCGACGCAGCGCCTGAACATAGCCTTGCAGGCGATAGTGACACAGTGGCATCTCTTCGGGACCGGCTATACAGCCAATCCGTTTATGCCCTTGCTCATATAAATAATTTACTGCATCAAATGCGGCGGTCAGATTGTCGATATGAACGGTAGGCAGCTCCAGTTCCGGTGCAAATTCGTTCGCCATCACCATCGGCGGCAGATTACGCTGTTCCTCAATGCTGGCATCAAACGGCAGCCTTGAGCCCAGCAGCAACATGCCA
Organism: Escherichia sp. WS33; assembly: GCF_046486385.1. Classification (NCBI taxonomy): domain Bacteria; kingdom Pseudomonadati; phylum Pseudomonadota; class Gammaproteobacteria; order Enterobacterales; family Enterobacteriaceae; genus Escherichia; species Escherichia sp. WS33. The sequence continues at coordinate 3,648 of NZ_JBJQLJ010000045.1, read as the reverse complement.
TCAATTTGCTTGGTGATGATCAAATCGATAAAGGTTTTTTCCTGCTGATTTTGATGCGCACAGTCGCCAATCAGCACCAGATATCCGTGATTTGCCGCCGTAACTTCGATACCGCGAATAATTTCGCTAAAGAAGGGATCGCAGATATCCGGGACAATCACCAGAATGGTGCGGGATTCATTACGCTTGACGTTGCGCCCCATAGGTTGCGGTAAATAACCCACTTCCCGGGCCGCTTTTTCAACCCGATTACGGGTGGCCTGGGAGACTTTATCGGGATTCATTAATGCTCGGGAGACAGTCGCTGTAGAGACTTTTGCCTTGAGGGCAACGTCTTTCATGGTCGCGGCAGTTTCCTGCTTCTTCGCTTTCACACTCACTCCTCGCCTGGCACGTCAGGCGTACTACATCCATGTTTACTTCACATCGGCAACATTTTTAGCAGATAGCGCGTGAAAACGGTTACAGAATTTTCATGAAAAGTGTGATGAATATTGAATTTTTCGATCCGCCTCGCAACGTTTGCGCATTAGCCTTCGATGGGATCGACATCCAACACCCATTTCACCTTGCGGGAATCCGGTATTGTATTAATAAGCGCCAGCGTACCACTAATGATGTGTTGCAAGCGCACGCGGGAAGGGTGCTGCAACAAGATCTGCCAGCGCCAGCGGCCACCACGCTTAGGTGCCAGAGCCGGAACCGGGCCGAGAACCCACAGTTTGTCGTCTGCCAGCGGGCTGGAAAGGATCAGATTACGCAGTTGTTGCAGGAACAGCGGCGCATGCTGATTGTTATGATCTTCCGCACGCACAATCACATGGCTGGTCCACGGCGGCAGCTGCATCATGCGTCGCTCAGCTAGCGCCTGTTCGGCAAAGGCGTCGTAGCCTTTATAGAGCAACGTTTGCAACAGAGGATGTTCCGGATGGTGCGTTTGCAGCACCACTTCGCCCTGTTTACCCGCACGCCCGGCACGACCGGCGACCTGGGTGTAAAGCTGGGCGAAACGTTCTGCCGAGCGAAAATCGGCAGAAAACAGCGCGCCGTCCACATCCAGTAACGCCACCAGCGTCACATCCGGAAAGTGGTGACCTTTCGCCAGCATTTGCGTGCCAATCAAGATCCTCGCGCCGCCGCGATGCACTTCCGCCAGTTGCTGTTCCAGCGCCCCTTTGCGGCTGGTGGTATCGCGGTCGATACGTGAAATGGGCACGCCGGGGAACATCGGCGCAAGCGTCTGTTCAAGCTGTTCGGTGCCCAGCCCCACGGGGACCAGGTGCGTGGAACCGCAGGAAGGGCACTGGCGCGGCACCGGACGCTGACTGTCACAGTGGTGACAGCGCAAATGCTGTTGCGCCTGATGCAGCGTGTAGTAGTGATCGCAACGTGGGCATTCGGCTATCCAGCCGCAGTCGTGGCACAGCAGCGCAGGCGCAAAACCCCGACGATTAAGAAAGAGGATAACCTGATTGTTGGCCTGTAAATGCTGGCGCATACGGGTGATTAACGCCGGAGCCAGACCTGCCTGCACCTTCTGACCTTTTAAATCCAGCACATGTTGAATTGCCGGACGCGCATTCCCTGCCCGACGGGTCAGGCGCAGCAGGCGGTATTTTTTCTGCTGGACGTTGCATAACGTTTCCAGCGCGGGCGTTGCGGAGCCAAGAATAATCGGGATTTGCTCGCTATGCGCACGATACACCGCCAGGTCGCGGGCATGATAGCGCCAGCCTTCCTGCTGCTTGTAGGAGCTGTCGTGCTCTTCATCAATGACAATCACGCCGAGATTTTTAAACGGCGTAAACAGCGCGGAGCGGGTGCCGATCACAATCGCCGCCTCGCCATTTTTCGCTTTCAACCACGCCGAAAGCCGCTCGCTGTCGTTCAGGCCGGAATGCAGAACTTCCACGGGGGCATTAAAACGTTCACGAAAACGGGCGATAGTTTGCGGTGTCAGGCCGATTTCCGGCACCATCACCAGCGCCTGTTTGCCCTGAGCGAGCACGTTTTCCAGTACACTGAGATAAACCTCCGTTTTACCGGAACCGGTAACGCCCGCCAGCAGCCAGGCAGAAAAAGTATCTGCCGCGCTATGAATTGCGCCAACGGCGGTGGCTTGTTCGGTATTCAATCGCAACCGCTCACCAGAAACGGCATAGTTCGTTCGCCAGTCGCTAAACTCTGGTGTTTCACTTGCTAAATCACACAGACCTTTTTTGCGCAGCGCCTGCAACGCGGCATCATTAAATTCAAGTTCCGCGACCTGGTCGCGCCAGATTTTGCCTTGCCGTAACGCCGCCAGCGCCTGTTGTTGCTTTGGCGAACGTTTCAGGCTGTTAAGATCCACCGCCTGACCTTGTTCAGTGGCAAACCAGTACCACATCGGCGCGTTCGCCGCAGGCCGCCCCTGGCGCAGTAAAATCGGCAAGGCATGAAACAGCACATCGCCAATCGGATGATGATAGTAATCTGCCGCCCAGAGCAGTAACCGCCAGACGGAGTGAGTAAATACCGGCTCAACGTCCAGCACTTCAACTACCGCTTTCAGCTCGTTAAGCGGCAGCTCACTGACATCGCTAACTGACACCACAACCCCGATGCGCTCCTGCTGTTTGCCAAACGGCACGCGCACGCGACACCCGGCTTTAACCGTCATGCCTTCTGGCAGCAGATAGTCAAAGGTACGAGGAAGCGGAACGGGCAAGGCAACGTGGGCAACGGGCATAGCATCATCCTGACTTGAAATTCGGTGGGTTAGTATACACATTGCCGTAGAAGAGTGCGGATCAGTTTGCATACGCTGGTTAATTTCTGTATGATTTCGCGCCTTCGTACGAAATGATCGTATTGAAGCTATACTTTTAACATCGCGTGGTGTCTGGCGTTAGGGCTGGAAGAGCGACGCGGCCTTAAACCGAGGTTTTCCCATGAAAAAAGATATTCACCCGAAATACGAAGAAATTACTGCTAGCTGCTCTTGCGGTAACGTAATGAAAATCCGCTCCACCGTTGGTCATGACCTGAACCTCGACGTGTGCAGCAAGTGCCACCCGTTCTTCACTGGCAAACAGCGTGATGTTGCTACCGGTGGCCGTGTTGACCGCTTCAACAAGCGTTTCAACATCCCGGGCAGCAAATAAGACCGGATTTCCGAAAAAAGCGCCGCACGGCGCTTTTTTTGTGCCTGTAATTTGCCTTTTATAAATTCTGAAAAATTCCGGGGTGTTAACTCATTATCATTTCCTGTTGTTGACTGGCGCTAGGCTTCTGGTTCTTATTTATTTCAAAAGGATTTTACGATGAGCGGAAAACCGGCAGCGCGTCAGGGCGACATGACGCAGTATGGCGGTAGCATTGTCCAGGGTTCAGCCGGGGTGCGCATCGGTGCCCCCACCGGCGTGGCCTGTTCGGTGTGCCCCGGCGGGGTGACGTCCGGCCATCCGGTCAATCCGCTGCTGGGTGCAAAGGTCCTTCCCGGTGAAACCGACATCGCCCTGCCCGGCCCGCTGCCGTTCATTCTCTCCCGCACCTACAGCAGTTACCGGACAAAAACGCCCGCGCCGGTGGGGAGCCTCGGCCCCGGCTGGAAAATGCCTGCGGATATCCGCTTACAGCTGCGCGATAACACACTGATACTCAGTGATA
>NZ_JBJQLJ010000044.1:0-19892 GCF_046486385.1 Escherichia sp. WS33 | reverse complement strand
TGCGCCAGCGGCTGATCACCTCCTGCTCCGGATCGGCGTCACTGTTTCCGTTGACGAAGTTCACCGCATCCAGAAAACGGGCGTAAACCTTACGCCTGACCACCGTTCCGCCGACCAGACTCTGCAGATCTTCCGCCATCCCGGTGACCATACCGTACAGGTTAGAAACCGTCAGTGTGGGGCGCGTACTGGTGCCTTTGCCATTCAGTTCAAAACCACTCCCCTGAATGGGATACGGCTGATACTGTCGCCCCTGCCAGGTGACCGGCTCACCTTTTTCGTTCTGCTCATTACAGAAAAAAAAACGTTCTCCACCGACCTCTGTCAGGTCGATTTCCCAGAGCACCACGCTGGCCGACTGCTCCGCACGGGTGCATTCATTCAGTGTTTCCTGCCGGATATCCTGCATCAGTTCACCACCTGTTCAAACTCTGCGCTGAACTCAACACGCAGCATACTGACCCGCGACGACCATTTTGCGCAGGTCACCTTTATCTGCCGCCACTCATAAGGCGGCGTCCACAGAAAGGCTTTCCAGCCCCCGTGCTCTTCCAGAAACGACTCCAGTACCGTGGCCTCCTCACGGGGGACAGAAAGCGTCACGCTGTACGTTTTCAGGTTGGCATTCAGCCCGGCAGGCGCTCGCTGGGAATAGCCATCACCAAAGCGCACCTTTCTTACAGAAGGGGCCGAAGCCACATCCATACCGGGTTTCACTTTCCAGCGGAAGGTTTTCATCGTCCACCTCCGGAGAACAGACCACCATCACGGGACTGCTGTTGCATAAAGTCCGCTGCTGCTTTTTTCCCGAGGTCATAAACCACCTTCAGGGCAGCCGGGCCTATCTGCCCGTTCGTGCCATCGTTATTGATCTCGATGTTGTACTGCGGGGCAAACATCGCCATACCTGAACCACCAATATCCGCCACAACCCCCAGCTTACCGTCAGCACCACGACGCAGAGGCAGAATGGCTTCAGGCCCAGCTTCCCCCATCACACCTGCACCTTTTGCAAAAGCAAAAAACGTCGGACGGTTAACCACCGTGCCACTGTAGCGACTCAAATCAGCAGACTGATAAACACCACCATCAGCATTGGGCGTCACACTGGCAGTTGCTGCACTCCCCCAGCCAAACGCCGAACCAATCCCCTTAACTGCCTGCATCATGGACATCTGAGCCATGATTTTTGCCAGATCAGAAAGGAGCGAGGCGGTAAAAGATTTGAAGTTCAGTTTTCCGGTAGTACAGAACGTTGCCAGTGCATTACCTGCACTGTTAAATGCCGCTGTAAGCATCTGCTCAGCAGTGCCTGCCGCATTATCCGCATCTGCCGTGAAATTCTGAAACGCCCGCATAGCACCGTTTTTCCAGTTACCCTGAGCAATTTCAAGCTGTTGCCAATAACGGCGATTCTCATTCAGTTGTCGGTTCAGGCTCTCCGTCAGCGCCTGCTCGGCCTTTCTGTAGTCATCCGTGTTATATGTCCCTTTCTGCTCACTATCCCGCCTCAACTGCTCCAGCTGTTGCTGGTATTTCTGGCGAAGACTCAGTTGTACCTGATATCGCTGCCTCTGCTGATCACCCATACCCACTGTGGCGATATCCAGGTCATGTTGCTGACGCTGAGCGCGCTCTTCTTCAGCCAGTTGACTGGTCAGCTGAATTGTTTTTTTCTTCAGCTCGTTGAGTGCCGTCTGTTTCTGAAGCTCCTGCTGTTTTACATCCAGCAGCGTCAGTGCCTGAATCAGTTCATCTTTACGGGCCAGCACACTCTTTTCATCTGCCGTCAGTTTTTTCCCGTCCAGGTCGCTGATGCGCTGCTGCAGAGCCAGAAGCTGTTTATGCGCTTCTGTCATCCTTTCCGTGGCAATGCCTGCTGACTGTCTGGCAGCAGCAATCTGTCCTTCCACCTGTGCCTGTTGCTGACTGTACTGCAGCAATAACCGGGTGGCCTCATCATTACGGGTTTCGCGTGTTTTTTTCTTACCGGATGCCAGGGCTTTCTCGTAACGTTCATTTTCACGTTGTATCGCCGCATCCCTGACAGCCTGATCGGCGTACTGCATGGCATTAATACGCGCAATTTCACGCTGATGTCGTGCTGCTTCCGTTTCATTCATCCGGTTCAGTGCAGCATTTTCAGCATTACGGCGTTTCTGTTGCTCCTGATAATTCCGCTCTGCCTGCTCTTTTGCATCCTGCAAATCCTTCTGGCGTTTTTTCTCCTGAAGATCGTTAAGACGCTGCTGATCGTATTCAACCTGAGAAGATGATGCCGTCCAGGGGAGTCTTTTCGCCCGCGACACTTTCTCCTGTAAAGCGGCAATCTGTTCATCCAGCGAGTCTTCACGACCAATATTCATGGCCGCATCCCAGAAACGACTCCATAAATCAGACAGATACTTCAGCGTACTGCCCAGCGCATTGAGGTTATTATCAATATCCGCAGTACGCCGACCGGTTTCCTCTGCCAGTGCAGACATGGCTATCCGTGCAGCATCACTGGACCGTCCCTGTTCCCCAAGGACGCGTATCTGCTCAAGCTGAGTGGCAGTAAGAAAATGCAGCTCATTGTCCAGAGCCTTCGCGGCATTTACAGGATCATCCTTCAGCCGCTTAAACTGATTTATGGTATCGCTGACCGACTGGCCAACCGATCGCTCCATCTGTGCGGCAGCTCTCGCCACCATACCGATATCGTTTCCACGAAATGCACCACTCCCCACCACCTGAGCCAGCGCACCGGCTGCAGCATGTTGCGTGATACCATTCCCGGAAATAGCACGACTGAGCGTCCACAGCTGCCCGGCAGTGACTCCGGCATAATGCCCCGTCAGCGACAACTGGCGGTTAAATTCTTCCCCCTCCTTCTGACCGTCATACCAGGCTTTACCCAGACCATAGACGGCCGCGGCAATACCGCCAATAACCCCGCCCAGCATCATGCCTTTCGGTGACATCAGTGTGTCTATCCATCCGGCACGGTTAGCCAGCGTTATCCCGGATCCCCTCAGCGCCCCTAAATTGCCGCGAGCCAGTTCACCTATCAGAACGCCTATCTCCTGGCGGGCCGCTGCACTTTTCAGACCCAGCGAATGCGTGGCTTTTCCTGCCTGCTCCATTTTGCGGATATACACTTCTGCAGCACTGCTTACCCCCAGCTGGGCAGCCTTGGCACGAAGCAACTCAGAAGAAGAAAGATTCTGGCGGGTTGCCTGCTCTTTAAGCTGACGGATAAACGCCACTTTCTGTCGGGTAGCCTCTTCCTCAGCCTGTGTAAGAACACGGGTTTTCGCCGTAACCTCAGCAATCAGCGCCAGATAATCCTGCTGACCAATCCCGCCACTGTTTCTGGCCTGTCGGATCTGCTGCTGAATACGCTGTAATTCCTGCAGCCCCGCACTGGCCTGTTTCACACTGTCAATCTGACGATAAAACGCAGCAGCCGCTTTATCCTGAGCCTCCGCCAGAGCCATGGCCTGCGCCTGTTCATCGCGCATTTTCTGGCTCAGCGCCTCCATGCGCTGGCGGGTTTTCTCCACCTCGCGGGCCATGCGTTCATGAGCCTGTGCGTTCTTCTCCACCGTCTGCGCATGGACGGAGGCGGCTGTTGCAGCCGAAGAAGCCGCCTGCGTTGTCTGCCGGGCGGCCTGAGTCTGACGCTCCATAAAACGCTGCATACGGGCAGAAGACCGTTCTGCATCGCTGGCGGCACCATTCAGAAGGTTTTTGATACGGGGAATTTCATTTTTAAACTCTGCCGCATCAATCCCCAAATCAATGACCAGGTTGGCTATCTGGTCCATAACGCACACCTCCGGAAATACCTTCCCCAAGATGCATCAGTTCTTCGTCCGTTCGCTCCGGTATCCCGTTCTCTTCCGGTAAAAGGCTGAAATCAGCCACCGCTGCATCACTGCTACCGGACACCATTCTCACGATCAATGCCTTCAGCGAGGCAAACTGCGCATCCATCCACACATCACTGAAGCTCTGCATCCGGAAATAATCGCCCCACTCACCAAGCTCAGTGGCCGACATTTCCGACAGCATCCGCCGCCAGTCTGCCCGCCGGAACTCCCGGGCAAGCCGCATGACAAACTGCATTTCCCGCGTCAGGACTTTTCCGGCGTCAGCACCTCATGCTCCAAATCCCCGGCATTCTCAATGACTCCCATACCGCTCAGCGACAGAACCATCTCCGCCCCCGCTCCCAGGGCATCATACGACCATGTTGTAATAACGGATGCGCAAAGCGTCTCAACATCCTGAGACTGTTCCGCATTCCACAGTGAGCGGGAAACCAGCCAGGCATTGATATCCATCCCCATCCGCAGAAAAGCAATCTGTCGTTCAGCCTCCGGCAGTTCTCCCTCTTCGGCATCAAACTTTGCCGTTCGCTGCTGAACAAACGCCAGATATTCAATTCTCTGCAGCCCGGACAGCTCACTGAGCACCACGGACTGCTTTTCATAATTAAACGTGCCCTGTTTCAGAAACATCATGTTCTCCACCTGCAAAAAAGCCCCGGATAACCGGGGCAAATGATGAGTATCGTCCTGTTAACCTGCGGCGCTGACAGCCACCGCAGCCACTGCCACAAAATCGCCGTCAGAAGTCATGCCCACAATGCTGACACTGCCCTGCTTCACGCCTTTCACCGTGGCCACAAGCCCGTTCAGGGTCACCGTGGCAGTCTGTGGATCTGTCGAATGCACACTGATCGCTTTGTCACTGGCTCCGTCAGGTTTTACTGTAAAGGTCAGCGTGGTGGTTGCTCCCACTTTTACACTGGCAGATACCGGTGCCACCGTCAGCCCGGTAACGCTCACTGTTTCAGTGCCTTCCTCTGCCAGATACGGACGCCCCACACCGCTGATTTTCACTGTGCGGGTCATCACGTCTTTTGAGGCAATGGTTTTACCCAGTGAGCTCAGCCAGCCACGGAAAACATCAACAGTGCCGTTGGGATATTTGATACGAAACGCGCAGACTTCACCGGAGTCGAACAACTGAACCAGTTTTTTCTGCCCGCTGTCACCCGGACGCCAGGCCAGCGTCGCCGAAGTATCACCAACGGATTTCTGCCCCTGGGTTGTCGTTTTCCAGTCTGCATCTTCATCATCGAGATAAGTGTCATCTTCTGCATCAGCGGTCATTTCGCCAGGTTGCAGATCCTTCACCATCGCAAGACGCAGCCAGTCAGTGTCCGATAAAGGGTTCGCAAACGCATCGCCCTTGCCGGTGTACATCCAGAACGTCGTTCCCGCACCTTTCGTTTTTGCCAGTGGATTTGGTGTGGTCATTGCCACCTCCTTTAATTCGTGTACGTGATCTGGTACGTGATTTCCGCCATCGCCCAGGTGGCCATCTCATTATCACGTTGATAGTTAAAACCGAGAGGGATCAGGGTGTCGATGAGTCCGGAAAGTGCCGGTATATCATTCAGGGCCGGGAAAATGGTGCTCTCCATCCACATATCCAGCTCTGAATCCGGTGCCTGTGCCCGGATGAAGACAGCAATATGCAGAACAGCCTGCCAGTCATCTTCATCCGTCATTTTTCCGGTGTACTGAGCATCACTCAGCCACACCGCCACGGCAGGCAGTTCCTGCGCATCAACAAATGCCGGAAGCCCGTCAAAAAACGTGGCGCTGTCTCCACACTGTTCCCGAAGGCGTGCCAGTACGACCTGGCGGATTTGTGTATGTCGATTCATCGGGTCAGCCATAACCTCAGTTGTTGTTTCAGTGCATACCCCAGCTGTTTCGGCATTTCCGCAGCAATGATGCGGTCGCGGGCATCTTCAAATGCCTGTGTCAGCGGTCCGGACAGCGGGATTTTCACTACCTCCACAGGAAGACGATTTTTTCTTGGCCTGCCCTGATGGTCATGCCCTGTTGCAAAACGCGCTTCAGGAAGACGCCTCAGAACATGCCAGCGGCCATTCGCCAGTTGCTGAATAAATGCCCCCCGGAAAAAGTATTTTCCCACTCTCAATCCTTCACCAGCACGCCGCCGTGTTGTGTTCAGTTTGATGGCGGGCAGATTGCCCCGGTTAACGCGGATCCTGGCCGTCATTTTTCCTGACGGACTGGCTTTAAACACCCGGACACGCTGACGTACCAGTTTCAGGGGGATCCCTTTCACCTGGTTATCTCCCGCAACGGTATTCCCGGCAACCTGCCGGGTGGCAACCGAGACCGCTTTCTGTGCCACACGGTTTATCGCCCATGCGCTGGCCTGTGGCACCATACGGGTATCAAGGCTGTTCAGATTGCGGATAGCATTCTCAAGCCCCTTCATCCCACACCTCTTTACTCAATAAAGATCATTGGCTTACCGTTAAAGCGTTCATGCCGTGTGACCGTCCATTGTTGTCCGTCATAAACAACGCGATCCCCGCGCCGTGGGCGGTATCCCGAAGAAAACACCACCAGAGAGACCGCAGGTCCGGACAGAGCATTCAGCTCTGCCAGTGTTTCTCCCGGGATCACAGTCATATCGACATCATTAATCGAGGCTGTCTTTCCCATCTTTCTGACCGTGATCGCATCCATACGCGCTGCCAGCCGGGAAAAGGGATCAGACATTGAGTTTTACCGGCACTTCTTCTGCACTGGTTCCGGCATCTGCCCAGACAACCCCGACCAGCGGATCAGAGCCGCTGTTAGTCAACTGAACTTTTCCGGACTTCAGATAAACCTTCTTACCCGTTTTCATGTCATCCGTTTTCAGCTTAGGCAGCATAAACACACCTTCGGTCAGGCCGTCGCCTGTTTCACCCTGTGGAATATCGGTCAGCGCTACCGCAAAAACATCACCCACCTGCACCAGATCTCCGCTGCTGATGGCTGCACTGGCAACAATCGCCACCGTTTTTCCTTCTTCTACAAAATTCTTTGCCATAACTGTCTCCGCACAGCCCCGTTCAGGGGCTGATTTCAGGTACAAAAAAAGCCCTTACGGGCCATCAGAGTTGTTGTCTGCGACGTTTACGCCGTACATTTCACCAGACCGCGGTGATCAACTGGCGCGACACCGGCGTCAATACGCACTTTCGTTGTCACGCCATCCACACTGAAGCCCTCCATCTGATCAATATATGGCGTATCCACACCGTTGAGATAAGCCACTTCAATCGTATCGGAGCCTTTGGACGCAGCCAGGTAGAAGGTGGTCTGGCTGTTATCATCAAGACGAGGCTCTGCAATAACGGTCGCAAAATCTTTCACCGGGTTAATAATACCGGCGTTAATGTCAGCCCCCTTGACACTTGAGGAGCGAATGACCTGGTTAGCAACAGACTCCATCGCCGTCGGTACCAGTACGAACGCAGGACGAATATTCAGATGACGCTCACCCTCTTTCTGAACGCGCATCAACTGGCGGGCTTTATCCAGCGATGCCACGTCCATTGCCGCGCTCTCCAGTACGTTTGCATGTTTCGCTTTATCGAACAGACTTACATTATCTGTGGAGATTTTCGGGTTAGACGTCAGAATGGCATAAACCAGATCGGCAATAGTGGATTTCGCCGCACGGCCCAGCTTCATCGGGACATCGGTCAGCATATTCAGATCATCATTGATAATGGCCTGACGGGTGATACTGAACAGCTCGCCATAGGTCGCCAGTGCAATAGTGGCCTGTTTATCTCCGGTGGTGACGTATTTATATTCTGCCCCTTCACGCACCTGACGCAGAGCACTGAAGCCCCCCATACCCACACGATGGGCAATTTTAAAATCAGACAACTGACCTTTCCGCGTCCACTGTTCATAGGTTTCAGGGGCATCTTCCCAGCCCTGCAGAATGGCTTTGTTCGCAACATCCAGCAGAATATTACCGAAGTCAGACGTACTGTGTGTGAACGCCGCACCGACCATCTGCATCGGGTTATAACTGGAAACACCAATACCCCGTTCAGTCAGTGACATACGGGCATATTCACGCAGGGTCATCCCGTTGTAGACATTATCACGTTCAGTTTTTTCAAACCCGGCGCGCGCCATCAGCGCCTGGCGGATCCCGTCCCCCACAAAATTACCGTTACCGGCATAAATATGAGCCGGGGTATTTTTATTGGATGGAGTGGATTCGCGCCCCATCTCGTTCAACAGCTTTTCGCGGGCCTGCTCCAGCGAACATTCAGGATCGGCAAGACACTGAGCCTGCAGCGTCTGATAACGCCCGCCAAACATGGCAAACAGATCATTAATACCGTTTACACGCGCTTTTTGCTCTGCCAGTACCTGCGCACGGATACTGTTTTCATCCACCACGGGTGCTGCTGCCTGCACTGGCGTCCGGGAGGCTGCAGGTTCATCATCCTGTACGCGTGGAGCACTGTTGCGTGGCGGAGTAATCATGTTTCGAATGGATTCCGGCATCTTTTTAAATTCCTCTGTACGTTTTGACTGAATACATGCCATTGCCTTAACGGCTGGCGTCACCTGATCAGCAAATCCATGTGCCAGACATTCGGCACCGGACATCCAGGTCTCATCCGCCAGCATGGCAGCAATTTCATCGGTGGTTTTCCCGGTTTTCTGTGCATAAGCGGGTAACAGAACCGCCTCAACTTTATCGAGCAGGTCGGCATAGGTGCGCATGTCCTCCGCATCACCGCCCGTAAAGCCAAATGGTTTATGAATCATCATGAAGGTGTTTTCCGGCATAATGACCGGGTTTCCCACCATCGCAATGACCGACGCCATTGATGCCGCCACACCGTCGACATAAACGGTAATGGACGCACCATGTGTTTTCAGCGCATTAAAAATGGCGATGCCTTCAAAGACATCGCCACCCGGTGAATTGATATGGAGATTAATGTGGGTGATATCGCCCAGTGCATTCAGATCACTGATAAACTGCTTCGCCGTAACACCCCAGAAACCAATCTCGTCATAAATATAAATATCCGCGTCACTCTGGTGACCAGCCTGCATCCTGAACCAGGAATTATTCTTCGGACTGGTCGTCGGTGTACTGCGGCTACTGTCGTTTCGTTGCGGCACTGCTGCCTCCTTTATCACTGGCCGGATCGGTATCAAATACCAGGTCCAGCTTGCGGTTTTCATCAATTTCGGCCTTGCGCCGACGTTTGACATCATCCGGATTACGACCACCTGCACGTACCCAGTCTGATTCTGTCGCCGCTCCACCACGAATCTGGATTTTCCAGGCCTCAGCCTCCTTAACAGGGTCAATCCACGGCATCACCGGTCCGGAATACACCGCGGTATACAGTGAAGAACGGTCAAGATCGCGGGGTAGCCTGATAACACCGGATGCCACAGCCTGTTTCAGCCAGGCACGATACATCGGGCGGGTGACGGCACCAATAAACCAGTCCTGCAGGATCAGGTAGCCATCAGTGGATTCAACCAGCTCCTGACGCTGGGCGCTGTAAGTGCCGTTATAGTTGCGCGCTGTACTGGAAAAACTCAGACGACTGCCCGCCGCCACGGCACGCAACTGAGCATTACGAAAAGTTTCAAGGTTAGGATTTGGGCGATCCGACTTCACCATTCCGATTTCTTCGCCGGGTTTCAGATCGTCGTAAATAATGCCTGGCTGAATGGTAAGCTCGCGTTCATTCTCCTTGCTGTCATTACCATCCGTTTCATAGCTCTGTCCGTCGCCTTTCCGGATGTACATCCCCAGAGCAGCGGCGACCCTTGCTGCAGTCAGCTCAGAATCTTCATACTCTTTCAGGGCGCTGAGGCGGATCAGCACACCGGACAATAAAGACGTCCCGCGCATCTGGTGCAGACGGCGAACAAATTTAAGATGCAGCATTCGCTCTGCATCCACTTCTTTGGTTTCCATCTGCCGTCCGGATACAGGACGACTTTTATACACCAGATATTTTTCGGGACGCCCCCAGTCATCAACAAACACGCCCTGATTCAGCCTGTTGCTCTCATCACTGGTCATGGGAATAAAGTCCGGCTCGAGCGCCTCCAGCCAGAAATGAACACCGGCAGAAGGCGTCAGGCTGTTTATGCGCCCGGAAACCATCTGGGCAAACACCTCACCATCGCGCAGCCAGGTACGCAGCATCAGACGTTCCAGCATCGGACGGGTAAACTGCCCGGTGACCTCCGGACTGACAGACCATTCACTCCATCGGGTACGTATCTCCGCAGCCAGGTCACGGGCAATGGCCCCATTGCGTAATACCGGATGTGGCTCGACAATAATCCCGTTTTTCCCCACCACCCGTTCTTCCAGCTTGTCAAATACACCAATGACCAGATCGTGGTTGTTATCAAGGTAACGGGCCTGCTCACGTAACGACACGGCCCCGTACTGGCTTAACTGGTCGGCAGTTCGGTTCTCCCGTCGGGCTTTGTGTGTCCGCGTCGTTTTTACGGCCTCATAAGCCTGGATCACCGCACGGGAACGCAGCCTTGCCGCTTTCCATCCTGGTGAAAAAACGCCAATCACATCATCAAGAATTGCCATCAGAACCTCGCCAGCCGGTACCCGGGATGCCCACGTCGTCGTGTAATCAGAGCCGCAAGGCGGCGCTCCCACTCCTGCCGACCCTGCCGGATCTCAGATAAGTTTTCCATGGTCATCTGCTGACCATTAAAAGTGACGGATTTTCCGTCCAGCACCGCCATTTCAGCTTCCGTATAACGCTGAATCATGGCTTCAATATCATTCTGATTCATAACCATCCTCCGGAAGTCAGCCAGGGGTTAACATCGTCAGTTACTGTTTTCTTCCGTTTTTGTTTTTTAACAGGCGTGGATACCGGTTCCGGTGAGGGTGACGGTTCGGTACTGTCCGGGACACACTCCAGCCAGGTTTCCCGGCTCGCCCACTCCGGTGCATCCGGCCAGCGGATCTTTTCGTATCCATGCAGAATGACCAGAGCCTCGGCATACACCATCAGGTCAAAAGCTTCGTTGGCACCGCGACCCGGCTTACTCCATTTCCCGTCACTGCTCCGCTCTTCATACGTCAGTTCGTCGTAAAACCAGCTCCCCAGCCAGTCAGGGAAATGCACATAGCCGGGACCTGGCGAGTCACGCCATAACGCGTTATTCACCCGGTCTTTCAGGGCATCCGTCTGAAGAAGCCAGAGCGGCACATCACCTGCGGCCTGCGCCCGTCGGCCCGTTCGTCCGGTGTTATCAGGGAATGTACGGCTGATCAGTTTTGCGCGCCGGATGCTGTCGCCCTTAAACAGGTAAATACGTTTACCAAGGCCATCACGACGGCAACGACGCCAGAATTTATAGGCATTATCAGTGACCCCGTCTTCACCGCCGGAGTCCACCGCCATTGCCATAAGTCGCATTTGTTGAGAAGGATCGGAGGCCAGCGGCCAGCTTTTATGAAAAACATCTGTCAGCAGGACATCCCAGTCTTCCGGATAGCTGGCCGGATCAATTCGCTGGCTCTCCCCGTCGCAGTCACTGCGCAATGACTGCGTGATGTTGTAACGATCAATAATCCAGCGTTCGCCACGACTGCCATAGCCTGTTACCTGAACCACAAAACGGCGATGACGTCCCGCCTGCACATCCACTGTCGCCACAAGGAAATTAACGCCATCCGGCACACTGCGGGAAGGAACTGGCTCTGCCCGCTGCTCAAGCAGTTCACTTTTTCGTTGCTCCATGCTGGCACGAGGAAGATAAGGCAATCCCCAGTCGGTGTTGATAACCGCCCTGAGTGTTTCTTCGCTTCCTGTCGCTTCATACTCCTGTTCTGCAGTCAGTAATTTGTAAACCAGTTGCGCCCAGGTCTGATACGCAGCAGCTGGCCCTTCCATCCAGAAACTGGCGATACGGGAGCGGCGCGGTTCACCGGAAACGTTGCCGTTACGATCAATGACCTGACCTTCACGCAACCAGACTCCTGCACTATTGAGCTCACGCTTTTTCTCCGCAGTGATAATGCCGCTGCAGTGCGGGCAAAGTAGATACGCCGCCTCACTGGCTTTAAAGGGATCCGGTTCATTACGGTAGCCGGTCATGGCATCCATGGCTGGCTGAAAATATTCACCGCAGTGCGGACATGGCCAGTACCAGCGGCGGCGGTCACCACGATTGTAAAGGGAAAGAATACCAGTCGTCGGTGGCGCTTCATGAGGCGACTTACGTCGCCATTTGCTGTCGCAGATGTCACGTCCCGGCGAGCTCTCCACCAGAGTCATCCCGGCGGACATAAATGTGGTGGTACGTTTTGAGGCCAGGGAGAAACCATCACCCTCGCTGTCGATATTCTCCGGAAAACGGTCGTAATCGGTTAAGGCGACAAACCGGTAATCCGACGACGACATAATGTTGACCGAGGGCCAACCAATTTTAAGGAACGAGCCATCCCTGAACGTCTTATCATGAACATTATTGTCGTTACGACGTGGACTCATTCTTTTCTTTACCGCCGCACTGCTTCTGAACGTTCTGTCGAGGCGCTTTTTAGAATGCTCGCGGGCCTTATCTTCGGTCATCTGCACAACGAGCATGTCCGAAGGATCGCAAACGATGGTATAGACAATCCATCCATCGATCAGACCAATGGTCTTCCCTGTTCGCGCAGGACCAACAAAAATCACCGCATCGTATTCACGCGATGCCAGGCAGTTCATGGGCTCAATGATGTAGGGTGTCAGTTCAGGATCCCATGGCACCGAGTTACCAGCCCCCTTGGGAACACGCATGAATTTTTTAACAGCCTCCGAAATCGGCATGCGACGTGGTGGGGAAAATCCTGCCGATATGTCCCTTCCCAAATTTCGGGCTGATGAAAAACCCATTATTCCTCCTAGAGACTCTCTCCTTCCTCATCAGGAATTAATTCAGCAGCACAAGCCTCGTAGGATTTTTCCTGAAGAGTGTATCGCAGGTCATCAATGGCCTGCTGTACAACGCCGACGGCCTGAGGAGTCAGGGCGCAATCGCGTTCAAGAACATCCGGAATTGTCTCCAGAACCTGGACGACAGCCTTTCTCATGGACGAATAGACGATGACTACTTCATCAACGGGGATGAGTTTTCGCTGCTCCTTTTCCAGCTTGATCCTTTCATTTTCAGACTGGTACCAATCCTTTCTCTCTTTCGGCTCCATACGGGATGGATCATGAACAGAGTCTGCTGCCTCATGCTTCACACTAAACAGGGCAGGCCCGACATGCTGCAGGGCGTAAACGGGGTTCCCCCTGACAGTCGCTGCCACAGGAGTGTTGGCCGCGAGGAGCCGTTTTTTTACTGTGTCCCGGTGAAGCCCAAAGGCCTCGGCGATTTTAAAAACACTCCAGTAATAAGC
Organism: Escherichia sp. WS33; assembly: GCF_046486385.1. Lineage (NCBI taxonomy): Bacteria > Pseudomonadati > Pseudomonadota > Gammaproteobacteria > Enterobacterales > Enterobacteriaceae > Escherichia > Escherichia sp. WS33. The sequence goes on along the minus strand of NZ_JBJQLJ010000044.1, from coordinate 6,596 downwards.
ATCACCGATCCCGCTCACATTTGACATAAGCAACTCCATCTGGCAGGTGAAAATCAGGTTTATTTATATATTTCAATTAATTGCAAACTGGTCTAATGACAGGGAGAAAAAAATATTGTACAGGTGAAAAGAGAAATAACTTTTAATTATCAATAAATTACCTAACATGCTGCCGCCGCCATGGAAATGCAAAAACTAGCCTTTTTCCGCGACGCTCCCGCCCCGTGGCAGGCCACCCCACCGGGAGGACCCGTCAGCCTGACAGCTCTGACGAATGTCTGATACAACGCCTTGCATGAATGGCATCGGGATAATCCAGAAAGGCATAGCATCGTGCCCACAAGAATCTGTGTAAGTGTCCTGTTTCTTCCCCCCCCGCACAGGACTGGCGAGCATGAGGGACAAACCCGCGAACCATAAACGCGGTAAAAACCCGGTGTGCATCGTTTTTGATTATTCCCGCACACTCGCGCAGAAGGAGTTCCCCGTCGGGCTACGGTCTCTGTTAATACGGGAATACGGAGACGATACAGCGCATGATGTGTCAGGCTTGAATACCTTTATCCGTTAAAAGGGATATCAGTTAAGCTATCCCGTGTAGGGTATAAGCCATTATCAAAGCCACTCTGTAGGGAGTGGCTTTTGTAATGGCAATAAAAAGCCCCGCGAATGCGAGGCTAAATCCTGGTATTTGTAATGACTGGCTCTTATCTCAACGCAGCCCCTTACCGCGCGCAAGATGCTCAATATCAAGCATCAGCAATGAGATGTTTAATCTGGATTCACTCCAGAAGTGATCACCATCCTGTCTACAGAGCCAGATGTGAAGGATGATGAGTAAAATTATCGCTATCATCGAAGGCATTGCGTCCTGATGTATTCCTGAAGCGTTCTCAGTGCTGTTTGGTCGCGGATAATCCCGTCCCGGATACCGAGAACGTTTCGTCCAGCAACTGGAGAGAGTTCGACGGTGGCATCATTGCCCATGCCGGAGGCGCTGGAGGTTTCGGCTGAGGATGGCACAGGGCATTTTCCTTTGACGAACACCCGACCACCATTATCAAGCTTGCGCCGAAGAGCATCATTTTCAGCTTTCGCATCAGCTAACTCCTTCGTGTATTTAGCATCGAGTGCATCAGCAGAACGCTGGCGCTGCTGCATGTCAGTAATGGTGGCGGTCGCCTGCTTCAGCTCACTGACTTTTTTATCTCGCTGTTCTTTGTAGGCGATGGCGTTATCACGGTAATGATTGACCGCCCACGACAGGCAGACGATGATGCAGATAACCAGAGCGGAGATAATCGCGGTTACTCTGCTCATTGTTGCCCCCACAAACAGACTTCACGCTCAATCTCACGACGAGTCATCAGGCCTTTCCATTGCTTACCGCCAGCGTATATCCAGCGACGTAGCTGGTCACATGCGCCTTTGATATCGCCCTGGTTTATTTTGCGAAGAAGCGTCGATGTTCTGAAATTGCCAGCACCCACGTTGTAGACGAACGAGTACAGAGCGCCGCGCGTTGTTTCCGGTATATCGACTTTGATGTACGGGTTAATTTGTCTGGCAACCGTGGCAAGGTCTTTATTCAGGAGGGCTTTGCATTCTGCTTCGGTATACGTTTTACCGAGCATGATGTCTTTTCCGGTGTGTCCGTGACATACAGTCCATACGCCAACGATATCTTTGTATGGTATGTAGCTGACACCTTCCAGGCCATCGTCACCACTTGGGCCAGTGATTAACACTGATGCTATAGCAATTGCTCCGCCACCAATAGCAGCAGCAACTGCTTTTCGTAATGATGGAGGCATTATTCACCTCTCGCAGCCTTGCGCTTATCTTCTTTAATCTTGAAATAAAGGTTTGTCAGGTACGTCAGCAGGCCAAATACCAGACTACCCAGCACACCTATTGCCGCCCACTGTGAGGGCGTGACTTTATCGAGCAACTGTAAAAACCAGTACCCGGCACTACCTGCTGAGGTGCCATAGGCGACACCCGTTGTTAACTTATCCATGGATTTCATAACCCCACCTCGCAGATGCGGGTGCTGTGTAATGGAAATAAAAAGGCCACCTGACGTGGCCACCAGATTATTTCCCCACCAGCTCGTTTATCTCTTTCACTGTCTGATTAAACCGCTCTGACTCAAGCTCAACACCTAAGGCCCGACGCCCCAGCGCCATTGCTGCTTTTATTGTGGAACCGGATCCCATAAAAAAATCAGCAACCAGATCACCTGGTCGACTACTGGCATTGATTATTTGCCTGAGCATATCCGCCGGTTTCTCACACGGATGTTTCCCCGGGTAGAACTGAACGGGTTTATGCATCCAGACATCGGTATAAGGCACGGAGACTGATACGGAGAAATAGCGCCGGAGAGATTTAAACTCATCCAGCAATTCAGAATATTTACGATTCAGTGAATCATAAGATGCCACCAGCTGGTGGTGTGGTTGTTCCAGTTGTTGTTCCTGAAACTTCTCTGCCGCTATACGGGAAAACAGTGCCTGTAACTTCCGATAGTCAGCCTCATTCGGCAACTGCCACTGACTGGCACCAAACCAGTGGGAAACCATATTTTTCTTACCTGTGGCTTCGGCAATTTGTTTTGCCGTTATACCCAGTTCGGCACGAGCATCCCTGAAATACGATATCAGCGGTGCCATTATGTGCTGTTTGAGTTCCCTTTCTTTTGCCGCATAGCCGTCACTTTTGCCGCGATATGGCCCCTGGTAATGTTCAGCAAACAGAACGCGCTCTGTGGCAGGAAAATATGCGCGCAGACTTTCTTTATTACACCCATTCCAACGTCCGGACGGCTTCGCCCAGATGATATGGTTAAGCACGTTGAAACGTTCACGCATCATGATCTCAATATCAGATGCCAGGCGATGCCCACAGAACAGGTAAAGGCTTCCGGCAGGTTTTAACACCCGCCAGAACTGGGCCAGACAGTGGTCCAGCCACTTAAGGTAATCTTCGTCCCCTTTCCACTGATTGTCCCAGCCGTTGGGTTTCACCTTGAAGTACGGCGGATCGGTAACAATCAGGTCAATGGAATCATCAGGCAGGGACTGAATAAAATGCAGGCAATCAGCGTTGATTAAATCAACACTGTTTATTTTTACAGTATTTTTCATGGATCAGTAAGCGTAACTCTGGTAGGCTCACTCTGCTTTTGCGCTAAAGCAGTGGGCCGTGGTTCGCTTGTGACCAGTAAGCATGAGCGAATGGCTGGCAGGTGCTACCAACACCCACCAGCCGCCCATTTTCACAGCAGGAAACCGCCATTACTGGCAGCGTCTGAATTTATTCCCGTACCCGCCGTTATCCTTCGCCAGCCCCGCCAGAACTAACTGAGTCAGTATTAACTGGCACCGGGCTTCGCTTACTCCGGTAGTTCTCGTCATCATGCGTGGCGTTACCCACTTGTCAGCAGGTAAGAAATGAAGGACTGCGGCGGCGGTTTCTGTCATATCTTGCTGTTTTAGCATGTCTTTTTCCCTTCTGGTTAACATGACATACCAGTAACTCTTGTCTAAAAAGCCAGCAAGATAAAAAGTCAGTATTCACGACCACCAGCGTGTTTACTGTACTGCACCAAGTTTACAGGTACAAAAAAACCCGCTCAGTGGCGGGTTCTTAAATCTTATCAACGGTAGACATACAAAGCCCATCGTTGTGAAAATCTTATCCATATTTTTTGAAAAACGCAAGCATCATGTCGTCATCTTCGGCGAAAACCATTTATCTTGTCACCTTTCTCAATTGTATCTCTGCATATGCTTCTTCCTGCCAGCACTTTGTAACCAGCTTATCAATGACATCTGCATATCCTTTGTACCACTGATAATCCGTCAGGTCTGGTACCAGCTTCTGGACATGAAGCCGCGCCAGTGTGGTTGGTAAACGGCTAAACCGGTTTCCATTGCAACGCCCACAAACCTTATAAACAGGCGTGCCATGAAGCCGGGTTCTTTTTTCATCCAGGACAATACCTTTACCCTTACACCCTCTGCACGCTGTGCTGACTTCTCCCTTACCATGACAATGCTGACACAGTTCCTTCACCCACTCTTCCTTGATAACAGATTCCCCGCTTCTGGAGTGTTTCACCACTTCGCGCAATACATTATGAAATCCAGTACCAGCACAATGCTCACAGCGAGCCTTACTTGCCGCAGACCTGGAATAATCAGCAAAGGCAAAATTCACAAGGTAAGGGATGATCTGTAACCGGGTTTCTTCACTCAATTTGTTCAATGTCGGGTTATCCAGTGCCATCGCGTAATTGAGCAGACCTTCAATCGCAAACTGAGGATCCTGAACACCAACTTTTGCCAGGAATAAGGCAAACCCAAGCGGTGCTTTCGACTGCACCATCCCCTGCGCAGCCATTACATCCGTAATTGTTAAACCACCAGAGCCTGTCGCCGGTGCGTCATCGCTCAATTTTGGAAATTTCGGGGAGTAATATTTCGGTAAGGCTTCAAGGTTCATGCTCGTTCTCCACTTACGCCAGCACGCCAATTGCCAGCGCACGATCGATAAAACGAAATATCAGCTCCAGCTGGGAGCCATACTTCTCTTCAAATGCCACGGTATCCGCATGCAGCTCGTCGTGATGCTTTCTGCACAAAGGCAACACAAAAAGGTCATGCGCTTTTGTTCCCATTCCCCCCTGACCGTGACCTATCAGGTGGTGGGGATCATCAGCGGGCTTTCCACAACATGCACACGGCTGTGTCTTAACCCAGCGCGTGTACTTTTCATTAACCCAGCGGCGACGTTTTGGGCGTAACATAAAAGACTCCGGCGACTCCGGATCCACTTTCAGCGCCAGCACCTTTTTCGCCTTATCCTGGATGATGCTGGTGGCAGGAACCGAAGGCACAAGGTCACTTTCCCGGGAGACAGACGGCACAACAGGCTTCGGTAATCTCAGTGCCTTACGGGCTGCACTTTCCGGTAAGGCATCCGCCAGGTCATTACGAATCAGCCACCAGCACAGTTCCGGCATTGTCACAACGTGACTGTCATCAAAACCGAGATCCCGACGCACAACAGACAACACCCAGCGGGCACAGTTATCCGTTGCCATTGATTCCAGCCGTTCCGTGAACTGATCGCGCAGCTGGTTATCGCAGTGCCAGCACAGACGGATTGCGCCCGGAGCGTGTCGCATTGTGGTCATGTTCTCGCTGTGCCAGTCGGAATGAGGCCACTGGCAGCCTTTTTCACGAAGTAACCAGCTTTCAAGACATTCCACGCCACCAGCACGACGGATCACTGCCTCATTGCGGAACACGGCCCGAACGGCAGGATCATCCGCCAGCGGTTGTGATGCCGCCGGAACTGCACCACTGGCGAAAGATGAATAACGTTCCGGCTCAGGCTCCAGCAGGACACGCCCCTGCATAAACAGGGGCATCAACTCTGAACCTGGCCTGAACAATACGATCCCCATACGCGGGGCAATTTCAGGGGTCAGTAGTGCTCTCACGGTCACCTCAATGAACGGTATCGAGCAGCTTTAACAGCTCAGGGAATCGGGATTCGAAGAAATGCGGCTGCGTCTCGCGCGGATTTGCGGGACTGGTGATATTCTTGCCGAACATGCAGCCTTTCGCTGTCAGCGACCAGAATTTTTTGATGTTGTTAATCGCGGTACGGCTGTATCGTTCGCGCTGCTCGACGATCCCCAGCTTCACCATCTGGTGATATGCCTGATTAGCCGTCAGGCGGATACCATACTGCTTCAGCAGTGCACTCAGTGACAGCGTAGGGCGACTTGAGCCATCGGGTGCATCGGCAGGAGCATCAATTGCATAGCGCGGAGCCAGATTCGGTAAGCCAACAGCCTCCTGGAGTTTCTGACAGGCCCCAAGCACAGATGAGTTAGACAGGTTTAATTCCCGACGCATAAAGTCCAGCAGAATCACACCAGCCTGCATCTTGTCAGCAGCCTGCCCGGATAATTTTTCCGGTGCGCTGGTTACCATATCGAAAGTACGGATCACCTTCAGATGGAATGAAGGGCTGATCCACATTGCATAGGCATACACCAGTTCCTTGCAGACATACGTTCCCCGTTCATTTCCCCCATGAATCACACTCACCGGGTCAACACCCAAATTCTGGGTGTTGGTCAATTCATGAACAAGCTCAACAGTTTGTTGGCTGGAAAGAAACTTTCCTGGCTCCTTGGTTCTGGCATTTGCACCAGATGCTACTGCTGCGCGATGCAGATCGTTCAGGCTGTAACGCCCATAAGCATCACGACGAACTTCAATACCATCAATGACCATCAGATTATTCATACTTCGTTTCTCCTCTTAATCAGGCGGCTGCACCCGCCGGTTTCTCATACTTACTGATAGTGATCTCGACCTTCCCTTTCGGGATAACCGGTCCCCACTCCACCAGCATTCTTTTCACCTGTCTGTCGTCTTCCCACACACCCGCGTGGGTCAGGGCGTCAAACAGCGCCTTGTTATAGTTGTCCAGATCGCGGATCCGGTTATCCGGAGGAAACAACACGATCTCCACTGAAGCAGGTGCCGACGTTGGTTTCGGCAGACGACGTA